>NZ_JBHWFF010000058.1:0-30222 GCF_042733785.1 Streptomyces sp. NPDC059695 | reverse complement strand
GTCATCTGGGACGAGGACCCCACCACCCTCCACCAGACCCAGTACACCCAAGCAGCCCTCTTCACCCTCCAGACCGCACTCCACCGCACCCTGGAAACCCGGGGCATCACCCCCGACGCGCTGATCGGCCACTCCATCGGCGAAATAGCCGCCGCCCACGCCGCCGGCGTCCTCGACCTCGACGACGCCGTCACCCTCGTCGCCACCCGCGGCCGCCTCATGCAAACCGCCCGCAACGACGGCGCCATGCTCGCCGTCCAAGCCACCGAGGACGAGGTCGCGTCCTTCCTTGCCGCGCACGAGGGACGACTGACCGTCGCTGCGCTCAACGGCCCCGACGCGACGGTGCTCTCGGGTGACGAGGACGCCGTCGCCGAGGCCCTCGCGCACTGGACCGGCCTCGGTCGCCGCGCCAAGCGCCTGACGGTCAGCCACGCCTTCCACTCGGCCCACATGGACGAGGTCCTGGAGGAGTTCCGGACCGCGATCAGCGGCCTCACCTTCCACGCCCCGAAGATCCCCGTCATCTCCAACGTCACCGGCCTGCCCGCCACCGGCGACGACCTCACCACCCCCGACTACTGGGCCCGCCACATCCGAGAAGCCGTCCGCTTCCACCCCGGAATCCAGCACCTCGAAGCAGGCGGCACCACCCGCTACCTCGAACTCGGCCCCGACGCCACCCTCACCGCCCTCGCCCAGGACTCCCTCACCCAGCCCGCCGTCCTCGCGCCCACCCTGCGCAAGAACGCCCCCGAGTCCACGACCCTGGCCACGGCGCTCGCCCGTCTCCACACCGCGGGCCACACGCCCACCACCTGGCAGCACCCCACCCCCACCCGCATCCCCGAGGGCCTGCCCACCTACCCCTTCCAGCACGAGCACTACTGGGTCGAGCGGACGAACGCGGCCGGGACCGACGTGCGGTCCGCCGGGCTCGTCTCCGCCGGGCACCCGTTCCTGGGTGCCCTGGTCACGCTCGCCGACAGCGACCAGCTGGTCCTCACCGGCCGGATCTCGCTGCGCACCCACCCCTGGCTCGCCGACCACACCATCGCCGGCACGGTCCTGCTGCCCGGCACGGCCTTCGCCGACCTGGCCCTCCACGCCGCCGGGCTGACGGACACGCCGGTCCTGGAGGACCTCACCCTCGAAGCACCCCTCGTCCTGCGCGAGAAGGGTTCGGTGGAGCTGCAGCTGGTGGTCGACGCGGCGGCCGGGTCCGACCGCCGGGCGTTCACCGTCCACGCGCGCGGCGAGGACGCCGAGTCCTGGACCCGGCACGCCTCCGGCAGCCTGTCCGCGGTCGCGGCCGGCTCCGGGACGGACCGCGCGTCCCTGCCGTGGCCGCCGCCGGGCGAGCAGGCGGACCTGACCGGTCTCTACGAGGAGCTGCACGCCCAGGGCTACGCGTACGGCCCCGCCTTCCAGGGCCTCACGGCGGCCTGGCGCGACGGCGAGGACCTGTACGCCGAGATCGCGCTCCCCGAGGAGACCGACGCCCTCGGTCACCCCGTGCACCCCGCGCTCCTCGACGCCGCGCTCCACCCGCTGCTGCTGGACCTGGTGGGCGGCACCCCGGAGACGGTGCGGCTGCCGTTCAGCTGGTCCGACGTCACGCTGCACGCGACCGGCGCCGGCCGGCTGCGCGTCCGGCTGGCCCGGACCGGAGCCGACACGGTCACGCTGACCGCCGACGACCCCGAGGGCGGTCCCGTCGTCGACGTCGGCGCCCTCCTCATCCGCCCGGCCGACATCGGTGCCGCGACCGCCGCCTCCGGCGACGGCTCGCACGCCCTGTACCGGGTCGACTGGCGGCCCGTGCCCGGCGCCGAGGCCCGTACGGACGACGCGACGGCTGCCGCCGCGCCCCTGCGCGCGGTGGTCGGCCCCGATGTCATCGGCGTCGCCGACGCCCTCGGTGAGGGTGCCGTGCGGTACGCCGACCTCGACGCGCTGGCCGCCGCCGAAGGGCCCCTTCCGGCCGACGTCCTGGTGCCGTTCACGCCGGGACGCCCGCCCCGGGGCACGTACGACCCCGTGGCGATCGCCCGTGAGGCGCCGCACCGGATGCTGGGGCTGATCCAGCGCTGGCTCTCCGACGAGCGGTTCGCCGACTCGCGGATGGTCGTCGTCACCCGCAACGCCATCTCCACCCGCCACGACGAGTCGATCCGGGACCAGAGCCTGGCCGTGTGGGGTCTGGTGCGCTCCGCGCAGACCGAGCACCCGGGCCGCTTCCTGCTGGTCGACGTCGACCGGGACGAGGCCTCGTACCGGTCGCTCGGCAGCGTGCTCGACACGCCCGAGGAGACGCAGCTCGCGCTGCGCCGCGGCACCGTGCTCGCCGCCCGGCTGACGCCGAACGCGCCCGAAGGGCGCCTCGCCGTCCCGGCGGGCGAGGCGAACTGGCGGCTCGGCGCGACGGCCAAGGGCACCCTGGAGAACCTGGCGCTGCTGCCCGCCGAGGCGCCCGACACGCCCCTCGCCCCGGGGCAGGTGCGGGTCGAGGTGCGAGCCGCGGGCCTGAACTTCCGCGACGTCCTGATCACCCTCGGCCAGTACCCGGGCGAGGCGCCGATCGCCAGCGAGGGCGCCGGATACGTCCTGGAGACCGGCCCCGGCGTCGTCGGCCTCGCGCCCGGCGACCGGGTGATGGGCCTGTTCACCGAGGGCGCGGCCGGACCGGTCGCGGTCACCGACCACCGGCTGCTCTCCCGGGTGCCGGCCGGCTGGTCGTTCACCCAGGCCGCCGCGACGCCGGTGGTGTTCCTGACCGCCCTGTACGCGCTGACCGACCTGGCCGACGCCCGCGCCGGGCAGACGGCGCTGATCCACGCCGCCGCGGGCGGTGTCGGCATGGCCGCGACGCAGATCGCCCGTGCCCTGGGCCTGGAGGTCTACGGCACGGCCTCGCCCGGCAAGTGGGACGCGCTGCGTTTCCAGGGCTTCGACGACGCCCACCTGGCGAACTCCCGCACCCTCGACTTCGAGCGGGAGGTCCTGGCCGCCACGGAGGGCCGTGGCGTGGACGTGGTCCTCGACGCGCTCGTCGGCGAGTACGTCGACGCGTCGCTGCGGCTCCTGCCGCGCGGCGGCCGGTTCGTCGAGATGGGCAAGGCCGACATCCGCGACCCCGAGCAGGTGGCCGAGGCGCACCCCGGTGTGGTCTACCGCTCGTTCGACCTCATGGAGGCCGGTCCCGACCGGATCCGGGAGATGCTGGCCGAGCTGCTCTCACTGTTCGAGACGGGCCGGCTCGGACCACTTCCGGTGGAGGCCTGGGACGTGCGGCGGGCCCGGGACGCCTTCCGGCACCTCGGGCAGGCCCGGCACACGGGCAAGGTGGTCCTGACCCTCCCGCGCGCCCTGGACGCCGACGGCACGGCCCTCGTGACCGGTGCCACCGGCACCCTCGGGCGGCTCGTCGCCCGTCACCTGGCCACCCGGCACGGGGTCCGGCACCTGCTCCTGACCAGTCGGCGCGGTCCCGGGGCTCCGGGCGCCGACGCGCTGGTCGCCGAGCTCGCGGAGCTCGGCGCCCGGGCCACCGTCGTCGCCTGCGACACGGGCGACGCGGCGTCGGTGCGGCGGCTGTTCGCGTCGGTCGACCCGGCGCACCCGCTGACCGCCGTCGTGCACACGGCCGGTGTGCTCGACGACGGCACGATCGAGTCGATGACGCCGGAGCGGCTCGACGTCGTGGCGCGCTCCAAGCAGGACGCGGCCTGGCTGATCACGAACGAGATCCACGACCTGGACCTGTCCGCGTACGTGATGTTCTCGTCGTTCGCCGGGGTCATCGGCAACGCCGGGCAGTCCAACTACGCGGCCACCAACTCCTTCATGGACGGCCTCGCCGCCTACCACCGCTCCAACGGACTGCCGGGCGTCTCGCTCGCCTGGGGTCTGTGGGGCGCGGAGGGGTCGGCGGACGGCGGCGGCATGGCCGGTGCCCTCGACGCGGGCGACCTGGCCCGGCTCGCGGGCGCGGGGCTCGCGCCGATCGACCCCGAGCAGGGCCTGGCGCTGTTCGACGAGGCGCTGACCACGGACGAGCCGCTGCTCGTCCCGCTGCGGCTCGACGCGTCCGCGCTGCGGGCCCGCGCCGAGGCGGGCGGCCTGCCTCCGCTGCTGCGCGGTCTGGTGCGCTCGCGCACCCGGCGCGCCGCGGCGGGGCGTACGGCCCCGACGGGTGCCGGCTCGCTCGCGGAGCGGCTCGCGGCCGTCGACGCGGCCGAGCGCGACCGGCAGCTCCTCGCGCTGGTGCGGGCCGAGGCGGCGGCGGTGCTCGGGCACGGCGCCGGAGACACCCTCGCCCCGGAGCGGGCGTTCAAGGACGTCGGCTTCGACTCGCTGACGGCGGTCGAGCTGCGCAACCGGCTCAACGCGGCCACCGGCCTGCGGCTGCCGTCGTCGCTGGTCTTCGACCACCCGACGCCGGCCGCCCTCGCGGCGCACCTGCGCACCGGTCTGTTCGGCGACGCCGAGCCGGCCACCGCTCCGGCCGCCCGGCGCGCGACGCCGGCCGCGGTCGCGGCCGACGACGACCCGATCGCCATCGTCGGGATGGCCTGCCGCTACGCGGGCGGTGTCGCCTCGCCCGAGGACCTGTGGCGGCTCGTGCTGTCCGGTACGGACGCGGTGACCGCGTTCCCCGAGGACCGCGGCTGGGACACGGAGGCGCTGTACGACCCCGATCCGACCCGGTCCGGCACCTCGTACACGCGGCACGGCGCGTTCCTCACCGGCGCCGACCGTTTCGACGCGGCCTTCTTCGGGATCAACCCGCGCGAGGCGACGGCCATGGACCCGCAGCAGCGGCTCCTCCTGGAGACGGCGTGGGAGGCCGTGGAGCGGGCCGGGATCGACCCGACGGCGCTGCGGGGCAGTGACACGGGCGTGTTCGCGGGCGTCGTCGCCGGCGACTACGTGACCCGGCTCGGGACGGCGCCGGAGGCGGTCGAGGGCTATCTGGCGACCGGCACCACGGCGAGCGTGGCCTCCGGCCGCATCGCCTACTCCTTCGGTCTCGAGGGCCCCGCGGTCTCCGTGGACACGGCGTGCTCGTCGTCGCTGGTGGCGCTGCACCTGGCCGCGCAGTCGCTGCGGCAGGGCGAGTGCTCCCTGGCCCTGGCGGGCGGCGCGACCGTCCTCGCGGGCCCGACGAGCTTCGTCGAGTTCAGCCGCCAGCGGGCGCTGTCGCCCGACGGTCACGCCAAGGCCTTCTCGGACGCGGCGGACGGCACCGGCTGGGGCGAGGGCGCGGGTCTGCTGCTCCTGGAGCGGCTGTCCGACGCGCGCCGCAACGGCCATCCGGTCCTCGCCCTGGTGCGGGGCACGGCCACCAACCAGGACGGCGCGAGCAACGGCCTGTCCGCGCCGAACGGTCCCTCGCAGGAGCGGGTGATCCGTCAGGCCCTGGCGAACGCGCGCCTGACCGCCGACCAGGTCGACGCCGTCGAGGCGCACGGCACCGGCACCCGGCTCGGCGACCCGATCGAGGCGCAGGCCCTGATCAACACGTACGGAAGCGAGCGCGACGCCGAACACCCCCTCTGGCTAGGCTCGTTGAAGTCCAACATCGGCCACACGATGGCGGCGGCCGGTGTCGGCGGCGTCATCAAGATGGTGATGGCGATGCGGAACGGCCGGCTGCCGAAGACGCTCCACGTCGAGCGGCCGACGACGCACGTCGACTGGTCGGACGGCACCGTGCGCCTGCTCACCGAGGAACAGGCGTGGCACACGACGGGCGACGAGCCGCGCCGGGCGGGCGTCTCCTCCTTCGGCATCAGCGGCACCAACGCCCACGTCATCATCGAGCAGGCACCGGAAGAGACCGACACGACTCCCCAAGAAGAACTCCCCCACCTGCCCTGGCTGTTGTCCGCCAAGAGCGAGCAGGCCCTGCGCGAACAGGCCCGCCTGCTCCACACCTACACCACGGAACACCCCGAGACCCCCGCCTCACAGGTCGCCGCCACCCTCGCCGCCCGCACCCGCTTCGACCACCGCGCCGTCATCACGGCCGACGACCACGAGACACTGCTCACCGCCCTCGACGCCCTCGCCGCGGGCAGGGAGGTGCCCGGCCTGGTGACGGGCACGACGGTGGGCCACGAGCCCGGCCGCGCCGTGTTCGTCTTCCCCGGCCAGGGCAGCCAGTGGCTCGCCATGGGCCGCGCCCTGATGCGGGACAGCGAGGACTTCGCCGGTTACGTGCGGGAGTGCGCCGACGCGCTCGCCCCGCACACGGACTGGGACCTGACGGCGGTCCTCGCGGGCGACCCCGACGCCGCCCCGCTCGACCGGGTCGACGTCGTACAGCCCGCGCTGTTCGCGATGATGGTCTCGCTCGCCCGGCTCTGGCGCCGTCACGGCGTCGAGCCCGCCGCGGTCATCGGCCACTCCCAGGGGG
This sequence comes from Streptomyces sp. NPDC059695, assembly GCF_042733785.1. NCBI lineage: Bacteria > Bacillati > Actinomycetota > Actinomycetes > Kitasatosporales > Streptomycetaceae > Streptomyces > Streptomyces sp. NPDC059695. The sequence goes on along the minus strand of NZ_JBHWFF010000058.1, from coordinate 23,801 downwards.
AGATCGCCGCCGCATACCTGGCGGGCGCCCTCACGCTCGCCGACGCCGCCCGGATCGCCGCGCTGCGCAGCCGGGCCATCACCCGGCTCGCGGGCACCGGCGGCATGCTGTCGGTGCAGCTGCCCGCCGGCGTCGTACGGGAGCGGCTGATCGACGACACGTACGTCGCCGCCGTCAACGGCCCCGCCCTCACGGTCGTCTCGGGTGCCCCCCAGGCCCTGGAGACGCTCAAGGAGACGTTCACCGGCGAGGGCGTCCGGGCCAGGATGATCCCCGTCGACTACGCCTCGCACTCCCCGCACGTCGACGCGCTCCGCGACGAGCTGCGTGAGCTGCTCGCCGGGATCGAACCCCGCGCCACGGACGTGCCGTTCTGGTCCACGGTCACGCGCGGCCCGCTCGCGGGCACCGAGCTCACCGTCGACTACTGGGTGCGCAACCTGCGCGAGCCGGTGCTCTTCGAGGAGACCGTGCGCGGGCTGCTCGCCGCCGGGCACACCACCTTCATCGAGGCCAGCGCGCACCCCGTGCTCGTGCCCGCGATCCAGGACACGGCGGAGGAGGCGGGCGCCGCGGCGGCCGCGCTCGGCACGCTCCGCCGTGACCAGGGCGGCCTCGACCGCTTCGGCACCTCGCTGGCCGAGGCGCACGTCACCGGCACCTCGCCCGCGGCATGGCGGCCCTCGCTGCCGCCCGCGGACCCGGCGGGGCCGCCCACGTACCCGTTCCAGCGGCAGCGCTACTGGCTGGAGGGCACCGGCGGGGCCGTCGACGCGGACGGCCTCGGCCTCGACACGGCCGGGCATCCGCTGCTCGGCGCGAGCGTCCCGCTCGCCGACTCCGGCCAGGTCGTGTTCACCGGCCGGGTCTCGCTGCGGACCCACCCCTGGCTCGCCGAGCACGCGGTGGAGGGCACGGCGCTGCTGCCGGGCACCGGCTTCCTCGACCTGGCGCTGCACGCGGCGGACCGCACCGGCGCGGACGGCGTCGAGGACCTCACTCTGGAAGCCCCGCTGACCCTCGCCGAACAGGGCGCGACGGTGCTCCAGGTGACGGTCGGCGCACCGGACGAGGCGGGCCGCAGGGCGCTGGGCGTCCACTCCCGGACGGGCGACGACGCGGACTGGCTCCGGCACGCGACCGGCCTGCTCGGCGCCGCCCCGGCCACCGGCCCGGCCGACGGCGCCTCCGCCGGGCAGCCGGTCTGGCCGCCGGCCGGGGAGCCGGTCGACCTCGGCGACGCGTACGGCGAGCTGCTCGCCCGCGGCTACGCGTACGGGCCGCTGTTCCAGGGCCTCACCGCGCTCTGGCGCGACGGCGACGACCTGTACGCCGAGGTGTCGCTGCCCGAGGACACCGCCACCGCCGGCCACTCCCTCCACCCGGCGCTGCTCGACGCCGCGCTGCACCCGCTGGCGCTCGCGCCGGCCGGCCGGGACGGCTCCGGGGACTCCGCGGAGATCCTGCTGCCGTTCTCCTTCGGCGGCGTACGGCTGCACCGCACCGGCGCGAAGGCGCTGCGGGTGCGGCTGACCAGGACCGGCGAAAGCTCCGTCGCCCTGCGGCTCACCGACACGGACGGCGCACCCGTCGCCGAGGTCGAGACGCTGGCCCTGCGTCCGCTGCCGGCCGCCGAGCTGGCCGCGCTCCGCTCGGGCGGCGCTGCGGACCTCCCGCTGTACACGGTCGACTGGACGACCGCCGCCGCGCCCACCGCACCGGCCGTGGGCACGTGGGCGGTGCTCGGGAAGCACGGCGACGCGTTCGCCGCGGCGCTCGGCGACGCGCCCGTGTTCGCCGACGCGACCGAGCTCCGCGCGGCCGTGGCCGACGGCTCGCTGCGCCTGCCGGACACCGTCCTCGCCGTCCTTCCGGCGGCCGAGGAGCCCCCGGGCGTGACCGGCACCCTCGCGACGGGGGCCGGTGTCCGGGCCGTGCTCGACCCGCTGCTCGCGCTGCTGCGCGACTGGCAGGCCGACGAGCACCTCGCCGCCGGACGCCTCCTGGTGGCGGCGCGCGGCGCGGTCGCGGCACGGGACGGCGACACCGTCGACCCGGTGGCCGCCGCCGCGTGGGGGCTGCTGCGCACCGCGCGGAGCGAGAACCCGGACCGGATCGCGCTGGTGGACCACGACGGCACGGACGCCTCCCTGCGCGCCCTGGCCTCGGGAACCGGTCCCGCCGAGAGCGAACTCGCCCTGCGCGAGGGCACCTGGTACGCGCCCCGGCTGGCCGCGCTGCCGGACACGTCGGCGCCCGACGCGGGAGCCGCGGCCCGGCCGTGGGACCCGGCCGGCACCGTCCTGGTCACCGGCGGCACCGGCACCCTCGGCGGGCTCGTCGCCCGCCGGCTCGTCACCGGGCACGGCGTCCGGCATCTGCTGCTCACCGGCCGGCGGGGACCCGCCGCCCCGGGTGCCGCGGAACTCGCCGCCGAACTCACCGCGCTGGGCGCCGAGGTCCGGATCGAGGCCTGCGACGCGGGCGACCGCGACGCGCTGGCCGCGCTGCTCGCCGGGATCCCCGCGGACCGCCCGCTCACGGCGGTCGTGCACGCGGCGGGCGTCCTGGACGACGGCGTCCTGCCGTCGCTGACCCCGGAGCGGCTCGACACGGTGCTCTCCGCCAAGGCGGACGCGGCCCTGCACCTGCACGACCTCACCCGCGAGCTGCCGCTCGCCGCGTTCGTCCTGTTCTCCTCGCTCGCGGGCGTGGTGGGCAACGCGGGACAGGGCAACTACGCCGCCGCCAACGCCCTGCTGGACGGTCTGGCCGTACGCCGCCGGGCCCTCGGCCTCCCGGCGCTGTCGCTGGCCTGGGGTCTGTGGGCCGACGGCAGCGCGCTGACGGGTCACCTCGACGGGCGGGAACGCGACCGGCTCGGCCGCGACGGCGTCGAACCCCTGGCGGCCGAGGACGGGCTCGCCCTCCTCGACCGCGCCCTGGCCGGCGCGCCGGCCGCCGTCGTCGCCGCGCGGCTGGACCGCGCCGGACTCCGGCGCCGCGCCGGGGCCGGACTCCTGCCGGCGCTGTTCCGCGGACTCGTACCGGCGCCCGCGCGCCGCGCCGCCGCCGCGACCCCGTCGGGCTCCCTGGCCGAGCGCCTCGGCCAGGTGCCGGAGAAGGACCGGGAGCGCCTGGTCCTCGACCTGGTGCGGGAGACCGCCGCGCTCGTCCTCGGCCACAGCGACACCGGCCTCATCGACGACGAGCACTCGTTCAAGGAGCTCGGCTTCGACTCCCTGACGGCGGTGGAGTTCCGCAACCGGCTGAGCGCCGCCACCGGGCTGCGGCTGCCCGCGACCGTGGTCTTCGACCACCCGTCGCCGGCCGCGCTGGCCACGCTGCTGCGCACCCGGGCGGAGGAGGCCGCGGCGAAGGCCTCGGACGCTTCCGGCACGGACGCGGCCGCCGGCTCCGGCCCGCTCGCCGGGCTCGACGCCCTGGAGAAGGCGCTCGCCCTCACGCCGGAGACGGACACCGACACCCGTACGGAGGTCGGCAGGCGACTGCGGGAGCTGCTCGACGGCCTTGAGGCCTCGGCGGCGGCCCCGACGGCGGGCCCCGAGGACGTGGCCGGCCGGATCAAGTCCGCCTCGACGAGCGACCTCCTCGATCTCATCGACAGCGAATTCGGCAGGAAGGCCCGGTCGAAGTGACGACGACGCCGACGACAGACGGCACCACGGGGGCGGGCTCCGCCGCCGAGCCCGCCTCCCAGGAGGAGCGGCTGGTCGAGTACCTCAAGTGGATGACCGCCGAACTGCACGAGACGCGGCAGAAGCTCGCCGAGGCCGAGTCCGCGGCCCGGGAGCCGATCGCCGTGGTCGGCATCGGCTGCCGCTACCCCGGCGGCGTGCGCGGCCCCGAGGACCTCTGGCGGGTCGTGGACTCCGGCACCGACGCCATCGGCGGCTTCCCGGACGACCGCGGCTGGGACCTCGACGCGCTGTACGACGCGGACCCGGACCGCTCGGGCACCTCGTACACCCGCAACGGCGGCTTCCTGCCGGACGCCACCGAGTTCGACGCGGGCTTCTTCGGGCTCGGCCCGCGCGAGGCGCTGGCCACCGACCCGCAGCACCGGCAGCTCCTGGAGACCGCGTGGGAGGCGCTGGAACAGGCCGGTCTCGACCCGCGCGAGCTGCGGGGCAGCCGGACGGCGGTCTTCGCGGGCCTTATGTACAGCGACTACGCGGCTCGGCTCCCCCGCATCCCGCAGGAGGTGGAGGGCTTCATCGGCAACGGCACCGCACCGTCGGTCGCCACCGGCCGCATCTCGTACACCTTCGGCTTCGAGGGCCCGTCCGTCACCGTCGACACCGCCTGCTCCTCGTCCCTGGTCGCCCTCCACCTGGCGGTCCAGGCGCTGCGCCAGGGCGAGTGCTCGCTCGCCCTGGCGGGCGGCGCGACGGTGCTGTCGACGCCCGGGCTCTTCACCGAGTTCAGCCGGCAGCGGGGCCTGTCCGCCGACGGCCGCTGCAAGTCCTTCGCGGCCGGCGCCGACGGCACCGGGTTCGGCGAGGGCGCGGCCCTGGTCGTCCTGGAGCGGCTGTCCGACGCCCGCCGCAACGGCCACGAGGTCCTCGCCGTCATCCGCGGCAGCGCCGTCAACCAGGACGGGGCGAGCAACGGGCTCACCGCCCCCAACGGGCCGGCCCAGGAGGCGGTGATCCGGCAGGCCCTCGACAACGCCCGACTGGCCCCCGCCGACATCGACGCCGTCGAGGCGCACGGCACCGGCACGACGCTCGGCGACCCCATCGAGGCCCAGGCCCTCATCAACGCCTACGGGCAGGAGCGGGCGGACGACCGGCCGCTGTGGCTGGGCGCGCTCAAGTCGAACATCGGACACACCCAGGCGGCGGCCGGTGTGGGCGGCGTCATCAAGATGGTGATGGCCCTGCGCAACGGCGTGCTGCCCCGCACGCTGCACGCGGACGAGCCGACCCCCCACGTGGACTGGTCGGACGGCACGGTCCGGCTGCTGTCCGCGCCCCGTCCGTGGCCGGCCGAGGAGGGCCGGCCCCGGCGGGCCGGCGTCTCCTCCTTCGGGATCAGCGGCACCAACGCGCATCTGATCCTGGAGGAGGCACCGGAGGAACCGTCCGACGAGACCTCGGGAGCGGAGGGCGGCACCGGGCTCCCGCTGGTCGCCTGGCCACTGTCCGGGCGCGGCTCGGGGGCCCCGGCCGCCCAGGCACGGCGGCTGCTCGACCATCTGACGGAGCACCCCGGGGCGTCCGCCTCCGAGGTGGCGCGGGCCCTGGCCGCCCGGCCGGCCCTGGAGGACCGGGCCGTCGTGCTCGGCGAGGACCGCGAGGCCCTGCTGCGCGGCCTGGAGGACCTGGCGTCCGGCGGCCGGTCCCCGGCCGTCGTCCGGGGCAGGACCGAGCGCCGTGCGGGCACCGCGTTCCTCTTCACCGGCCAGGGCAGCCAACGCCTCGGCATGGGCCGCGAGCTGTACGGCTCCCACCCGGTGTTCGCCGCCGCCTTCGACGAGGTGTGCGGGCTGTTCGACCGTCACCTGGACCGGCCCCTGCGGGACGTCGTGTTCGCGGCGCCCCGCACGCCCGAGGCGGCGCTGCTCGACCGCACGCGGTACGCGCAGGCAGCCCTGTTCGCGCTGGAGACGGCCCTGTTCCGGGTGATGGAGCACCACGGTCTGGTGCCGGACTTCGTCATCGGGCACTCGGTGGGCGAACTGGCCGCCGCGTACGCGGCGGGCGTGCTGACCCTGGAGGACGGGGTGGCGCTCGTGGCCGTCCGCGGCCGGCTCATGGAGTCGGCGCGCGGCGACGGTGCCATGGTGTCGCTCCAGGCCTCCGCCGAGGAGGTCGAGGCCTACCTGGCGGAGGGCGCGGAAGACTCGGAGGGCGCGGAAGACTCGGAGGGCGCGCGGGGCTTCGTGGGCCGGCTGTCGATCGCGGCGGTCAACGGGCCCCGTTCGGTGGTCGTCTCGGGCGACGCCGACGCGGCCGCCGAGGCCACGGCGCACTGGCGGGCCCAGGGCCGCAAGACCAAGCGGCTGCGGGTGAGCCACGCGTTCCACTCGCACCACATGGACGGCATCCTGGAGGAGTTCCGCCGGGCGGTGGCGAAGCTGTCCTTCGCGCCGCCGGTGATCCCCCTGGTCTCCAACCTGACCGGCAGGCCGGCGAGCGCCGGGGAACTGGCCGACCCCGACTACTGGGTGCGGCACGTCCGCGAGGCGGTCCGCTTCCACCCGGGCGTCCGGCACCTGGAGGACGAGGGGGTCCGGCTGTACCTGGAGCTCGGCCCGGACGGTGTCCTCGCGGCGCTCACCGCGCAGAGCCTGCGCAAGGAACCGCCGGTCCTGGTCCCGGCGCTGCGCGGAGACCGGCCCGAGACGCGGACGCTGCTCTCGGCGCTCGGCCTGGCCTGGGCGCACGGCCGCGCGGTGAGCTGGGCCGCGCTCGCCCCGGCGGGCGGACGGGTGCCCCTTCCCCCGTACGCCTTCCAGCGGCGTCCCTACTGGCTGCACGCCCCGGCCGTACGACCGGCCGAGGAACCGGCGGCCCACTCGACCCCGGCGCGGGACGGCGACTCCGACCTCGTCGATGCCCCTGGAGGCCCCGTCCCGCGCCGGAATCTCATCGGGCTCGCGCCCGAGGAACGGGAGGCGGAGCTCCTGGAGCTCGTGCTGTCCTCGGCGGCGTCCGTGCTCGGGCACGACACCGTCGCCGAGATCGCTCCGGACGCCACGTTCCTGGAGGCGGGGTTCACCTCGTTCACCGGGCTTGAGCTGCGGAATCTGCTGGCGGAGGGGACGGGGCTCGAGCTGGCGGCGACGCTCGCCTTCGACCACCCGACGCCCGCGGAGCTGGCAGCCCGGCTGAGCAGGGAGATCGGCGGAGAGGCAGGGTAGAATCGGGGCTATACCCCGTTTATGGTGCCGCCGCCGTCGCTACGGCGGCGGCACCGTTCGAGCACGGCTGAGGAGAAGACAGCACGATGCGCGCAGACGCCCGCCGCAACTACGAGCGGCTCCTGGCCGAGGCAAGCAAGGCCTTCGACACCCACGGCATCCACACCTCGCTCGACGACATCGCCAAGCAGGCGGGGCTGGGCAACGCGACGCTGTACCGCCACTTCCCCACGCGGGAGGCGCTGCTGGAGACGATGCTCAGGGAGAGCCTCTCCGAACTCGGCGACACCGCACGGGAACTGCTGGTCACGCAGCCGGCCGGAGAGGCCCTCGCGACCTGGGTCCGGGCGGCCGTGGCGCACGCCACGACCTACCGGGGGCTCGTGACCATGCTGATGGACAGCCTCAAGGACGAGACCTCCGAGCTCAACAACGCCTGTACGTCCATGCAGTCGTCCGGGCAGCAGCTCCTGGAGCGGGCGCAGCGGACCGGTGAGGTGCGGGACGACATCTCGGCGGCCCAGCTGTTCGCGCTGATCGCCGCGGCGGCCTGGACGCGCGAGCACGCCCCCGACGAGGCCGATCCGGTCCTGACGGTCATGATCGACGGCCTCTGGCCACCGCGACGCTGACGGCTCCGCCCGAACGACGACGTGCGCCGGCCCCCTAGGGCCTGGTGAGCCTGCCCGTGATCAGGGCGACCAGCTCTTCGGTGCGGTCCGCCAGATAGAAGTGCCCGCCGCCGGGCACGACGGTGCAGCCGAACTCCCCCGTCGTGTGGGCCTGCCAGGCCCGGGCCTCCTCCTCGGTCACCCGCGGGTCCCGGTCGCCGAGGATCACCTCGACGGGCAGCCGGACGGCGGCGTCCGGCTCCGGGCGGTAGGTCTCGATGGCCCGGTAGTCGGCGCGCAGCGGCGGCAGGACGAGCTCCCGCATCTCCGGGTCGGCGAGCAGCTCCGCCGAGACCCCGCTGAGCCGCGCCGTCTCGGCGATCAGCGCGTCGTCGTCGAGCAGGTGGAAGGCCTCGGCCCGGTGCGTGGAGGGCGCGCGCCGTCCGGAGGCGAACAGCAGCCGGGGCTCGCTCAGCCGCGCCGCCTCGAAGGCGACGGCGGCTCCCATGCTGTGTCCGAAGTACGCCGGCCGGCGATCCGCCCAGGGCCTCAGGGCGGCGACAGCCGCGACCGCGATCTCCCGCACGTCGTTCATCGGGGCCTCGCTCCTGCGGTCGAGGCGTCCCGGGTACTGCACGGCCAGCACCTCGATCCCCGCGGGGGCCAACAGCCCCGAGAGACCGTGAAAGTACGCGGCCGACCCGCCCGCGTGCGGAAAGCAGACCAGCGGGGTCCGCTCCGGCTCACCCGCCGCGGGCGGATGGAACCGCCTGATCCACACGTCGCTGTCGACCGTGAGCCCCGTCATGCCTGCACTCCTCGCATCGGTTCCGCTGTGAACGCGTCATCGTCGCCCACCCTCCTTAAGCCGCGATTACGCCCCGGTGGCCTCCCCTCCTCCCACACTCCTCCTCCTGGTGCCGTGACCGGGAAGGTCTGCCGGGTCGGGTGGTTCAGGCTGCGGCGGGGAGTGGTCCGCCGCCCCAGCGGAGGCCTTCAGCGCGGTCCACCCGGCGGCCGCGACGCACCGGTGCGCGACCGCACCTCCCAGGCGGATGATTGCGCCATCATGCACGAGTACGAAGAGCACCTCGCCCAGACCAGCTTGACGGGTGGTCAGGAAAGTCGGCGGCAAGTCGGCATCAGTACCGCTCGGGACCGCCCCCGGGCGCCGCGAACGGCCCATAACAAGAACCGACATCACCCCCTCTGACCTGCGAAAAGCCTGCTCAGTCACATGCCTGCCAGTCTCACCAGGAGGTATCCGTGAGGATGCTGATCAACGTTCCCGAGACCGTCGTCGCCGATGCGCTGCGGGGGATGGCCGCGGCGCATCCCGAGCTGACCGTGGATGTCGAGCGGCGCGTCGTGGTGCGGCGGGACGCGCCCGTGGCCGGGAAGGTGGCGCTGGTGTCCGGCGGCGGGTCCGGGCACGAACCCCTGCACGGGGGGTTCGTGGGGTACGGGATGCTCGCGGCCGCGTGCCCCGGGGAGGTCTTCACCTCACCCGTGCCCGATCAGATGGTGCGGGCCGCGGCCGCCGTCGACAGCGGCGCCGGGGTGCTCTTCGTCGTCAAGAACTACACCGGCGACGTACTGAACTTCGAGATGGCCGCGGAGCTCGCCGAGGACGAGGGCATCCAGGTCGCCAAGGTCCTCGTCGACGACGACGTCGCGGTGACGGACAGTCTGTACACGGCGGGCCGGCGCGGCACCGGGGGCACGCTGTTCGTGGAGAAGATCGCGGGCGCCGCCGCCGAGGAGGGCGCCCCGCTGGAGCGCGTGGAGTCGATCGCCCGCCGGGTCGACGAGCGGTCCCGGTCCTTCGGGGTGGCCCTGAGCGCCTGCACGACCCCCGCCAAGGGCAGTCCGACCTTCGATCTCCCCGAGGGGGAGCTGGAGTTGGGCATCGGCATCCACGGCGAACCGGGCCGGGAGCGGCGGCCCATGATGACCTCGCGCGAGATCGCGGACTTCGCCGTGGACGCCGTCGTCGAGGACCTGCGGCCGTCCGGGCCGGTCATCGCCCTGGTGAACGGCATGGGCGCCACGCCCCTCCTGGAGCTGTACGGCTTCAACGCCGAGGTGCAGCGGGTGCTCGCCGAGCGGCGGGTGCCGGTGGCCAGGACACTGGTCGGGAACTACGTGACCTCGCTCGACATGGCCGGGTGCTCGGTGACCCTGTGCGAGGTCGACGAGGAGCTGCTGCGTCTGTGGGACGCTCCGGTGCAGACGCCCGCGCTGCGCTGGGGCCGGTGAGACGGGATCGGGCATGGGGAGCGACATGACGGAGACGTTCGGCGCCGGGTTCCTGGTGCGCTGGCTGGCCGCGGTGGCCGAGGACGTCGACCGGGAGGCGGACCGGCTCACCGAGCTGGACTCGGCCATCGGCGACGCCGACCACGGCGCCAATCTGAGGCGGGGCTTCGCCGCCGTGGCGGAGATCCTGGCCAAGGAGCCGCCGGAGAGTCCGGGCGCGGTGCTGACCGCCGCCGGGCGGCAGCTGATCTCCACGGTCGGCGGCGCCTCGGGGCCGCTGTACGGGACGCTGCTGCGGCGCGCGGGGAAGGCCCTGGGCGAGGACGCGCAGGTCAGCCGGGTGCGGTTGGCGGAGGCCCTCGACGCCGGGGTGGCCGCCGTGTCACAGCTGGGCGGTGCCCGGGTCGGGGACAAGACGATGCTGGACGCGCTCGTGCCGGCCGTCGAGGGGCTGCGGAGCTCGTACGAGGCGGCCCGGACCGCCGCCGCGGACGGCGCCCTCGCGACCGTACCCCTCCAGGCGCGCAAGGGCCGGGCCAGTTATCTCGGGGAGCGGTCGATCGGCCACCAGGACCCGGGGGCGACGTCGTCGGCGCTGCTGTTCGCGGCGCTCGCCGACACCGCACGCGCGCAGGGAGCGCGATGAGCCCCGCGCCCGGGACCGCCGCCCCGGTCGGCATCGTGCTCGTCTCGCACAGCGCGGCGGTCGCGACGGCGGTGGCCGAGCTGGCCCGAGGCCTGGCGGGGGGCGGCGGCCTGGCGCCGGTGCTGCCGGCGGGCGGAACCCCGGACGGGGGGCTCGGCACGAGTTCCGAGCTGATCCGCGCGGCCGCGAAGGCCGTCGACCGGGGAGCCGGGGTGGCGCTCCTCGTGGACCTGGGCAGCGCGGTCCTCACCGTGAAGGCGCTGCTCGCCGAGGGCGACGAACTGCCGGAGGGCGCACGCCTGGTGGACGCGCCGTTCGTCGAGGGCGCGGTCGCCGCGCTGGTCACGGCGAGCGCCGGCGGGGACCTCGACGCGGTGGCGGCGGCGGCCGCGGAGGCGTACGCGTACCGCAAGGAGTGAGCGTCCGCGCCGTGTGCGGGGAGTGACCGACGGGCCGCGCCGGGTGGCGACCGTGTTGTGATCCAGCAGGTCAACACACTAATGTCGCAGGGCCTTGGTGTACGGGAAACCGGTGCGGTACCGGTGCGGCCCTCGCCACTGTGATCGGGAGGTCCGGCTCCACCCCCGGGGGGAACACCTCGGGGAAGCCACTGGACCGGCGCGGGAGACCGCGACGGTGTGGGAAGGCGGAGCCGGGCCGTATGACCGTCAGCCAGGAGACCGGCCGGGGTGCGTTGTCCATCCACGAGGTGCTGGAGAGGGTCTCCCAACCATGCATATAGCCGAGGGGTATCTGCCCCCTGTGCACGCCGCCGCCTGGGGCGTCGCGGCCGCGCCGTTCGTCGCCCACGGGGTGCGCGCGCTGACCCGCGAAGTGCGGTCCAACCCCGAGTCCACCCTGCTGCTGGGGGCCTCCGGCGCCTTCACGTTCGTCCTGTCGGCGCTCAAACTGCCCTCCGTCACCGGAAGCTGCTCCCACCCGACCGGTACGGGTCTGGGCGCGATCCTCTTCCGGCCCCCGATCATGGCGGTCCTCGGCACGATCACCCTTCTCTTCCAGGCCCTGCTCCTCGCGCACGGCGGGCTGACCACCCTCGGCGCGAACGCCTTCTCGATGGCGATCGTCGGGCCCTGGGCGGGGTACGGGACGTACCGGCTGCTGCGGCGGTTCGGTGCGCCGCTGATGGTGGCCGTCTTCTTCGGCGCGTTCGTCGCCGACCTCTCCACGTACTGCGTCACCAGCGTGCAGCTGGCCCTGGCGTTCCCCGACCCCGGCAGCGGCGTGCCCGGCGCGCTGGCCAAGTTCGGCGGGATCTTCGCCGTGACCCAGATCCCGCTCGCGGTGAGCGAGGGCCTGCTGACCGTGCTCGTCATGCGGCTGCTCACCCAGTCCAGCAAGGGCGAGCTGGTCCGGCTCGGCGTCCTCGGCCGGCCGACGGCGGAGCGCCACGAGGAGGTGGCCGCGCGATGAGCCGGAACGCGAAGATCAACACGCTGCTGCTGCTCCTCGTCGCCGCGCTCGCGGTCCTGCCGCTCGCGCTGGGCATGGGCGACCACAAGGAGGAGCCGTTCACGGGGGCGGACGCGGAGGCGGAGACCGCGATCACGGAGCTCCAGCCGGACTACAAGCCGTGGTTCAGCCCGCTGTACGAGCCGCCGTCCGGCGAGATCGAGTCGGCGCTCTTCGCCCTCCAGGCGGCGCTGGGCGCCGGTGTCCTGGCGTACTACTTCGGGCTCCGGCGCGGCCGCCGCCAGGGCGCGGCCCGCGCGGCGACGGCGACCTCCGAGGCCGCGCGGACGCAGGGCGCGACGGAGGCGGGCGGTCCCGTCGGGCACGGCGGCGGCGGCGACGGCGACGGCGACTCCGGTACGGCGGGGAAGGAACCGGCGTCCGGCACCTCGAACAGCGGGGCACCGGAATCCGCCGACGCGCACGCCGGTGCGAGGTCCGGTGCCCCGCGGCCCGGTGCGGGGTCCGCTGACCCGCGGCCCGGTGCGGGCTCCCGTGCCTCGGGCGGCGGTTCCGCCGACGGCGGGTCCCGGCCCGTCGTCGCTGACGCGGGGGTCCCCGGGGCCGACGACGGTTCCGTTCCCTTCGACGGCACGGGCGCGTAGCGCCGATGCTGCCGATCGACGCGGCGGCGCACAGCAGTCGCTGGCGCCGCCGCCATCCCGTGGAGAAGGCTCTCCTCGGCTTCGGACTGACCCTGTGCGCGGTGGCCCTGCCGCCGTGGCCCGGCGCGGTGCTCGTGGCGGCGGCCACGCTCGCGGTGCTGCTGGGTCCGGCCGGTGTGCCGGGCCCTCAGCTGTGGCGGGCGTTCCGGGTCCCGCTCGGCTTCTGCGTCACGGGCGCGGTCCCGCTGCTCTTCGAGGTCGGCGGGACACGGGGGATCGTGGCCCTCGCGCCCGACGGTCCCGTGCACGCGGGCGAGTTGCTGCTGCGGACCGCGTCCGCCTCGCTCGGGGTGCTGCTCTTCGCCTTCACCACGCCGGTGTCCGACGTGCTGCCCCGGCTGGTCCGGGCGGGCGTCCCGGCGCCGGTGGTGGACGTGGCGCTCGTGATGTACCGGATCATCTTCCTCCTGCTCGACGCGCTCACGAAGATCCGGCAGGCCCAGGCGGCCCGGCTCGGGCACACCACCCGGGCCGCGACGTGGCGTTCGCTCGCCGGTCTCGGCGCGACGACGTTCGTCCGGGCCTTCGACCGGGCACAGCGCCTGCAGTCGGGGCTCGCCGGGCGCGGTTACGACGGGACGCTGCGGGTGCTGGTGCCCGCCTGCGCGGTCTCCCGGCGGTTCCTCACGGCGACGGCCCTGCTCCTCGCGGGGCTCGTCGCCCTCACCCTCGTACTGGAAAGGTTCCTTCCGTGACGTCTCCGACCCCCGTCGTGGAGCTGGTGAAGGCGGGTTTCGCCTACGAGGACGGGCCCGCGGTCCTCTCGGGCGTCGACTTCGCGGTGGCGGAGGGACGCGCGATCGCGCTCCTCGGCCGCAACGGGAGCGGCAAGACGACGCTGCTGCGGCTGCTCAGCGGGGGGCTGCGCTGCGGGAGCGGGTCGCTGCTCCTGGACGGGGCGGAGGTCGCGTACGACCGGAAGGGGCTGACCCGGCTGCGGACCACGGTGCAGCTGGTCGTGCAGGATCCGGACGACCAGCTGTTCGCCGCCTCGGTCGGTCAGGACGTGTCGTTCGGTCCGACGAACCTGGGGCTGCCGGAGGAGGAGGTACGGCTCCGGGTGCGGGAGGCCCTGGAGGCGCTGGACATCGTGGCGCTGGAGGACCGGCCGACGCACCTGCTGTCGTACGGGCAGCGGAAGCGGGCCGCGATCGCGGGCGCCGTGGCGATGCGGCCCCGGGTGCTGATCATGGACGAGCCGACGGCCGGGCTGGACCCGCACGGGCAGGAGCGGCTGCTCGACGCGCTCGAACGGCTCCGCGCGGCGGGGACGACGGTGGTGATGGCGACGCACGACGTGGATCTGGCGCTGCGCTGGGCCGACGGGGCGGCGGTGCTCTCCCCCGCCGGGCTGCGCACGGGGCCGGTCGCCGAGCTCCTCGCGGACGACGCCCTGCTGGAGGCGGCCCGGCTGCGCCGTCCGTGGGGCACGTCGGTGGCCCGTCTGCTGCGCGCCCACGGCCTGCTGGGCGCGGACGCGCCGGAGCCCCGGACGCCGGAGGACCTGGACGCGTGGGTGGCCGCGGAGGCGAGCGGCGCCCGCGGCTCCTCCTGAGCCCCGGAGCCTCCCGGGGCTCACGGTGGGTCCCTGAGGGCGGGGCTCCTCCTGGGTCCCGGAGCCTCCCGGGGCTCGCGCAGCTTTGCTACCGAGTAGTAGACATCACGCTCCGAATCTTCTGCAACTAGTTGCAGAAGGCCTCCGGGGTCCCCTAGAACTGAGGTCGACGACCCCTGCGCGAGGAGACGCCCCCATGACCCCGTACCCGCACCTGCTGAGCCCGCTCGACCTCGGGTTCACCACCCTGCCCAACCGCGTGATCATGGGGTCGATGCACGTCGGCCTGGAGGAGACCGAGCACGGCTTCGCGCGCATGGCCGCCTTCTACGCGGAGCGCGCCCGGGGCGGCGCCGGCCTCATCGTCACCGGCGGCATCGCGCCCAACGAGGCCGGCCGGCCCTGGGACGGCGGCGCCAAGCTCACCACCGCCGAGGAGGTCGCCGAGCACCGTCTGATCACCGACGCCGTGCACGCCGAGGGCGGCCGGATCGCGATGCAGATCCTGCACTTCGGCCGGTACGCCTACCACCCCGGCCTGGTCGCCCCCAGCCCCCTCAAGGCCCCCATCAGCCCCTTCGCGCCGAACGAGCTGTCCGACGCCGAGGTCGAGCAGACGGTCGAGGACTACGCGCGCTGCGCCGAGCTCGCCAAGGAGGCCGGGTACGACGGCGTCGAGGTGATGGGCTCCGAGGGCTACCTCATCAACGAGTTCATCGCCTCGGCCACCAACGTCCGCACCGACCGCTGGGGCGGCTCGTACGAGAACCGGGTCCGCTTCCCGCTGGAGATCGTCCGCCGGATCCGCGAGCGGGTCGGCGCGGACTTCATCCTGGTCTACCGCCTCTCCATGCTGGACCTCGTCCCCGGCGGCTCGACCCTGGAGGAGGTCGTCCGGCTCGCCAAGGAGATCGAGGCGGCCGGCGCGACCATCATCAACACCGGCATCGGCTGGCACGAGGCGCGCATCCCCACCATCGCGACCTCCGTGCCGCGCGGCGCCTACACCTGGGTGACGAAGAAGCTGATGGGCGCGGTGTCCGTGCCGCTCGTCACCTCCAACCGCATCAACACCCCCGAGGTCGCCGAGGAGATCCTCGCCGACGGCCGCGCCGACCTGGTCTCGCTGGCCCGACCGTTCCTCGCCGACCCCGCCTTCGTCGCCAAGGCGACGGCCGGCCGCGCGGACACGATCAACACCTGCATCGGCTGCAACCAGGCCTGCCTGGACCACACCTTCAGCCTGAAGATCACCTCCTGCCTGGTCAACCCGCGCGCCTGCCACGAGACCGAGCTGGTCCTCTCCCCCACCCGGCTCGCCAAGCGCGTCGCGGTCGTCGGCGCGGGCCCGGCCGGACTCTCCTGCGCGGTGTCCGCGGCCGAGCGCGGCCACTCCGTGACCCTCTTCGACGGCGCGTCCGAGATCGGCGGCCAGCTGAACATCGCCAAGCGGGTTCCGGGCAAGGAGGAGTTCGACGAGACGCTGCGCTACTTCCGCGTCCAGCTCGCCGAGCACGGCATCGACGTCCGCCTGAACACGTACGTGTCCGCCGCCGACCTGGAGGGCTACGACGAGGTCGTCGTCGCCACCGGCGTCACCCCCCGCACCCCCGGGATCGCCGGCGAGGACCACCCGAGCGTCCTCAGCTACCTCGACGTGCTCCGGGACGGCGCGCCGGTCGGCGACCGGGTCGCGATCATCGGCGCGGGCGGCATCGGCTTCGACGTCGCCGAGTTCCTCACGGACGGCGGCGAGGGCGCCAGCCAGGACCCCGAGACGTACTTCCGCCAGTGGGGCGTCGACACCTCCTACGAGAACCGCGGCGGACTGCGCGCGCCCGAGCGGAACGCGCCGCCGCGCCAGGTCCACCTGCTCCAGCGCAAGACCACCAAGGTCGGCGCCGGCCTGGGCAAGACGACCGGCTGGATCCACCGCACCGAGCTCAAGCACCGGGGCGTCACCATGGTCGCGGGCGTCTCGTACGAGCGGATCGACGACGCGGGGCTGCACGTCACCGTCGACGGCGAGCCGCAGCTCCTGCCCGTCGACACGGTCGTGCTCTGCGCGGGCCAGGAGCCGCGCCGCGCCCTCTACGAGGAGCTGGTCGCCGCGGGCCGCCCGGCGCACCTGATCGGCGGGGCGGACGTCGCCGCCGAGCTGGACGCCAAGCGGGCGATCGACCAGGGCACCCGGCTCGCCGCCACCCTGTGACCCTCGCCCCGTGATCGGCACGGCCGGCCGAACCTAGGATGCGAGCATGTCCCTCCCGCACGCGATCCTCACCGCGCTGCTCGAAAAGCCGTCCTCCGGCCTCGAACTGACGCGCCGCTTCGACAAGTCGATCGGCTACTTCTGGTCGGCCACGCACCAGCAGATCTACCGCGAGCTCGGGAGGCTGGAGCAGGCGGGGCACATCCGCGCCCTGCCCGCTCCGGTGCCCGCGCGGGGGCAGAGGAAGGAGTACGAGGTGCTGCCCGCGGGCCGCGCGGAGCTCGGCGACTGGGTGGGCAGGGCCGAGGACCCGAAGCCGCTCCGGTCCGCCCTGCTGCTGCGGATGCGGGCGGCGGCGATGGTCGGCTCGGAGGGGCTGCGGGCCGAACTGTCACGCCACCTGTCCCTGCACCGGGCGCAGCTGGACGAGTACCTCCTGATCGAGGCCCGGGACTTCCCCGCCGAGCGCCGCCGCACCGAACCGGACCGGCTGCGGCACCTGGTCCTGCGGGGCGGGGTGGATCTGGAGCGGTTCTGGGTGGAGTGGCTGACCGGCGCTCTGGCCGAGCTGGGCGCGGGCGACGGGGACCCCATCGGCGTGGATACTGGTGAGTTGTAGTTCCACGACACGAAAGGGCGGGTATGGCCGACGACTTGGGGCGCCGCGCGACACGTCACGCGGTGGTCATCGGGGGAAGTCTCGCTGGACTGCTTGCCGCTCGGGTGCTCGCCGAGCACGCGGAGAAGGTCACGGTCGTCGAGCGCGACCGCTACCCGGAGGGTCCCGACGCCCGGCCCGGCGTCCCGCAGGGCCGGCACATCCACGTCCTCATCCCCGGCGGGCAGACGGCGCTCGACGAGCTGCTCCCGGGCTTCACGGAGGAGCTGGAGGAGCTCGGCGCCCCGAAGGTGGGCGTCCCCGAGGACATGGTCCAGTGGCAGAACGGCAAGTGGTTCCGCCGCAGCTCCGCGACCTCGCACTTCTCCACCGGCGCCCGGCCCCAGCTGGAGTGGCTGGTGCGGCGGCGGGTCCTCGCCGACCCGCGCATCGACGTCGTCGAGGGTACCGAGACCGTGGGCCTGACCGGCGACTCCTCGCGGGTCAGGGGCGTCCGGCTGCGCGAGCGCGGCGCCGGGGGCGGGGCCGCGAAGGAGGTCCGGACGCTGGAGGCCGATCTCGTCGTGGACGCCTCCGGGCGGTCGACGAAGGCCGCGGACTGGCTGGCCGGCATCGGCGCGGAGGCCCCGCACGAGGAGACCCTCGACACGGGCCTGGCCTACTCCACCCGCGTCTACCGCGCCCCCGCCGAGGACCCGCGCACCGACGCCCTCGGCTACAACATCGTGCCCAACCCGACCCAGGTGTACGGCGGTGTGGTGCTGCCCCTCGGCGACGGGCGGCACCTGGTCACGCTCTCCGGGCTGCGCGGCGACGAACCGCCCACCGAGGAGGGCGCGTTCGAGGAGTACGCGAAGCGGCTCCCGCACCCGGTGGTCGCCGAGTGGCTGTCCCGCGCCGAGCCGGATTCCCCGGTGTACGGCTTCCGCGGGACCGCCAACGTCCGGCGCCGCTACGACCGTCCGGGCAGGCGCCCGGCCGGCTTCCTCGCCACCGGAGACGCGCTGTGCGCCTTCAACCCGATCTACGGGCAGGGCATGGCCGTCGCCGCGCTCAGCGCGGTCGCGCTGCGCAGGGCCCTGGCCGACCCGAGGCGGACGCCGACCACCCGTGGGGTGCAGCAGGCGCTGTTCGACGCCTCGAAGCAGGCCTGGGACATCTCGGCCGGTGCCGACAAGAAGATGCCGGGCGCCACCGGTGACGCGGTGCGGCCCGGTCCGATGGACAAGGTGGCCGGCTGGTACCTGGGCCGGGTCGCGGAGCGGGCCCCGGGCGATCCGCTCGTGGGGACGCCGTTCCGCGCGGCGCTCACCCTGGCTGCCCCGCTGTCGGTCCTGTTCGCCCCGGCGGTGGTCAGGGCGGTGCTCTTCGGCCCGGTGGCCCGGACACCGGCGGAGCCTCCCCTGCGCCGGGACGCTTAGCCCGTACGGGTGATGTCGGTGCCCCCGGGAGCGGCTCAGGCGCCGGGGGACGCCGTCACCATGCCGGCCGCTATCGCCGCGCCGAGGACCGCGTAGTCGTCGGCGTTCTGTCCCGCGTAGGCGAGCGCGAAGTCGGCCACGGCGCGGTCGAAGACGTCCGCGCCGCCGAGGTAGGCGGCGATGGCGACCCGGTCGCCGGAGCGTGCGTGGGCGCGGGCCAGGGCCCGGCCGCAGAGCCGCGCGTAGTCCCGCAGGGTGGCGGGGGACATGCTCTCCACCTCGGCGGAGCCCTTCATGTCGCGCAGCTGCCGCCAGTAGAAGTGGCGCTGCTCGGGTCCCGTCATCCAGCCGAGGAAGATGTCGCTCGCGGCCTGGGTGAGCCGCTGGCCCGCGACGACGCGGCGGCCCTGGTGGGGGTAGGCGGTCGGCGACAGGTACGGCTCCAGGGCGGAGCGGCCCGCCTCCTTGATCTGGAGGATGAGCGGGTCGCTGTCGTCCCGCCCTTCGAGGAGGAGGACGAAGCAGCGCGTGCCGACACTGCCGACGCCGACGACCTTCCGGGCCGCGTCGAGGAAGTGGTAGCGGTCGAGGAGAACACGGCGCTCCTCGGCGAGGGAGCTGCGGTAGTCGCTGAAGATCTTGCCGAGGGTGACCCGGTCGACGTCCGTGGCGCGTTCGAGCAGCGGCGGGTCGTCGACGATGTGCCGGCGCCCGGAGCTGTCCTTCTCCGTGAGCTTGGCCAGGGCCTGGAGGCTCGTGCGCCGCCGGGCGCCGGCGAGCCGCTTGGTGAGGCGGGCGCGGTCCTCGCTGCGGACGACGTGGAGGATGTCGTCGGCGGAGATCCGCTCGTACCAGACCTCGAGCTCTCCGAGGCCGGCGAGACGGCGCATGGTCGTGCGGTACGACTCGACGGCGACGAGCGCGGCGCGGTGGGCCTTGGGTTTGGTGCTGCCGTTCTGGAGGGCGGCGACGGTGACGCTGGCCGCGAGCCTCTTCACGTCCCACTCGAAGGGGCCCGGGAGGGTCTCGTCGAAGTCGTTGACGTCGAAGAGGAGCGTCCGTTCGGGTGAGGCGAAGACGCCGAAGTTGAGCAGGTGGGCGTCGCCGCAGAGCTGGACGGTGAGGCCGGTGTGGCGCTCGGCCCCGAGGTCGCCGGCCATGACCCCGGCGGCGCCGCGCAGGAAGGCGAACGGGGAGACGGCCATCCTCGCGTACCGGAGGGGGACGAGGTCGGGGAGCCGGTCCACGGACTCGCGCTCCAGGACCGCCAGCGGGTCGGGACGCTGTGACCTGGGTATCCAGCGGCCGTGGGCGGCGCGGGGAACGTGTTTGCGGGCCGCCTTGCCCAGCGCGGCGCGCTCCGACGGTGTCGTCATCCGGCCTCACCCGCCTCTTCCCGCCGACGTGGTCTCGGCGCGGTCACCTGGAACTCATTACAGGGCGCCTCGCTCGTTTCGGCCACTCTGCCGGACCGGCCTAGCAAAATGGTTTAGACCAATGATAGGAATTGATCACCCACACGACCCATGCTGTCACGCTGAGCAAAGAGAGGGTTGATCATGGCCGAGCCCGATTCCGAGGCGGTGGCGGACGTGCCGCTCTATCTCCGGGTCGCCGCCGCGCTGCGCGAGGACCTCACCCAGCGGCGCCTCTCCCCCGGCAGCCGGCTCCCGTCGGAACGATCGCTGTCCCAGCGCTACCACGTCAACCGGCAGACCGTCCGCAACGCGCTCCAACTCCTGCGGGACGAGGAGCTCGTGGTCACCGACCGGCGCGGCACCTTCGCCGCCGACGCCCAGCCCGAGACCGGGCCCGAGCCGGCCGCCCCGCCCCTCTCGGCCCGCCGCCCGACCTTCCCCGGCGGGCCACGGGCGGCCGGGGCGCTGGTGCGGGCCTCCCTCACCTGGGAACCGCCGCCCACCCCTCTGGCGCCCCGGCTCCTGCTCACCCCCGGCGAGCCGACGCTCGTCCACCGGCACACGGTGCTCGGGCCGCACGGCGGGGCGCTCCAGCGGGCGGTGTCGTGGTTCTCCCGGGCGGCCCTCGCCGAGATCCCCCAGCTCTCCCGCTACCGGCGGGGCAGGGACGGGCGGCAACAGCCCGACCTGCGGCTCCTGTACCACTGGATGCACCAGGCGGGCCTGCGGATCACCCACCGCGAGTCGGTCGGCGTGCCGCCGGCACCTGCCGCCGCGGCGGCAGGCGGCACGGCCCGGCTGGTCGTCCACCGGGTCGTCAGCGACCAGCACGGGCACGCCCTGGAGATCACGGACATCGACTTCTCGGCCCAGTCGGCGGCCTGGACCTACGAGTTCAGCGCCTGACGGCGGGACCCGGCTCCCGTCCGGTACGGGACGGCGCCGGGTGCCGCGGGGTCAGACGATGCCCTCGGCGATCTCGGCCTCCTCGCGGGCGTTCCCGTACGCGGTCGGCGTGCCGTACGAGCGGCGGGCGACGTACCACCAGACGCTGGCCAGGACGAGCACGACGGCGAGCGCGATGGCGGCGTAGTTCATGGTGTCGACGTTCACCGGGGACTTCTGCGGGAGGCAGAAGAGGACGGTCACGAACGCCACCCAGACGACGGCGATCCAGCCGATCGGCCTGCTCCAGCGGCCGAGGCTCCACGGGCCGGGGACGAAGCGGTTCCCGGCGCGCAGCCGCAGGTAGATCGGGATGGCGTACGCGGGCGTGATGCCGATGACGTTGATCGCGGTGACGGCGCCGTAGGCGGTGGCCGAGTAGAGCGAGGGGACGGCGAGCAGCGCGGCCACGGCGACCGAGAGCCAGACCGCGGGGACGGGCGTCTGGGTGCTGCCGCTGACCTTGCGCCAGAGCGCCGAACCGGGCAGGGCGTTGTCGCGGCTGAAGGCGAAGACCATGCGGCTCGCGGCGGCCACCTCGGCGTTGCCGCAGAAGAGCTGGGCGACGATCACCACGAGGAGCAGGGCGGCGGCGCCGCCGGAGCCGAGCGCGTCCAGGAAGATCTGGGCGGGCGGGACGCCGGTGGCGGTGTTCTGCGTGGCGGCGTAGTCCTGGATGGCGAAGGTCAGTCCGGCGAGGAGGGCGAAGCCGGCCAGCCACGAGACCCAGATGGCCCGGACGATGCCCTTGGCGGCGGTGACCGAGGCGTTGGAGGTCTCCTCCGAGAGGTGGGCCGAGGCGTCGTAGCCCGAGAAGGTGTACTGGGCGAGGAGCAGGCCGATCGCGGCGACGTAGAAGGGGTTGGCCCAGCCGGTGTCGTTGACGAACTCGGTGAAGACGAAGTCGACGGACTGGTGCCGGTCGGGCACGAACGCGAGCGCGCCGACGATGACCGCGACGCCGATCAGGTGCCACCAGACGCTGATCGAGTTGAGGACGCTGACGAGGCGGACGCCGAAGAGGTTGAGCCCGGCGTGCAGCAGCAGGATCGCGAGGAAGATGAGGAAGGTGGATTCCGGGGTGGGCACGAAGCCCCACTGGAGGTTGAGGAAGGCTCCGGTGAAGAGGGCGGCGCCGTAGTCGATGCCGGCGATGGCGCCGAGCAGACCGAGCAGGTTCAGCCAGCCGGTGTACCAGCCCCAGCGGCGGCCGCCGAGCCGGTCGGCCATGTAGTAGAGGGCTCCGGAGGTGGGGTACGCACTGGTGACCTCGGCGAGGGCGAGGCCCACGCACAGGACGAAGAGGCCGACGCCGACCCAGCCCCACAGCATGACGGAGGGGCCGCCGGTGCCGAGACCGAATCCGTAGAGGGTCATGCAGCCGGAGAGGACGGAGATGACCGAGAAGCTGATCGCGAAGTTGCCGAAGCCGTCCATGCGGCGGGCGAGGACGGGCTGGTAGCCGAGTTCTCTCAGTCTCGCCTCCTCGTCCTGGGACGGGGGTGGCTTGCGTATCGCGTCGATCGGGGATTCGGTGCGGGCCATGGGGACCTCCGGGGGACGGGGGCGGGAGCGGGGTGGGGGGGGAAGCAGGGGGCGCCGGGGGCCGGGCGTCAGCCGCTGAGACAGCGGGCGCGGGCGCGCAGGAAGACCTCCTCGGCGAGGGCGCGGTCGTCCGGGTGGGCGGTGCGGTAGGCCCAGGGGAGGGTGGTGTAGTACGGGCCGAGGGCCTCGAAGACCCGGGCCGCGTCGGCGAAGCGGAGGGCTCCGAAGAGGGCGTGCGCGAGGTGGTTGAGGTCGAGGAGCGAGGCCTCGCCGGTGGCGCAGAAGAAGAACCAGGTGTCGAGGGCGCGCTGGGCGTCGCGTACGGCGTCCTCGGCGACCCAGTGCAGGTCGAGGGCGCGCTCGTGGCCGCGCTCGCGCCGGTAGCGCTCGACGCGGACGTAGAGCGGAAGGGCGTGCAGGGCGGAGCCGACCGGTGCCGAACTGGCGGCCCAGTGCGCGTAGTTGACGGCCTCGGAGAGGGGGCCGGGCCGTCGGGCGTACACGAACTGGAGCATCCGGTGGTGGGCCTCGCGGTTGTGCGGGTCGCGCTTCTCCACCTCGGCGAGCAGGCCCCAGGGGCCGGGCGGCAGCATGGGCGCCGGCGGGGTGGCCCGGTGCTCGGCCATGCGCTGGCGTCCGTCCAGGGCGGCGAGGGCGATCAGGCCGATCCAGGGCACGGGATCGGCGGGCGAGCGGTCGGAGGCCTCGCGGCAGGCGGTCCAGGCCTCCTGCCAGAGCTCCCGGGTGCGGGCGTGGGCGGCGCGGTGGGCGCGCACGGCCCGCTCCACGGCGACCCGGCTGTGCATCACGGTGACGGCGAGGCTCTCGGGCTGCTCGGCCCGCCAGGCGGGTACGACGTCGGTGCCGGCGGCGACGGCGGCGAGGACCTGGGTGCGCCGGGTCCAGGCCTCCCAGTCGGAGGTCTCGTCGAGCAGCCGGGCCATGGACACCCAGCGGCCGGTCCGTAAGTCCTGGACGGCGTTGCGCAGGGCGTGGTCATGGCCGGCCGGGTGGTAGACGGGCCGGAAGCCGTGTCCGGCCATCAGGGGGTGGGGCGTGGTGTGGATGACATGGGTCCTCGGTGGATGGAGGGGGTGGTCAGTCCCCCGGCGGGCGTCCCGGCCGTTGATCGGCGATCACTATAGAGGGCGATGGATGCGACCGGTCCACTTTCTTTTGTGACAGTAACTATTAAGCCAACGACTAAATTTGACTTACTGTCAGGTACATCGGGCGACCTGACGTCGTCCCCCTCCGGGGCTTGACGAAGGCCCCGGGCGGCGGCACCCTGACCCTTTTCGGTGATCGG
The DNA here is from genome assembly GCF_042733785.1 of Streptomyces sp. NPDC059695. Classification (NCBI taxonomy): domain Bacteria; kingdom Bacillati; phylum Actinomycetota; class Actinomycetes; order Kitasatosporales; family Streptomycetaceae; genus Streptomyces; species Streptomyces sp. NPDC059695. The sequence goes on along the minus strand of NZ_JBHWFF010000058.1, from coordinate 237 downwards.
ATGATCACGGAGCGGTCGAGCGACGGGAGCGGCGGGATGACGGGCGGAGCGGTACTCGCCGTCGATCAGGGAACGTCGGGCACGAAGGCCCTCGTCCTCTGCCCCGAGCGCGGTGTCCTCGGCACCGGGACGGCTCCGGTCCGGCCCCGGTACCTCCCCGGCGGCCTCGTCGAGGTCGACCCGCGTGAGCTGTACGACTCGGTGGTCGCCGCCGGCCGCGCGGCGCTCGCCGACGCG
>NZ_JBHWFF010000057.1:27470-30292 GCF_042733785.1 Streptomyces sp. NPDC059695 | reverse complement strand
GTTCGGTCTCGTCGGCGGCTGTGGGGGCTTCCTCGATCACGACGTGCGCGTTCGTGCCGCTGATGCCGAACGACGACACGCCCGCGCGCCTCGGCCGGTCGTCGCGGGCGGGCCAGGGCTGGTCCTGGGTGAGGAGTCGTACGGTCCTGTCGGACCAGTCGACGTGGTCCGTGGGCTCGTCGACGTGCAGGGTGCGGGGCAGCACCCCGTTCCGCATCGCCATCACCATCTTGATGACACCGGCGACACCCGCCGCGGCCTGGGTGTGGCCGATGTTCGACTTGATCGAGCCCAGCCACACCGGCTCGTCGCCGCCGCGGCCCTGCCCGTACGTGTTGATCAGGGCCTGGGCCTCGATCGGGTCGCCCAGGCGGGTGCCGGTGCCGTGCGCCTCGACCGCGTCGACCTGGTCGGCCGTCAGGCGCCCGTTGGCGAGGGCCTGGCGGATGACGGACTCCTGCGCGAGGCCGTTCGGCGCGGTGAGGCCGTTGCTCGCACCGTCCTGGTTCGCGGCCGTGCCACGGATCACCGCGAGCACCTGGTGGCCGTTGCGCCGGGCGTCCGAGAGGCGCTCCAGGACGAGCAGCGCGGAGCCCTCGCTGAAGCCCGTGCCGTCGGCGCCCGAGGCGAAGGCCTTGCAGCGGCCGTCGCCCGCGAGCCCCCGCTGCCGGCTGAACTCGGTGAGCAGCACCGGCGACGCCATGACCGTCGCTCCGCCGGCCAGCGCGAGCGAGCACTCGCCCTGCCGCAGCGACTGGGCGGCGAGGTGCAGCGCGACCAGCGAGGCCGAGCAGGCGGTGTCGATGGTGAGCGCGGGGCCTTCGAGGCCCAGGGTGTAGGCGATCCTGCCGGAGGCCACGCTCGTCGTGTTGGTGACGAGGTACCCCTCCAGCTCGGGGCGGATCTCCTCGGGGCGCGCGTAGTCCTGGGCGATCGCGCCGACGAACACACCGGTGTCGCTGCCGCGCAGGCTGTCCGGGGAGATCCCGGAGCGCTCCAGCGCCTCCCAGGCCGTCTCCAGGAGCACCCGCTGCTGCGGCTCCATCGCCTCGGCCTCGCGCGGGCTGATGCCGAAGAAGCCGGCGTCGAAGAGACCCGCGTCATGCAGGAAGCCGCCCTTGGCGACGTACGTGGTGGCCTGCGCGTCGGACGCGGGGTCCGGGGCGTGCAGCCTGTCGAGGTCCCAGCCCCTGCCCTCCGGGAAGTCGGTGATCGCGTCGCCGCCGGCGGCGAGCAGCCGCCACAGATCCTCGGGGCTGCGCACATCGGCCGGGAAGCGGCAGCCGATGCCGACGATCGCGATCGGCTCGTGCGCCGCGGCCTCGACGTCGGTCAGCCTCTGCCGGGTCTGCTGCAGGTCGGTCGTCACCCGCTTGAGGTAGTCCCGGAGTTTTGCTTCGTTGGCCATGAACCCATCCCTCGTGATGCCAGACGGTCTTGCGGGCAACGTCGCCGACGCGGCTTGCGGGCTGCTTAGCGTGACCTAAAGCGGTCGCCGAGCCGTCGCGGTCACCCCCTGGACGACGCGCGGAAGTCCCGTACGGCACCCAAGGGGCTCTTCGGCGGAAGTCCCGCACGGGCGCCTAAGGGGCTCTTTAGAGGGGCGTCAGCGGGGCGTCAGCCGGGCGGCCGAAAGTGGCGGTATGGAAGCCTCGGAAATCCACATCCTGTCCGTGGGCACGGCTCTGCCCGGTGCCCCCCTGGAGAACGCGGACCTCGCCCGGCACTTCGGCATGGACCCGATCTGGGAGGAGTGGGTCGACGCCTTCGTCGGGACCCGGGCCCGGCATCTGTCGGTGGACCTGGGGACCGGCAGGCTGCGGTCCACCCTCGCCGATCTGGCCACCGAGGCCGGAGCACGCGCCCTCGCCGACGCCGGCCTCGGGCCCGGCGACATCGACCTGGTCGTCCTCGGCACGGCCACGCCCGACCAGCTGATGCCCGCGACCGTCAACATCGTCGCGGACCGGCTCGGGATCGACGGCGTGCCGACCTACCAGCTGCAGTCGGGCTGTGCGGGCGCCTTCCAGGCCCTCGACGTCGGCAGCCAGATGCTGCGCGCCGGCGGGCACCGCACGGCCCTGGTGATCGGCGGCGAGCTGTGCTCCCGCCACTACGACCCGGGCGTCGACCTCGCGAAGCTCGACTCGGGCGAGCTGGTCAACTTCGTGCTGTTCGGCGACGGCGCGGGCGCGGCCGTGCTGACGTCCGAGCCGACCGAGGGCGCGCCCGTGATCCGCCGGGTCCTCAACCGGCTGACCGGGCTCGGCCGTGAGCCGGGGCAGATCGTGGAGTGGACCGGGGCGCTCGACCGCGCCGACGCGGACCGCGCGCACATCAAGGAGGACTACAAGGCGATCGAGGAGTCCGTCCCGGTGATGTCCCGGGAGATCGCCGAGGAACTGCTCGGCGACCTGGGCTGGGCGGTCACGGACGTGGACTACCTGCTGCCGCCCCAGCTGTCGGGGCGCATGACGCGGCGGATCGTCGAGGGCCTCGCCATGCCGCTCGCGGAGGAGATCACCCGCGTCGACACCATCGCCAACACGGGCAACGCGATGCCGTTCTTCCAGCTGGAGGAGGTGCTGCCGCAGCTGGCGCCCGGCGACCGGGTCCTCGGTATCTCGGTCGAGTCCAGCAAGTGGCTGAAGGCGGGCTTCGCCCTCGAAGTGGTCTGACGGCCACGCCGGACCACCCGGCCCCCACGGCGGCCCGATCCGCCCCCCACCCCCTCACACGAAAAAGCGGGGGGCGAGGGCGCCGCGCGCGCGCGCCACACCCCACCGCACCCCCCCCCCCCCCCCCGCGCCCAGACCAGACTC
>NZ_JBHWFF010000057.1:0-27460 GCF_042733785.1 Streptomyces sp. NPDC059695 | reverse complement strand
TGTGTCGTCCCCCCCCCGCCGCCCCCGCGCCCCCCGGCGGCCCCCCCCCCCCCCCCCCCCCCTCAACACCTTACGGCCGGGGGGGGCCGGCGGCCCGCTTCCTCCGTCTCCCCACACGCTCAGCGCGGCGCGCCGAACCAGTTCTTCAGGGCCGCCTCCAGCGAGCCCGAGCCCTCCGCCCAGACGACGTGCCCGTCCGGGCGCAGCAGTACGGAGCCGGGCGCGCCGGCCGCCGACGCGGACGCGACGCCCACGCGGTCGGCCCAGGCCGCCGCCGCCCGGGCGTGCGCCCCCTCCTCGCCGCCCCCGTCGCCCTCGGCGACCAGCAGCAGACCCCGGCCGTCGTGGAGCAGGGACGCGGCACCGGAGACACGGCCGCCGAGCGCGGGATCGGGGGCGGCGGAGCCGGACGTGCCGTCGGCGCCCAGGCGGTAGCGCAGGTCGACGCCCGTCACCAGCTCCACCAGGTACCGGTTGACGTCGTCGAAGCGGGCGAGGTCCGCGACGAGCGAGCGGGCCCCGGCGGTGCGGGCCGCCGGGTGCATCAGGGCCAGCTGGGCGTCGAGCGCGAGCCGGGCCCGCTCGCCCTCCGGGTGACGCTCGGCGTGGTACGTGTCGAGCAGGCCGGGCGGCGCCCAGCCGGCCAGGTCCGCGGCGAGCTTCCAGCCGAGGTTGACGGCGTCCTGCAGACAGGTGCTCAGCCGCAGCCCGCCCAGCGGGTAGAAGGAGTGCGCCGCGTCGCCGGCCAGGAAGACCCGGCCGTTGCGGTAGCGCTCGGCGTTGCCGCTGTGGCTGGTGAAGCGGCGGGCCCACAGCACCTCGCGGGCGGGCAGCGGCTGCCCGGTGAGGTGCTCGACCTCGCCCTGGAGCTCCTCCGCGGCCACCGGACCCGACGGGCTGGGCGGCGTGGTGTCGAACACCGTGGTGATCACCCGCAGCACCCCGGGTCCGGCGGGCGCGCCGGAGTACACCCCGCCGGACGGCAGGTAGTGGGCGCCCAGGTGATGGACGGCCAGCTCGGAGAAGTCGGCCGAGACATCGCCCACGATGCCCGACACGGTCCAGCCGCTGCCCGGGAACTCGATGCCCGCGAGACGGCGGACGGTGCTGCCGGCGCCGTCGGCCGCGACCACGTACGAGCCGCGCAGCGTGGAATCGCCCGCGGAGGTGCGCAGCTTCAGCGTGACGTGTCCGGTGGACTGGCGGAGCTCCGTCACCTCATGCCCGCGCCGGATGTCCACGCCGAGTTCCCGGGCCCGCCGCTCCAGGACCTCGGTCAGCCGGGGCTGCGCCACGAGGAGCCCGGTGCCCACCTCCGGCCGTTCGGCGGCGAGCCGCTCGGGGTGCAGCCACAGCAGGGAGAAGTGCGCGCCGGGCAGCGGGAGCCCGGACCCGCGCAGCGCGTCCGCCAGGCCCCGCTGTTCGAGGAGCGCGACGACGCCCGCGTTGACGGCCTGGCCGGGGGCGTGCGGATCGGGTGCGTCGCGTCGGTCGAGGACGACGACGGGCGCGCCGGCCAGGCCGAGTTCGCAGGCGAGCATCAGACCGGTGGGGCCGGCACCCACGACGATCACGGGGTCGGTCACGAGGGGCGTCCTTTCCGCAGGAGCGGGATCACGGGGGCGAAGTCGTGGAGGTGGGCGGCGAGGAGCATGTACGAGGTGAGGCCGTACCGCTCGTGGCCGCGGCGGATCTGATCGGCGATCTCCGCGTGGCTGCCGATGAGCACGGAGGGCAGGTCGAGGAGCTGGTCCGTGGTCAGATGAGGGGCGAGCACGGGGCGCAGGGACTCCGCGGCGGCCCGCCGGTCGTCGGTGACGACGATCTTCTTGACGCCCGTGTTCAGCTCGGGGGTCCGCCCGAGCGCGGCGGCTCGGGCGCGGACGGTGGCGACCTGCGCGGCGAACTCGTCGGGGCCGATGAGGACGAAGCCGCCCCCGGGGGGCAGTTCCGCGCCGAGGAAGCAGACGGTGTCGGCCCGTCGCGCGGCGAGCTCCAGCTCCTCCGGCTCCCCGGCGCCGATCAACAGCCGTGGCCGCGGGCTGCTCAGCGGCCGGGGGAGGTGCGCGGGGTCGCGGAGCAGCCGGTCGAGCACGTCCACCGTCTCCGCCAGGTGCTTCCGCTTGTCCCGGGCCGTGAGCGAGGCCGTCGCGGTGCTGCCGGTCTGGCCCGCGTGCAGGCCCACGGCGAGCCGGCCGCCGGTCAGCCGGTCGGTGCCGGCGACCTCCCGGGCCAGCACCTCGGGGTCCCACAGCGAGGTGTTGGTGAGGTAGGTGGCGAGCCCGATCCGCTCGGTGGCCGAGGCGGCGGCCACCAGGGACGGGAAGGGCGCGGTCATCCCGAGGTGGTCGGTCGTCGCGAAGGTGTCGTAGCCGAGCCGCTCCGCCTCCCGGGCCGTCTCGGACCAGTCGGCGTCCTGCACGATCTGGCTGACCCCGAACCGGAAGACCGGGTCACGGTCTGCGGTGACGAGCCGTCCGCCGTCCGCCGTCACGACCGGGCTCCGGCCGGGCCCGCCGGACCGGACCGCCGCCCGCCCGCCCCGGCCAGTCGTCCGCGGGCCCGGATCACCGCGAGCGCGAGGCCCAGGATCCGGCGCTGGGGCCCGTAGCCGCCGAGGGCGTCCAGGGCGGAACGCAGGCTCCACAGCCGGGACTCGGCGACATGGGACGGCGACCCGTGCACGTCGTCGTGGACGAGCAGCCGCAGATCCCGCACGTGGTTCTCCAGGAGCAGCCGGTCACCGGGCGGGATGATCTCGTCGCGCGCGCTCACCGTGTACGCCACGGGCACCTGGATCGCCGCGAGCTCGTCCGGCGTCAGCGCCAGGTCCGCGAGCGCGGGCAGCACGGTGTCCGGGGTCCCGCCGGTGAGATGGGCCAGGGTGTCGACGGTGACCCGGGGCACCCGGGGCCGCCAGTCGGCGTCCGTGAAGAAGTCGCCGATCGGCGCGCCGGCCGTCACCACGCCCTGGATCCGCTTGTCGTGGAGGGCCGCCCGCAGCGCCATGTGGCCGCTGAAGCTCATCATCACGGCTACGGTCCGATCGGTGTCCGCGCGGTCCGCGAGCGCGTCGAGCAGCTCGGTCACCATGAGGTGGCTCTCCGCCCCGTACCGCTGCTCGTTCTCGCCGACGCCCGGCATCTCGACGGCGACGACGGTCAGACCGAAGCGGTCCGCCTTGGCGAGGATCGGACCGAACTGCTCCTTCACGCTGACGATGCCGCCGCTCAGCAGCAGCACGGGCCGCCGCTCGCCGCCCCGGGGCGCGAGACCGGCCGCCCAGCAGCGCACCCGGCCGCCGGAGAGGTCGAGGTCGATCCGCTGGATCCCGGCGGTGCCGCCGAGCCGCCAGCGGTCGAAGGAGGCGACGGTCCGCGCCTGCGCGTCGGCGCGCGCCGGGCCGTCCACGTAGGGGAAGCGGGCGATGTTGAAGTGCCGTCCGGCTTCCTCCTCCCGGCCCTGCCGCTCCAGTTCGACGCCGGCCTCGGTCCACTCCCGGGCCCAGGAACCGGGCTCGCCGTCCTCGTCGTGCCGGATCCGGCCGAGGACCTGGGTCAGCCGCCCGCCCGGGATGCCGAGGATCCGGCCGTGCACCTCCACGAACTGCTTCAGCTCCGTGACGTCGTTCATCGCAGCGCCTCCTCGGCCGAGAAGCCCTCCAGCGACTCCTTCACCTCGGTGAGGATGTCCGCCGCCTCCGCGCCGTCGATCACGCGGTGGTCGAAGGTGAGGTTCAGCCGCATCACGGGCGCGCTCGTCACCGCGCCGTCCCGGACCACGGGGCGCTCGGCGATCCGGCCCACGCCGAAGGTGAGGGTCGTGCCCCCCACCGAGTGGAAGCCGTCGACCGCGCGGTGCCCCAGGGAGGACACCGAGAAGGTCCCGAAGAAGCGCGGGTGGGCGGCGAGCGGGCGCACCGCGCGGCGGTAGGCCGCGCGCGCGAGGAGCGACGGCAGACGGTGCAGCAGCAGCATCGAGGCGAACTCCGGCATGGTCTCCGGGTCGCCGTCCCGGAAGCGCTCCAGCTCGTGCTGGATGCCCTTGAGATCGGTGCGGTCCAGGTCCGGCAGGACCGTGGAGACCACGACGCGGCGGCCGCCGACCCGCTTGTCGAGGGCGACCTTTCCGGAGACCTCGCCGTAGCGGGCGACCTTGGGCCGCAGCCGGCCGCGGATCGCGGCGTTCGCCTCCGGGTGGGCGGCGATCACCCGGGCGGCGGAGTGGAGCACGTACGTGACCACGGACAGCCGGCTGTCGCCGCGGTGGGCCTCGCGGTGCGCGAGCACCCCGGACATGTCCACCTCCGTGTCCAGGTGGACCGGCGCGAAGGGCCGTATCTCGTCGAGGAAGAAGAGCGTGTGTCGCCGCTCCCGGGCGATGGCTGCGATCTGCATCCCGCCAATCTCCGCACCCCGGCTAAAGCACCCTTTAGCGCGGCCTAAACCCGTCGTCGGCCGCTTCCGGACGCGCCACCCACAGCCGCCCTTTAGCGCCGCCCAAGACCCCCGTTCCAGGCTTGCCCCCCAGCCCGAATGTCGCCGCTCGCAGGAGATTGCGCATGTCACGCCCCAGCGCCGTGGGCCTCACCACCGGAAGCGCGCCGTTGCCCGACTTCCCGCAGCTGCGCACGTGCCCGTACCAGCCGCCGCCCGGATACCGTGATCTGCGGCTCACCGAAGGGGCGGTGGTGCGCGCCCGGCTCTACGACGGCCGTCCCACCTGGGTGGTTCTCGGCCACGCCGTCGCCCGTGAGATGCTCATCGATCCGCGTCTCTCCTCCGACTGGAACCGGCCGGACTTCCCTTCGCCGAGCCCGCGCCGCAAGGCCATCCAGAAGGCGACGATCCTCGTCGGGATGGATCCGCCGGAGCACTCCGCGTACCGACGCAGGCTCATCCCCTCGTTCTCCGTGCGCCGTACCCGCGAGCTGGGCGAGTCGATCCACCGCCGCGCCGGGGAACTCGTCGACGCCCTCCTCGAACAGGGCCCGCCCGGTGAGATCCTGCACGGTCTCGCGCTGCCGCTGTCCTCGCACACCATCTGCGGGATCCTCGGCGTGCCCTACGAGGACCACTCCTACTTCGAGGAGCAGTCGGCACTGCTCGTCTCGCCCCAGGTGTCCGAGGAGGACGCGACCGGGGCGCTGATGAACCTGCGGGACTACCTGACGTCGCTGGTGGACCGCAAGGAGAAGGAGTCCGAGCCGGGCGAGGGCCTGCTGGACACCCTGGTGCACAGGGACCTCGCCGACGGTTCGCTCTCCCGCGACGACGTGATCCGCCTCGGCATCATCCTGCTGATGGCCGGTCACGAGACCACCGCCAGCATGATCACGCTCAGCACGTTCACGCTGCTGCAGAACCCGCGTCAGCGGGAGGCCTTCCTGGCCGACCCGGACGGCGCCGGACTGGCGGTCGAGGAGCTGCTGCGCTACCTCTCCATCGGCGACGTGGCCATGCGCATCGCCGCCGAGGACATGACCATCGGCGACGCCCACATCAAGGCCGGTGACAGCGTCATGCTGTCGACCGCGGAGATCAACCGCGACCCCGAGGCCTTCGAGAACCCCGACGAGCTCGACCTCGGCCGCGGCGCACGGCACCACCTCGCCTTCGGCTACGGGGTGCACCAGTGCATCGGCCAGAACCTGGCCCGCGCCGAGATGCAGAGCGCGCTCACCCTGCTCTTCTCCCGCATCCCGGGGCTGCGGCTCGCCGTGGCCGCCGAAGAGGTGGAGATCAAGCCCGCGCAGAGCGGTGTGCAGGGCATCTACGAACTCCCCGTGGCGTGGTGAGGCCGGTGCGCGTCCTCGCCGACTCGGGCCGCTGCATCGGCGCCGGCCAGTGCGTCCTGACCGCCCCCGAGGTGTTCGACCAGGACGAGGACGGCCTCGTCGTCCTCCTGACCGAATCCGTCACCACCGAGGCCGACGAGAAGCTCGTCCGGGAGGCCGAGCACCTGTGCCCGGCCGCCGCGCTCCGCGTCACCGCCGGCCCCGACGACGTCGAGGGGCAGCCGGGCGCATGAGGACCCGTACGCATCGCTCCGTCGTCCGCCGGGCCCTGGTGGCGGCGCTGGCCCTGGCCTCCGTCGCCACCGGGTGCGGCACCGGGACCGGCCGGGCGGACGGGCAGGAGGGCCGGATCGTGTACGCCGTCGACTCCCAGCCCGACTGCCTGGACCCGCAGATCAGCCCGTACGACGTGACGGCGGCCCTGGGCCGCGGCGTCTTCGACTCGCTGGTCGCCATGGACGCCCGGGGCCGCGTCAGGCCCTGGCTCGCCACGTCCTGGCAGGTCTCCGACGACGGGCGGGCGTACACCTTCCACCTGCGCGAAGGCGTCCGCTTCCACGACGGCACCGCCTTCGACGCGACCGCCGTCAAGGCCACCCTCGACCACACGGTCGCGCCCGAGACCAAGTCGCAGTACGCGGCGGGTCTCATCTCCATGTACGAGGGCGCGACCGTCGTCGAAGCCCGCACCGTACGGATCCGGCTCTCCCGCCCGTACACGCCCTTCCTCCAGGTGCTGTCCACGGCCACCTTCGGCATCCAGTCGCCCACCGCGCTCCGCGCGAACCGCGGCCGGACCTGCCTGAAGCCCGTGGGCAGCGGCCCCTTCGTCTTCGCCGGCTGGACCCGGAACCGGCGGATCGACCTGGACCGCAACCCGGACTACGCGTGGGGCCCGCCCGACGCCGCCAACCGGGGCCCGGCGCATGTCGACGGCGTCACCGTCGAGTTCATCCCGGAGGCCGCCTCGCGCTTCGGCGCCCTCAGCTCGGGCCAGGTCGACCTGGCCTCCGCCGTACCGCCCAGCCACGTCGGCAGGCTCCGGCACGCCGAGGGCTTCCGGCTGATGCGGGCCACCCAGCCCGGCGCGCCGTACACCCTCATGCTCAACGTCAACCGGGCGCCGCTCGACGACCCGCGCGTGCGCCGCGCCCTGCAGCGCTCCGTGCGCTTCGACGCGCTGGTGAAGGCGCTGTACTCGGGGGCGTACGAGCGCTCCTGGAGCGCCCTGACGCCCACCACCGCCGGCTACGACCGGGCCACCGAGGGCAGCCGGCCGTACGACCCCGAGGAGGCGGCCCGGCTCCTCGACGCGGCCGGCTGGACCGGGCGCGACGAGCAGGGCTTCCGCACCAGGAACGGCGTCCGCCTCACCGTGCACTGGCCCTACATGAACAGCCTGATGCGCGACCAGCGGGCGCTCCTCGGCCAGGGCATCCAGGCCGAGGCCAAGCGCGCCGGCATCGACCTCCGCTTCACCGCCCTCGAACCCGGCGCCTACCTGGAGAAGGCGGTCGGCCGCGACGCCGACGTCCTCGCCTTCAGCTGGAACCGCGCCGAACCCGACATCCTGCGGACCTACTTCGACTCCGCGCAGACGGGCGACAAGGGCGGCGTCAACGCCTTCGGGCTCAGCGACCCGCAGCTCGACGGCTGGCTCCGCGAGGCCTCCGCCACCCGCGACCCCGCGCGCCGCACCGCCCTGTACGCGAAGGCCCAGGCACGCGTCAACGACCAGGTCTACGCCCTGCCCGTGTACGCCCCCGCCACCCTCCTCGGGGTCTCCGACCGGGTGCGCGGCGTGACCTTCGACGTCCAGGCGTACCCCCGCTTCCACGACGCCCGGCTGGAGGACTGACCGTGCTGCCCCTCCGCTGGTTCGCGCGCCGGCTGCTGCTGGCCGCCCTGGTCGTGTTCGGCGCCGCCAACGCCGTCTTCTTCGCCTTCCGGCTGCTGCCCGGCGACCCCGTGCGCAGCGTGCTCGGCTCCACCAACCCCACGCCCGAACTCGTCGCCCAGGTACGGCACGACCTCGCCCTCGACCAGCCGCTCGCCGTGCAGTACGCGCGGTTCATGCGCGGGCTGCTCACCGGCGACCTCGGCGACTCCTTCCAGCTCCAGCAGCCGGTCGGCGAGGTCATCGGCGGGCAGCTGTGGCCCACCGTCCAGCTCGCCGTCGCGGCCCTCCTGCTGGCACTGCTCGTCTCGGTGACCCTGGCCGTGCTCACCGCCCACCGGCCGCGGCTGCGGCGGATCGCCTCCTCCCTGGAACTCGTCGCGGTCTCCACCCCGGCCTTCTGGACCGGTCTGCTCCTGCTGGCGCTGCTGTCCTTCCGGCTCCGCTGGTTCCCGGCGATGGGCGGCAGCGACGCCGCCGCCCTGGTGCTCCCGGCGGTCACCCTCGCGGCCGGACTCGTGGGCGCCTTCACCCAGGTGCTGCGGGAGGAGCTGGAACGGGCCCTGGAACAGCCCTTCGTGCTCACCGCGCGCGCCCGGGGCGGCGGCGAGACCGCGATCCGGCTCCGGCACGCGCTGCGGCACGGACTGATCCCGCTGATCACCCTGTCGGGCTGGGCCGTGGGCGCGCTGTTCGGCGGCGCCGTCGTGGTGGAGAGCGTCTTCAGCCGCCAGGGCCTCGGCCAGGTCACGGCCGCCGCCGTCGCCGGCCGCGACCTGCCGGTGGTGACGGGCGTGGTGCTGGTCTCCGCCGTCGCCTTCGCCCTGATCAACCTCGCGGTGGACGTGCTCTACCGGCTCGTGGACCCGCGCATCGACGAGAGGAGCATCGGATGACCCCGTCCGCCTCGGCCTCCGCGTCCGCCTCGGCCGCCGAGCTCGGTGCCGCGGCCGGCGCCGACGGGACGGCCGCCGACGCCCGGGACGACGCCGCGACCGCGCTCCGGCGCCGCGGCCCCCGCCGGTTCCGGCCGGGGGTGGCGCTCGCCGGGGCGGTGCTCCTCGCCGTCGCCGTCTCCGCCGTCGCGCCGGATCTGGTCGCACCGCACCAGCCGGACCTGATCGACCCGGTCGACGCGCTCGCCGGCCCCGGGTCCGGACACTGGCTGGGCACCGACCAGCTGGGCCGCGACGTGTTCAGCCGGATCGTGCACGGGGCCCGCACCTCGCTGGTCATCGGCTTCGGAGCGACCGCCCTCGCCGTCGTGGCCGGCTCGCTGCTCGGCGTGTTCGCCGCGACCGCGGGCCGGGCCGTCGACCAGGTCCTCATGCGCGGCACCGACATCCTGATGGCCTTCCCCGGGCTGATGCTGTCGCTCGTGGTCGTCGCCGTCCTCGGCCCCGGCACCGGCAACGCCACCCTGGCCATCGGAGCCTCGCTGCTGCCCGGCTTCGTCCGGCTCGCCCGGGGCCAGGCGCTCGCCATCCGCGACAGCGACTACGTGCAGGCGGCCCTCGTCATGGGCCGCGGCCGGGCGTCGATCCTGTTCCGGCACCTGCTGCCCAACGCCCTGCCGCCGCTGCTCGTCCTGGCCACGGTCAACGTCGGCAGCGCCGTCATCGCCGGCTCGACCCTCAGCTTCCTCGGCCTGGGGCCGCAGCCGCCCTCACCCGAGTGGGGCGCGATGCTCGCCGAGGGCCGCGACCACCTGGACACCGCGTGGGCGGCGGCCGTCTTCCCCGGCCTCGCCATCACCGTCACCGTCGTCTCCGTGACGGTCGTCGGACGGGCCCTGCAGCGCCGCTTCGACCGGAGGGACGGCCGTGCACACTGACAGCACCCGGACGGAGCGCGCGCTCGTCACCGTGGAGGACCTGCGCATCTCCTTCGGCCGCGGCCGCGACCGCACGGAGGTCGTGCGCGGCGTGGACCTCGCCCTGCGGGCCGGCGAATGCCTGGCCCTGGTCGGCGAGTCGGGCTCCGGCAAGACCCTCACCGGCCGCACGCTCGCCGGACTCACCGGGCCCGGCGCCACCGTGACCGCCCGCACCCTCGACTTCGACGGCCGGGACCTGACGGCCCTCGACGAACGCGCCTGGCGCCGGCTGCGCGGCGCCGAGATCGGCCTGGTGCTCCAGGACGCGCTGGTCTCCCTCGACCCGCTGCGCCGGGTCGGCGCCGAGATCGAGGAGCCGCTCGCCAACCACGGCGTCGGCACCCGCCGCGACCGGCCGGGCCGCGCCGTCGAGCTCCTGCGCGAGGTCGCCGTGCCCGAACCCGAGCGGCGGGCCCGGCAGTTCCCGCACCAGCTCTCGGGCGGGCAGCGGCAGCGGGCGCTGATCGCCTCCGCCCTCGCCGCCGGTCCCCGGGTGCTGATCGCCGACGAGCCGACCACCGCGCTCGACATGACCGTGCAGGCGCAGATCCTCGACCTGCTCGCCGCACGCCGGGACGCCGGCACCGCCGTTCTGCTGATCAGCCACGACCTGGCGGCGGTCGCCCGGCTCGCCGACCGGGTCGCGGTGATGCGGGGCGGCGTGATCGTGGAGAACGGCCCCGCCGCGAAGGTCCTCGCCGCGCCCGCCCATCCGTACACCCGCCGCCTCCTCGACGCGGTCCCGGACGCCCGCGCCGCACGTCGGCGGAACACCGGCGGCGACACCGGCGGAGGCGAACGCCGCGGACCGGAAGGCACCGGACGGGAAGGCCGTGGACGCGAAGGATCCGGACGCGACGCCGGCGGAAGCGACGCCGCCGGCACGGAGGTGCTGCGCGCCGACGGCCTGGTGAAGCGTTACGACGGGCCCGGCGGCGGCATGACCGCGCTCGACGACGTCTCCTGCGTCCTCCACGCGGGCGAGACGCTCGGCGTCCTCGGCGAGTCCGGCTCCGGGAAGTCCACGCTGGCCCGGATCGTGCTCGGGCTCACCGAGCCGGACCAGGGGACGGTGACCCTCCTCGGCCGGCCCTGGTCCGGTGCCGGCGAACGCTCCCGGGCCGCCCTGCGCGGCCGGATCCAGCTGGTGCAGCAGGATCCGCTGTCCTCGTTCGACCCGCGCTGGACGGTGGAGCGGATCGTGGCCGAGGCGCTCGGCGCCGGCGGCCGACGGGCCGCGCGCCGCCACCGGGAGCGGGTCGTCGAACTCCTGGGCCTGGTCGGCATGGGACCGCAGCTGCTCGACCGGGGCCCGCGCGCGCTGTCCGGCGGCCAGCGGCAGCGGGTGGCCATCGCCCGCGCGCTGGCGCCGGAACCGGACGTGCTGGTCTGCGACGAGCCGGTCTCCGCGCTCGACGTCTCCGTACAGGCCCAGGTGCTCGACGTGTTCGAGCGGGTCCGTGAACAGGTGGGCGTGGCCCTGCTGTTCATCTCGCACGACCTCGGCGTCGTGCGTCAGGTCAGCGACCGGGTCGCGGTGATGCGGGCGGGCCGCGTCGTCGAGACGGGCCCCTCCGAGCGGGTCTTCACCCGTCCGGAGCACCCCTGGACCCGTGAGCTCCTCGGCGCGGCGACCCCCGTCGTCCGGCCGGGCCGGCAGGACGCGGGGAGCCCGGCGTGACGGCCGGCGGGGCGGGCGTGCCCTCGGGACACCCCGGGGCGCGCCCGTCCGCGCCGCCCCCGCGGGCCGACGGCACTCGTGCCGCGGTCCGCCGATTCCTCAACCACCCTGGCCGGACCGTCGGGTCCGGCCGTGTCCGACGATCGTGAGTCGCCCATGAACGACATCGCCCCCTTCCGTCTCTCCGTGCTCGACACGGTGCCCGTCTTCAACGACGTCCCGGCCGCCCAGTCGCTGCGGGACCTCCTGGAGCTCGCGCCCGCGGTGGAGCGCCTCGGCTACCACCGCTACTGGCTGGCCGAGCACCACAACATGCCGGCCTTCGGCACCTCCACCCCACCGGTGCTGATCGGGCAGCTGGCCGGCGTCACCTCGACGCTGCGGATCGGTTCGGGCGGCGTCATGCTCCCCAACCACGTGCCGTACGTCGTGGCCGAGCAGTTCGCCACGCTCGACGTCTTCCACCCGGGCCGGATCGACCTCGGCGTGGGCCGCGCGCCGGGCGGCGAGCCCGCCACCGCGCGGGCGCTGCGCCGCACCGGCGACCCGGCGCACGAGGGCGCGTTCGGCGAGCAGCTGGCCGAGCTGATCGACTACCTGTCGCCGTCCCCGGCCGGCGCCCGCCCGCCGGTCGCGGTGTGTCCGCCGGTGGGGAACGCGGTGCCGGTGTGGCTGCTCGGCACGAGCGCCTCCAGCGCCTCGCTCGCGGCACGGCTCGGCCTGCCGTACGCGTTCGCCCACCACCTCAACCCGTCGGGCACGGAGGCGGCGGTGGCCCGCTACCGGGAGGAGTTCCGCCCCTCGGAGCGGCTGGAGCGTCCCTATGTCGCGGTGTCCGCGCAGGTGGTGGTGGCCGAGTCGGACGAGGAGGCCGAGTACCAGGCCGGACCGATCAAGGTGGCCCATGTGGAGGGGCGGATCAATCCGCTGACCCTGTTCCGCACGCCCGAGCAGGCGGCGGGCTACCCGTTGACGGAGGCCCACCGGCGGTATCTGGAAGGGCACTTCGCGCCCCAGATCGTGGGCGGCCCTGAGACCGCGCGGCAGCGCCTGGCCGACTTCCGGGCGCGTACGGGCGCCGACGAACTGCTGGCGACGGCGCCCGTGTTCGGCCTCGAGGCGAGGATACGGACGTTCCGTCTCCTGGCCGAGGCGGTGGATCAGCCGGCCGCGGGCGCCGGCGCGCTCAGCCCGGCGAGCTCGGCGAGCAGCTCGTAGGACCGCACCCGCTCGTCGTGGTCCTCGACCACGCTGAGCATCATCAGCTCGTCGGCGCCGGTGGCCTTGACGAGCTCGGTGATCCGCTGGCGCACGGTCTCCGGGCCGCCGAAGATCTGGAGGTCGTACATCTGGTCGACGACCGCCCGCTCCTCCGGGGAGAAGGAGAAGCGGGCGGCCTCCTCGGCGGGCGGGAAGTACGGGTTCTGGCCGCGCAGCGACTGCGCGGTGATCATCCGCAGCGGAGCGCTGAGCAGGGCCCCGCGCTCGTCGTCCTCGGCCACGGCGCCGAAGGCGGCGATCATCGCGTACGGCTCGGCGAGGTACGGCGAGGGACGGAACTCGGAGCGGTAGGCGTCCATCGCGGCCAGCGTGCCGTGCGGGGCGAAGTGGTGCGCGTAGGCGAAGGGCAGGCCCAGGGTGGCGGCGAGCTGCGCGCTGTAGCCGCTGGAACCGAGCAGCCAGACGGGAACGGACTGCTCCCTCGCCGGTACGGCCGACACGGTTCCGCGGGTGGCCTCGGCCGGGGCGGGGCCCTCGGGCGGCGCGAAGTAGCCGAGGAGTTCCTGGATCTGTGCCGGGAAGTCGCTGCCGCCGAGCGGCCCCGCCTGGCGCCGCAGCGCCCGCGCCGTGAGCGGGTCCGTGCCGGGCGCACGGCCGAGCCCGAGGTCGACCCGGTCGGGGTGCAGCGCGGCGAGGGTGCCGAACTGCTCGGCCACCACGAGCGGCGGGTGGTTGGGCAGCATGACGCCGCCGGCCCCCACCCGCAGTCGGGTGGTGGCGGCGGCGATCTGCCCGGCGAGGATCGCCGGCGACGAGGTCGAGAGCGAGGGCATGTTGTGGTGCTCGGCCAGCCAGAAGCGGTGGTAGCCGAGCCGGTCGACGGCGCGGGCCAGTCGGATGGTGTTGCGCAGGGACACGGTCGCGCTCGACCCCCGCCACACCGGAGCGGTGTCCAGGGCGGACAGGCGGATTCCCAGTTCAGTGGTCATGGAACGAGGATATGGGGACTGTCCCCGTTTTTCAACACGGCCTGGACACACCGATGTCACACGACGGGTTCACGCCGTCCTGTTCACGTCGCCCCGGGTCGCTGCGCTCCGGTTCACGCTGCTCTGGTCAGTGCGGGAGCCGAGTCCAGGAGGATCTCCTGGTGGAGCTCGTGCAGCTGACGGCACGGACCGATGCCGAGCTCCCGGTCGAGCGCCGAACGCACCGTGTGGAACGCCTGGAGGGCGTCCGCGCGACGGTCGGAGCGGTAGAGGGCGAGCATCAGCTGACGGTGGAAGGCCTCGATGAGCGGGTGCTTGGACACCAGGGCGTAGAGCGGACCCACCAGCTCGCGGTGGCGCCCGAGCGCCAGGTCGGCCTCGTTGCCCAGCTCGACGCACTCCAGCCGGGTCTCCTCCACCCACGTGGCGAACTCGTCGACGATGTCGCCGCCGCGCAGCTCGCCGAGGACGGTGCCGCGCCACAGGGCCAGCGCCTGGCCGCACAGCGCGGAGGCCTCCGCGTGCCGGCCCGCCCGCGCCGCCGCCCGGCCCTGCTGGGCCAGGCGCTGAAAGTCGTGGGCGTCCAGGGTGTGCTCGTCGCCGAGCTCCAGGACGTAGCCCGGGAAGCGGGTGACGATGGGGCCCTTCTCCGGGCCCGCGCCCTTCAGCATCTTGCGCAGCTGGGATATGTACACGTGCAGGGTGGCGGTGGCCCTGCGCGGCGGATCGTCCCGCCAGATTTCACCGCACAACTGGTCGGTGGATATGACGTTCCCGGCGCGGACCAGCATGGCGGCGAGAAGGCATTCGACCTTCGGCGCACTGATGGTGAAAGCCTTGTCGGCGTCCGTCATGCGCAGGCTGCCCAGGATTTCGAATCGCATGTCTTGTTGACCTTCCGGAGATCGCGGAGACTGACAGCGCTCAGCGCGACACTGAGCCGAAGCGGCCGTCGAGATAGACGAGGGGACGGGCCGGGTCGCTCTGGTACGCGCGAATCGGCTGCGCGATCACCACGGTGTGATCGCCGGCGGGCAGGTCGTACACCTTGCGGCAGACCATCGCCGCCGGAACGCCGTCGAGCAGCGGCACGCCGTGCGGTCCGGTGCTCCAGCGGGTGGGCGGCGCGAAGCGGTCGGCGCCGCTGCGCGCGAAGGTCCCGGCGAGTTCCTGCTGGTCGTGGGCGAGCAGATGCACCGCCACGTACTCGGCCGCGCACACCGTGGCCCACGACGACGCGTTCCGGCCCACCCCGAACGACACGAGGGGCGGAGCGGAGGAGACGGAGGCGAGCGAGGTCGCGGTGAAGCCGACGGGCTGTCTCTCGCCCATCGCCGTGATGATCGCCACACCGGCCGGATGTGTCCGGAAAACGCTCCGGAACGCGTCCTCCGCAATCGGCTCCTCTTCCGCCGCGCCGGCCACCGGACACCTGCCGGTAGCCGACCAGACGTGGTGATGGGCGATCCCACCGTGACTCACTTCAACCCCCTGAAGAACTGTTCCGGCGCCGGTCGGGTCCGACGTCGTTCATTGGCGTTCCTTCAGGCTCACAGATGGATCACGTAGCGACATCAGTGGAAATACGTACGGCCATCAATCGCGCCAATTCCGCGCGCGATCCGATCTCCAATTTGCGGTAGATCCGCGACAGATGGACCTCCACGGTGCGAGGACTCAGTCCCAGCGCCTCCGCGATCTCCCGGGTCCGCCGTCCCGTTCCGGCCTCGCGCGCGACCTCCCGCTCACGCCCGGTCAGCACCTCGAGACCCGTCACGAGGGGGATCGGCGCGGGCAGCAGGGCGTGGCAGCCGCGGCCCAGCGCGTTCTCCAGCGGAGTGTCCGGATTCAGGCGGGCGAGCAGAAGCACGTCCCACTGCTCGGCCAGCTCCTGCGCCGAGGCCCACAGCTCCGCAGCCAGTTCCGGACGGCTGCTGTTGCTCGCCGCGCGGGCCGACCGGATCCGCGCGGTCAGGCGGTGGAGCCGCAGCTGGGCGCCGTCAAACGCCCGCTCCGCCTCCTGGTACAGCGTCACCGCCGCGTCCCACTCGGCCTGCTCGGCGAGCACATGGCCCCGCGCGAGCAGCGCGTAGGCCCGGTTGTGCGGCAGCCGGAGCCCTTGCGCCGCGGTGTTCGCCCGGTCGGCCCACAGCGCGGTGCCGCCGGAGCTGCCGGTGCCGCCGGAGAGCGAGGCCAGCGTGAGCAGCTCGAAGCCCCGGGGCCGCAGCGTGGGTTCGAGCCGCGGCAGTTCGGGGCCGCCGAGGTCGAGGAGCAGGCTGACGCAGCGGTCCGGGCTGCCCTGCATCAGCAGGGCCTCCGCCAGGGTGAGCACGGACAGGCCGTGCCAGCGGCAGGCCGAGCGGCGCAGCGAGTGCACGGCCTGCTCGGTGAGCGCCGAGGCCCGGTTGCTGGCCGGCGGCTCGGCGTAGGTCACGCACAGCGCCTCCTGCGCGAGGGTCACCACGCGCAGCTGCTCGGCGCCCAGGTAGCCGGCGAGCTCGGTGGCCTCCGCGGCGGACCTGCGGGCGCTCTGCAGGCGGCCCTGCCGCAGCTGGGCCTCGGCGAGGCCGCTCAGCAGCACCGGCAGCATCGCGTTGTGGGAGCACTCCTGGATGACCGTGCTGCCGCGCTCGTAGAACGACTCCGCCTCGCGCGGCCGGCCGAGCGCCATGGCGCAGGAGCCGAGCAGCGCCAGGTATTCGCTGTGGCAGGTGACGTCGGCGTGCGAGAGCTCGTCCATCTGGCGCACGGCGGCGTCGTACGAGGCGAGGGACTGCGCGACCCGGCCGGCGGCGAGCTCGCCGAGGGCGTGCAGCGCCATGGCCCCGGCCAGGGTGGTGCGCTTCCCGCCGTTCCGGGCCAGGACCAGGGCCTGGGCCGCGATCCGGGGAAGTTCCTCGTCGCCGTTCAGCGTGGAGACGATGCCCCGGTAGATCGTGAGCTGGGCGAGGAGGTCGTTGTCGGCGCGCTTCGCCCGCAGGTCGGCGAGCGCGGCCGTGACCAGCTCCGTCGCTTCGCTGAAACGTCCCTGCAGGCACTCGACGATGACGCAGAGCCCGATCGCCGCCCGGACCGCCTCGTCGGGTCCCAGCGGTGACCCCCGGGTCAGCAGGGCGCGCAGCTGGACGTCGTCGGCGAGGTAGTCGGTGGCCCGCAGCGCCCGCGCCAGGGGCGGGATCAGAGCGAGCAGCCTGCCGGTCGGCTGCTCGGCGGGCAGCTCGTGCAGCGCCGTCAGGAGCCACCGTACGGCGTCGTACGGAGACGTCTGCTCGGCCTCCTGGCCGGCCCTGGCCAGCGTCTCCAGGTCCTCGGGGGTGAAGGAGCTGGTCGACAGCTCGATGTGCACCGCCCGCTCGGACGCCGACGCGGCCCGGCGGTTGAGCACGCTCAGCGCCCTGCGGTGGGCGTGGGACCGCCAGCAGCGGTCGGCCTGGTCGTGCAGCACTCGGCGCAGCAGCCGGTGCCGGAAGCCCAGGAGCGTCCCCGAGCAGCGCAGCGGACGCAGCACGTCCAGCTGGACCAGGGCGTTGACGACGGCGCAGGTCTCGTCGGTGGGCAGCTCGGAGACGGCGGCCAGCTCGTCCCGGCTGAACCGGTCGCCGAGCACGGCCGCGGACTCGGCCACGAGCCGCTCCGCCGGGTCCAGCTCGGCCAGCTCGGCCGCCAGCGGCGCGAGGCGCCCGGTGAGCAGCTCGGCGCGCGGGTCCGCGCCCCTCGTGGCCGATTCCTCCTGCGCGAGCAGATACAGCGGATGGCCGCTGCTCTCGCGGAGGGCCGACGGCAGCCAGGCCGTGTCGGGTCGTACGCCGAGCAGCCGGGCCGCCTGCTCCAGGTCGAGCGGCGGCAGGTCGATGCGTTCCACCCGGCCCTGCTCGGCGCCCAGGGCGAGGGTGCTGAGGAGCGAGGGGGCGGTCTGTCGCGGCCGGTGCGCGACCACCAGCAGCACCGGGGCCCGGAAGGTCCAGCGGGCCAGGTGATCGGCGAGCGCGAGCGACTGGGGGTCGGCCCAGTGGAAGTCGTCCAGGAGAAGCAGCAGGCCGTGGTCGGCGGCCTGGCTGAGGAGCGCGTGCAGCGCCTGGGAGAGCTGGAGGGGTGAGAGTTCGCGGCCCCGGCCGCCCAGTCGGGCGCAGAGGCCGGCCCGCAGCAGTTCGGCGTGCTCGGACGACAGCGCGGACAGCCGGTCGGCCGTCATGATCCCGTTCAGTGCGCGAGTGAAAACATGCAAAGGTTCGTCAAGTTCGGATGGGTAACAGCGTCCGTCGAGCACCGTCACGCCCCGGGCGCGTGCGACGGAGGCGAGCTGGGCGAGCAGCCGGCTCTTGCCCGAACCGGGATCTCCGAGCAGCTCGACGATGCCTCCTCTGCCCTCCTGCAGCTCCTGCAGGGCGCCCAGAAGCCTTAAGGATTCCCTGCAGCGGACCGACGACGTGCTCTGCTTCGCGACCAGCGATATGGATGTGGTGGCCATCTGTTCCCCCTTGGGCTGACGTCTCGCGTGGAGCAATCCTGATCTCTCAACCCCGATGGTACGAGCGCTTTATTACGGAGACCCGCCCTGGACGATGTCCGTCGCGCGGACGCGCGAACGCGCCCTGACCGGCGAAAACCGGCCAGGGCTGCGCGTGGAGTCGCTAATGGGAACTACAGGGACGTGACGTGCTGCGCGGGGCTGGGGGACTGCTCCGAGGCGTCGTCCGCGCCCTGCTCCGCGCCGCCGCCCATGGGGACGGAGCGCATGATGAGGGTGAGCAGGATGGTGAGGGCGGTGAATCCGGCACCCCAGGCGAAGGCCGTGGTGACGCCCTCGGTGAGGACGAAGTCCGCGGCGCCCTTGGCGTCGAGACCGGCCGGCACCTCGTCGGCGGCACCCCGGCTGGCGGCGCCGAAGACGGTCACCATGATGGCGAGGCCGAGCGCGCCGCCGATCTGCTGCATGACGTTCAGCAGGCCGGACGCGGCACCGGTCTCCTCCGGCGCGATGCCGGACATCAGGATGGTGGTGACGCCGACGAGCAGGGTGCCCATGCCGAGACCGGCGACGAGCATCGGGCCGAGCATCGCGGAGACGAAGGTGGCCTCGGGGGTGAGCTGGGCGAACCAGATCAGGCCGACGCTGATGGCGGCGGCGCCGACCGCGGTCAGGACGCGCGGTCCGGCCTTGGGCAGGATCTTGGCGGCGATGCTGGAGGTGGCCAGAATCAGTACCGCGAGCGGCACGAAGGCCAGACCCGCCTGGATCGGGGTGAAGCCCCGCACTTCCTGGAGGAACTGGGTCAGGAAGAAGAACATCGAGTTGCCGGCCGCCATGACGAACAGCAGCGAGAGGTAGCCGGTCGCGCGGTTGCGGTCGGCGAACAGCCGCAGCGGGGTGATCGGCTGCTTGGCGTTGTTCTCGACGAAGACGAAGACCACGAGCAGCACGATGGCGGCGGCGAACGAGGCCAGGGTGAGCGCGTCGCTCCAGCCGCTGTCGGCGGCCCGGATGAAGCCGTAGACCAGGGCGGTCATGCCGAGGGTGGAGGTGAGCGCGCCGGCGAGGTCGAAGCGGGCGGGCTTGCGCTCGGTCTCGTGGATGAACATCGGGGCCGCGATCAGCAGCACGATGCCGATCGGCACGTTGATGAAGAGCACCCAGCGCCAGGACAGCCAGTCCGTCAGCAGGCCGCCGCCGATGAGGCCGATGGCCGCGCCGGAACCGGAGACCGCCGCGTACATGCCGAGGGCCTTGGCCCGGGCCTTCTCGTCGGTGAAGTGGGTGGCGATCAGGGCGAGCACGGTGGGCGCGGCGAAGGCGGCGCCGACGCCCTGCAGGGCACGCGCGACGAGGAGCATCGCGGCCGAGTTGGACAGACCGCCGAGCAGCGAGGCCGCGGTGAAGATCGTGACGCCGACGAGCAGGCCGCGGCGGTGTCCGAGGACGTCTCCGGCGCGGCCGCCGAGCAGGAGCAGACCGCCGAAGGTCAGCAGGTACGAGCTGAGGACCCAGGAGAGCCCGGTGGGCGTGAAGTCGAGCGCGACCTTGAGGTCGGGCAGCGCGATGTTCACCACGTTCACGTCGAGGATGAGCATCGTCTGGAGGGTCAGCACGATGAGGAGCACCATGCCGTTGCGGCGGCCGGCCGCCTCGGCGGTGGGCGGACTCTGGCCCGCGGCGCTCGTGACGGTCTTTTCACTCATGATTCGGCATCTCCTCGAGGAGCTAAACGGGGACGTTCCACGGTTCTCGTCGAACATACAGGGACCGTCCCCGTTTAGCAATCGACGGCGGCGCCACGTCAGTTGGTGCCGCCGTCGACGACGCGTCCGGCGGCTCAGTTGACGCCGAGCTCCCGGTCGATGAAGTCGAAGAGGTCGTCGTCGGTCGCCTCCGTCAGCTCCACCGCGTTCGCCTCCGCCGCGTCACCGCCCTCCGCCTCCAGGCGCAGCAGGAGATCGCGCACCCGGCCGGTCAGCCGGCCGCGACCGCCCTCGCCCGCGCCGAGCGACACGAGCCGCGACTCGATCCGGTCGAGCTCGGCCAGGGCCGACGCCACCGGGTCCTCCTCCGCCGGGGCGAGCGCCGCCAGCAGGTGACGGGCGAGCGCCAGCGGCGTCGGATGGTCGAACACCAGCGTGCTCGGCAGCCGGAGACCCAGCTCCGCGTTGAGCCGGTTGCGCAGCTCCACCGAGGTCAGCGAGTCGAAGCCCAGCTCCTTGAAGGGCCGCTCGGTGCCGACGCCCGCCGCGTCCGTGTGCCCGAGCACCGTCGCCACATGGCCGCGCACCAGCCCGAGCAGCAGGTCGAGGCGTTCGGGACCGGCCAGCGCGGCGAGCCGCTCCCGCACCCCGGTCCCTCCGTCCGCCGCGGCCGACGCGCCGCCCGCGGCCTTCCGCACCGTCCGGCCCTCGCCGGCCAGCTCGCCGAACAGCGCCGGCAGCGAACCCGCCCGGGCCCGCGACCGCAGCGCCGCCTGATCGAGCCCGACGCCCACGGCCAGCGGCTGCCGGCCTTCGAGCGCCGCGTCGAAGAGCGCGAGCCCCTCCTCGTTGCCCAGCGGCAGGATGCCGTCCCGCGCCATCCGCGCCAGATCCGCGTCCCCGAGCTTCTCCGTCAGCGAGCTGCGCTCGTCCCAGAGTCCCCAGGCGAGGCTGGTGGCGGGTTGTCCGTGGGTGTGGCGGTGGTGGGCGAGGGCGTCGAGGAAGGTGTTGGCGGCGGCGTAGTTGGCTTGGCCGGGGGTGCCGGTGAGGCCGGAGAGGCTGGAGTAGAGGAGGAAGTGGGTGAGGGGGTGGTTCTGGGTGGTGGTGTGGAGGTGCCAGGCGGTGTGGGCTTTGGGGTTGAGGGTGGTGTGGAGGTGGGTGGGGGTTTGGTGGTGGAGGGGGGTGTCGTGGGTGGTGCCTGCGGTGTGGATGACGGTGGTGAGGGGGTGGTGGGTGGGGATGGTGTCGAGGAGGTGGGTGAGGTTGTCGGGGTTGGTGGTGTCGCAGGCTTCGATGCGGATGTGGGCGCCGAGTCGGGTGAGTTCGTTGGTGAGTTCGGTGGCGCCGGGTGCGTCGGGTCCGCGTCGGCTGGTGAGGACGAGGTGGCGTGCGCCGTGCTTCGTCACGAGATGACGGGCCAGCAGACTGCCGAGCGCGCCGGTGCCTCCGGTGATGAGCACCGTCCCCTCCGGGTCCGGCGGAGCCGGCAGCGTCAGGACCGCCTTGCCCGTGTGCCGGGCCTGGCTCAGATGGCGCAGCGCCTCCGGCGCGTGGCTCACGTCCCACGCGGTCACCGGCAGCCGCCGCAGCTCCCCGGACTCGAACAGCCGCACCAGGTCGACCAGCATCTCCTGGACGCGCTCGGGCTCCACCCGCATCAGGTCGTACGCGGTGTAGGACACGCCCGCGTGCCGTTCCCGCACCTCGGCCTCGTCGCGGATGTCCGTCTTGCCCATCTCCAGGAACCGGCCGCCCGGCGCGAGCAGCCGCAGCGACGCGTCCACGAACTCCTGCGCCAGCGAGTTCAGGACCACGTCGAAGCCGCGGCCGCCGGTGGCCGCCCGGTACTGCTCCTCGAAGTCGAGCGTCCGGGTGGAGGCGATCCGGTCCTCGGCCACGCCCAGCGAACGCAGCACGTCCCACTTGGGCCTGCTCGCCGTGCCGTAGACCTCCAGGCCCCAGTGGTGCGCGAGCTGCAGCGCGGCCATGCCGACACCGCCGGTCGCCGCGTGCACGAGCAGCGACTCGCCCCGGCGCACCTTCGCCAGGTCCTCCAGGCCGTAGTACGCGGTGAGGAACACGACCGGGATCACCGCGGCGTCCGTGAAGGTCCAGCCCCGCGGCATCCGGGACACCCAGCGGTGGTCGGTGACCGCGACCGGTCCGATCGCGCCCAGCGGGAACAGACCCATCACCCGGTCGCCGACCGCCACCGAGGTCACGCCGGGCCCCGTCTCCAGGACGACGCCGGCCGCCTCGCCGCCGATCCGCGCCTCGTCGCCCGGGTACATCCCGAGCCCCACGAGGACGTCACGGAAGTTCAGGCCCGCGGCCCGCACCTGGACCCGCACCTCGCCGTGGCCCAGCGGCGCGCCCGCCTCCGGGGCCGGCAGCAGCGCCAGATTGCCCAGGGTGCCGGAGCTGTGCACGTCGAGCCGCCAGAACGGGGTGTCCTTCGGCGGCACCAGCACCTCGGGTGCCCGGTCGGCCCGCACCAGGCGGGGCGCGTAGACCCCGCCGTCGCGCACCGCGAGCTGGTGCTCGTCCCCGGCCAGCAGCGCCGACACGGCGGCGGTCAGCCCCTCCGTACGCTCCTCGGCGACGTCGTCGAGGTCCAGCAGGCCGAACCGGTCGGTGTGTTCGGTGCGGGCCGCGCGCAGCAGGCCCCACACCGCGGACGCGGCCAGGTCCCGGATCTCCGGGCCGGGCCTCGCGGCCACGGCGCCCCTGGTCACGGCCACGAACCGGGGCTCCGCCGGGGCGTCGGCCGGCCACTCCCACTCCAGCCAGTCCTGCGTCAGCGCGAGCGCCCGGGCGCTCAACGCCTCCACCCGCGAGGGAAGTCCGACGGCCGCCGTCAGGTCGTCCTCGGCCGGGGACTCGTCGAGGAAGGTCACGAGCACGACACCCGGCGCCCCGGCGCCCGCCGCGACGGCCGCGTGCAGGGCGGCGGCGTCGGGGTGCGCCGGCGCGCCGAGCGCCTCGGCCAGGCCCAGCGGGTCCGGGCCGAGCACGGCGACGGCCTCCGACGACGGGGCCGGCGTCCCGGCCGCGGGCAGCGGCTTCCAGTCGACGAGGAGCAGCGGCGTCCGTCCGCCACCCGCCCCGTCCGCGCCCGCCGAGAGATCCGCCGGCGCACCGGCCCGTGCGGTCACGGCCGCGACCGTGGCGACCGGAGCACCCGCCGGATCGGTCAGCCGCAGCCGTACGGTGTCCTCACCGGTCCGGGTCAGCCGCAGCCGCACCCGGGTCGCCTCCACGGCGTGCAGCGTCACGCCCTGCCAGCTGAAGGGCAGCAGCACGCTCTCGGCGTCCTCGCCCATGACCTCGCGCGCCCACGGGTGGAGGGCCGCGTCGAGCAGCGCCGGGTGGAGGGTGTGGCCCGCGGCCTCGACGCCCTCGGGGAGCTCGATCTCGGCGTACAGGTCGTCGCCGTCCCGCCACAGCGCCGTGAGGCCCTGGAAGGCGGGGCCGTAGGTGTAGCCGTGGGCGTGCAGCTCCTCGTACGCGCCCGTGAGGTCGACGCGCTCGCCCGGCGGCGGCCACGGCAGCTCCTCGGCCTCGTCGACCGTGTCCGACAGGGTGCCGGAGGCGTGCCGGGTCCAGGAGTCGGCCTCGTCGGTGCGCGAGTGCACGGCGATCGTCCGGCTGCCGTCCCCGGCCGCCGCGCCCACCGTGACGTGCAGGGTCACGGGCGTGTCCGCGCGCAGCACCAGCGGGGACTCCAGGGTGAGTTCCTCCAGCGTGGGCGTGTCGGTGTGGCCCGCGGCGTGCAGGGCGAGATCCGCGAGGGCCGTGCCGGGGAGCAGCGTGGTGCCCGCGATGGTGTGGTCGGCCAGCCAGGCGTGGGTACGCGTCGAGATCCGGCCGGTGAAGACGAGCTGGTCGCTGTCCGCGAGCGTCACCACGGCGCCGAGCAGCGGATGCTCGGAGGCCACGAGACCGGCGGACGCGACGTCCGTCGTCACCGTCCCGGGCGACAGCCAGAAGCGCTCGCGCTGGAACGCGTAGGTGGGCAGGCCCTCCACGGACGGCGCCGACGCCTGGGGCCGCCAGGTGGCGGGCGTGTGGCCCGCCGTGTGGAGACGGGCGAGCGCCGTGGCCAGGGTGGTGGCTTCGGGGGCGTTCTTGCGCAGGGTGGGCGCGAGGACGGCTTCGGTCCCGTCCAGGGTCTGCTGGGCGAGGGCGGTGAGGGTGGCGTCGGGGCCGAGTTCGAGGTAGCGGGTGGTGCCGCCTGCTTCGAGGTGTTGGATGCCGGGGTGGAAGCGGACGGCTCCGCGGATGTGGCGGGCCCAGTAGTCGGGGGTGGTGAGGTCGTCGCCGGTGGCGGGGAGGCCGGTGATGTTGGAGATGACGGGGATCTTCGGGGCGTGGAAGGTCAGGCCGCTGATCGCGGTCCGGAAGTCGTCCAGGACCTCGTCCATGTGGGCCGAGTGGAAGGCGTGGCTGACCGTCAGACGCGTGGTCTTGCGGCCCAGCGCCGCGAAGTGCTGCGCCACCGCCTCCGCCGCGCCCTGGGAGCCGGAGATCACCGTGGCCTCCGGCCCGTTCACGGCCGCGACGTCCAGATCGTCCTCGACACCGGCCAGGACCTGGCGCACCTCCTCCTCCGAGGCGCGCACGGCGAGCATCGCGCCGTCACCACGGGCGGCCTGCATCAGCCGGCCGCGCACCGCGACCAGCGTGACGGCGTCGGGCAGGTCCAGGACACCGGCGGCATGCGCGGCGGCGATCTCGCCGATCGAGTGGCCGATCAGCGCGTCGGGGACCAGCCCGTGATGCTCCAGGGTCCGGTAGAGCGCGGTCTGCAGGGTGAAGAGCGCGGCCTGCGCGTACTGCGTCCGGTTGAGCGTCGCCGCGTCCTGGCCCCACATCACCTCGTGCAGCGGCCGGTCCAGGATCGCGTCGAAGCGGTCGCACACCTCGTGGAACGCGGCGGCGAACACCGGGTGGGACTCGTACAGTTCGCGGCCCATGCCGAGGCGCTGGCTGCCCTGGCCGGTGAAGAGGAAGGCCGTCTTCCCGGTGAGGGCGGAGCCGGTCGTCAGTCCGGCCGCCTCGGCGCCCTCGGCGAGCGCGTCCAGGGCGGCGAGCAGCCCCTCGCGGCCGTCCGCCGCGTCGACGACGGCACGATGATCGAAGCGGGTACGGGCCGCCAGCGCGCCCGCGACCTCCCGCGACGGGACGTTCGGGTGCTCGGTCGCGTACGCGTGCAGACGGCGCGCCTGGTCACGCAGGGCCTGCTCCGACTTCGCCGACAACAGCCACGGAAGGTCCGGGAGCCCCGCGGCCCCCTCCGCCGGCTCCTCGGCCGCGTCCACGCCCTCGCCGGTGGCTCCGGTGCCCCGCGTGGCCGTGGCGTCCGCCGCGTCCTGCCGGGCCGGCTCCCCGTCGGGCTGCTCCGCGTGCCGCTCGGTCAGCAGCTCCGTGGCCTGCTCGATCACGACGTGCGCGTTGGTGCCGCTGATGCCGAACGACGACACGGCGGCCCGCAGCGGGGCCGTGTCGGCGGCCGTCCACGGCTGCTCCTCGGTGAGGAGCCGTACGGTGCCCGCCGACCAGTCGACGTGGTCCGTCGGCCGGTCGACGTGCAGCGTGCGCGGCAGCGTGCCGTTGCGCATCGCCATCACCATCTTGATGACGCCGCCGACACCCGCCGCGGCCTGCGTGTGGCCGATGTTGGACTTCAACGAGCCGAGCCACAGCGGGCGTTCGGCGTCGCGCTCCCGCCCGTACGTGTTGATCAGGGCCTGCGCCTCGATGGGGTCGCCCAGGGTCGTGCCGGTGCCGTGCGCCTCGACCGCGTCCACCTGGTCGGAGGTCAGCTGGGCGTTGGCGAGCGCCTGGCGGATGACCCGCTCCTGGGACGGACCGTTCGGCGCCGTCAGCCGGCCGCTGGCGCCGTCCTGGTTGGTCGCGGTGCCGCGCACGACGGCGAGGACGGGGTGGCCGTTGCGGACGGCGTCGGAGAGCCGTTCGACGAGCAGCAGGCCGACGCCCTCGCTCCAGCCGGTGCCGTCGGCCGTCGCGGAGAAGGCCTTGCACCGGCCGTCGGCGGACAGTCCGCGCTGACGGCTGAACTCCACGAAGGTGTTGGGCGTGGCCATCACCGTCGCGCCGCCCGCGAGGGCGAGCGAGCACTCGCCCTGTCGCAGCGACTGCACCGCGAGGTGCAGCGCCACCAGGGACGAGGAGCAGGCCGTGTCCACGGACACCGCGGGGCCTTCGAGGCCGTACACGTAGGCGAGGCGGCCCGAGGCCACGCTGCCCAGGCTGCCGCTGGCGAGGTAGCCCTCGTACTCCTCGGGCGCCGGCCGCAGCCGCGAGGCGTAGTCGTTGTACATCACTCCGGCGAAGACGCCGGTGTCGCTGCCGCGCAGGGTCGTCGGGTCGATGCCCGCCCGCTCGAACACCTCCCAGGCCGTCTCCAGCAGGAGCCGCTGCTGCGGGTCGGTGGCCATCGCCTCGCGCGGGCTCAGCCCGAAGAAGGACGCGTCCGCCCGCGCGGCGTCGTAGAGGAATCCGCCGCGGGCCGTCGTCGACCTGCCGACGGCCTCCGGGTCGGGGTCGTACAGGTCCTCGTCCCAGTCCCGGTCCCCGGGGAACGGACCGATGGCGTCGGTGCCCTCGCTGACCAGCTTCCACAGGTCCTCGGGCGAGGACACCCCGCCCGGGTAGCGGCAGGCCATGCCGACGATCGCGATCGGCTCGTGCCGGGCCTGCTCGATCTCGGAGATCCGGCGGCGCGCCAGCCTCAGGTCGGTGGTCGCGCGCTTGAGGTAGTCGCGCAGTCTGTCTTCGTTGTTCGCCACGTTCGCCACGGGAGCGTTGTTCGCCACGGGAGCTCAACCTTCAGTGCTGTCGAAAAGGGGGATGGACGGGACGGCGCCGGGCGCCGGGACGGGGATCAGGACAGGCCGAGCTCCTTGTCGAGGGCTTCGAACAGCTCGTCGTCCGTCGCGGCGCCGAGGTCGTCGGCCGACGGCTCGCCGAGGGAGGCGCTCACGCCGTGCCAGCCCTGCAGCACCGACTGCAGCCGCTGGGTGATCTCGGCGGCCTCCGCCGCGTCCCGCGCCGCGGTTCCCGCCGAGTGCTGCCGCAGCAGCTTCTCCAGCCGCTCGATCGCCTCCAGGGGATCGACCGGACCCGCGGACCCCGCCGACGGGGCCGTCACGGCCAGCTCGTCGAGCAGGTGCCGGGCGAGCGCCGCCGGCGTGGGGTGGTCGAAGACCACCGTCGTCGGCAGCCGCAGCCCCGTCACGGCGTTGAGCCGGTTGCGGAACTCCACCGCCGTCAGCGAGTCGAAACCGAGGTCCAGAAGCCCGCGTTCCGCGTCGATCCGGTCCGGCGAGCCGTGCCCGAGGACCGCCGCCACGTGCTCCCGCACCAGACCGAGCACCAGCTCCTCACGCCCCTCCGCCGGCGCCGCCGCGAGCCGGTCCGCGAGCGGCACCGCGCCTCCGGCGCCCCGGGCACCCGTGCCCGCCGCGGCACTGCGCCGCGCCGGTCCGCCGCGCACCAGACCGAGCAGCGGCTCCGGGCCCGTATCGGCGGCCGCGAGGGTCCGCAGGGCGTTCAGGTCCAGCCGCGCCGGGTAGAGCAGCGCCTCCGCCGAACCGAGCGCCGTGTCCAGCATCCGCAGCGCCTCCTCCGGAGGCATCGGCACGATCCCGGAGCGGCGCAGCCGTGCGAGGTCCGTCGCCGTCAGCCGCTCGCCCATGCCGCCTTCGTCCCAGAGTCCCCAGGCGAGGCTGGTGGCGGGTTGTCCGTGGGTGTGGCGGTGGTGGGCGAGGGCGTCGAGGAAGGTGTTGGCGGCGGCGTA
>NZ_JBHWFF010000056.1:29209-31639 GCF_042733785.1 Streptomyces sp. NPDC059695 | reverse complement strand
TCCTTCGTTCCTGTTTCCAGGCCCTCCGGGCGCTTCCTTCGTTTCCGACTCTATCAGATCTTTCCGATCCGATTTCCTCGGTGCTTTCCGGTCCCTTTTGCTTTCGCTCCGGGCCCTTCCGGCTGTTTCGACTTTATCAGATTCATTTCGGCCGACCTAATCGGTGGCTTTCGTGATTCGAATAAGAATCGGGATGACTCCGTGGAATCGAATTCCCTGCCGGAGTGAGTGAGTGAGACTCTACCCGGTCGCTGCCGAACTGTCCAGTTCTAGGCAACCGTTTGAATCTACCTCCCCGCGATCGCTGTGTCAACAGCTTTTGCGGGCACCGGAGGAGACTAGCAGCTCAGCCGGGCCCGACGCACATCAGGCCGCCGTGGGGAGGGTCGCGCTGCGGTCCGGCTCCTCCAGGTCACCGATGTCGCCGGCCCGCGCGGCGCGGCCGCCGAGGACGTACACGTACGCGAGGAAGGCCAGCTCGGCCGCGATGCCGATGGCGATGCGGGCCCAGGTGGGAAGGCCCGAGGGGGTGACGAAGCCTTCGATCAGGCCCGAGACGAAGAGGACCAGGGCCAGGCCGATCGCCATGCCGACGGCCGAGCGGCCTTGCTCCGCCAGGGCGGCCCTGCGGGTCCTGGGTCCCGGGTCGATGACCGTCCAGCCCAGGCGGAGGCCCGTACCGGCGGCCACGAAGACGGCGGTCAGCTCCAGGAGGCCGTGGGGAAGGATCAGGCCCAGGAAGACGTCGAGGCGGCCCGCGGAGGACATCAGGCCGAGGCCGACGCCCACGTTCAGCATGTTCGTGAAGAGGATCCAGAGGACCGGGATCCCCAGGAAGGCGCCGAGGACCAGGCACATGGCCGCGGCCTGGGCGTTGTTCGTCCAGACCTGTGCGGCGAAGGAGGCCGCGGGGTGGCTGGAGTAGTACGTCTCGTACTGGCCGCCGGGGCGGGTCATCTCGCGGAGGTCGCCGGAGGCGCCGATCGAGGCCTGGACCTCCGGGTGGGTGTTGATCCACCAGCCGATGAGCACCGCCAGCAGCGTGGAGAGCAGGGCGGTGGGGATCCACCAGCGGCGGGAGCGGTAGACCGCCGCCGGGAAGCCGGCCGTGAGGAAGCGGAGCGCGTCGCGCCACGAGGAGCGGCGGGTGCCGGTGACGGCGGCCCGGGCGCGGGCCACGAGCTGGGTGAGCCGGGCCGTGAGCATGGGGTCCGGAGTGCTCGACTGGACGATCGAGAGATGGGTGGCCGTGCGCTGGTAGAGCGCGACGAGTTCGTCCGCCTCGGCACCGGTGAGCCTGCCGCCCCGGCGCAGGAGGTGGTCGAGGCGTTCCCACTCGGCGCGGTGGGCGGTCACGTAGACGTCGAGGTCCATGATCGGCTGCTGCTCCAGGGACTGGCTGCGGACGGGTCCGTACTACTGCGGCGCGCTGCGGGTCAGCTTGGCAGACTGGCGTTCGGAAGGGTCGGGAAGGCCGGAGAAGGGTGGGTTCCGTGAGCGGTCTGGTGACGGGCGATGCGGTCGTTCTGGGGGTGCAGCCGGCGCGGCTGCCGAGTCGGGCGCTCGCGGTGCTCATCGATCTGGTCGCCGTCTGGGCCGTGTATCTGCTGCTCACGCTCGGGCTCGCGGTCGCGACGGCGTCGCTGGACGAGGCCGCGGTCATGGCGGTGTCCGTCGCGTCGTTCCTGCTGGTGCTGGTGGGGGCGCCGATCGCGGTGGAGACGCTGACGCACGGACGGTCGCTGGGGAAGCTGGCCTGCGGTCTGCGGGTGGTCCGGGACGACGGCGGCCCGATCCGGTTCCGGCACGCGCTGGTGCGGGGCGCGATGGGGGTCGTGGAGATCCTGATGACCTTCGGGGTCGTCGCCTGCGTCGCTTCGCTGGTGTCCGAACGGGGCCGGCGGCTCGGGGACGTGTTCGCGGGGACGCTGGTCGTACGGGAGCGGATCCCCGCGGCCCGGGTCGTGGCCGTGCCTCCGCCGCCGCCGTGGCTGGTGGGGCGCTTCGGCGGGCTCGACCTGTCGGCGGTGCCGGAGGGCCTGTGGCTGGAGATACGTCAGTACCTGACGCGGTCGCGCGAGCTGGATCCGGTCGTGGGGCGGAGGCTGGCGGAACGGCTGGCCGACGAGCTCGTGACGCGGACCGGTACGCCTCCGCCGGCGGGGGTTCCGGCCGACGCCTATCTGGCGGGGGTGGTGGCCGAGCGGCAGGCCCGGGACGCCCGGCGGGCCTTCGGCCGGGGGGCGGGTACGGCCTCCGGTGCCGCGGCGGCTCCGATGACGGTTGCGCCGGTGGCGGTTACTCCGGTGGCCTCTCCCCCCGTGGTCGCGCCCCCTGCTGTCGCTCCCCCCGTGGGGCCGGCCGCGGGGGGGGCCGCCCCCCCGCGCGCGCGCCCGGGGGCGGGCCCCCCCCCCCCCCCCCCCCCCACCG
>NZ_JBHWFF010000056.1:0-29199 GCF_042733785.1 Streptomyces sp. NPDC059695 | reverse complement strand
GGGGGGCTCTCGGGGGGGTCCCCCCCCCGCGGGGGCGCCCCCGGTGGTGGCCCCCCCCGCGGGGCCGCGGGGGGGGCGGGCCCCCCCGCCCCCCCCCCGCGCGGGCCCGCCCCCGCCGCCCCGTCCACCGGCTTCGCTCCGCCCGCTTGAGCGGGTCTCCCGGTCAGGGGAAGACGGACGGCGGGGTCTCCAGGGCTTCGAGTTCGATGCCGGGGGCCGCGAGGACCACGTCGCCGGCGATGTGGACCGTGTGGCGTTCGCCCGTGTCCAGGGTGCTGACCTGGTACTCGTCCACGGTCAGAGGGCCGTTGTCAGTGCTGTGCGCTTCACTTCTCAGCAGGGCCCAGGACTGGTCGACCGTGAGGGGGGCGAGCACCGGGTCCGTGAAGGCGACGAGCCTGACACGGGTCTCGGGGGAATCGGGGGTGAGACGCAGCAGTCGCGTGAGGGCGACGAGGAAGGCCGGGGACGTGCCGGTGAAGGCGTGGGCGCGCACATTGCCTTCGGTGGCGTGGGTTCCGGTGGGGTCCGTGCGGACCCAGGTGACGCCGTCGAGGGCCGCGCCGCGGACCTGCCAGCTCGCGGCGTGCATCTCGAGCCGGATGGGGCGGCCGAGTTCGTCGACGGCCAGGTCGACGGAGCCCCGGTGGTCGCCGCCGGGGGTGGTGATCTGCGAGACGTAGCGCCAGCCGGAGGGGCCGGGCGCGCAGTGGAAGTGTTCTTCGCCGAGGGGGGTGTGATCGTGCGGATCATGGAGCGAATAACGGCCGCGGGGCATGGGTCGGTCCTCGGGAGGGTGCGCTTCCTGGAGCGGTAGCGAGGGGGCTGGACGGGGCAGGCCCCCCGGCACGGGGGTGCGGGGGGCCTGCCTGAGTCCTCTACGGGTGTCCGGGACGGCGCCGCGTCGGTGCGCGGGCGCCGCCGGGGACATCAGTAGCGGTAGTGGTCCGGCTTGAAGGGGCCCTCGACCTCGACGCCGATGTAGGCGGCCTGCTCGGGGCGGAGGGTCGTCAGCTTGACGCCGAGCGAGTCCAGGTGGAGGCGGGCGACCTTCTCGTCGAGGTGCTTCGGCAGCACGTAGACGTCGGTCGGGTACTCCTCCGGCTTGGTGAAGAGCTCGATCTGGGCCAGGGTCTGGTCCGCGAAGGAGTTCGACATCACGAAGGACGGGTGACCGGTCGCGTTGCCGAGGTTCAGCAGGCGGCCCTCGGAGAGGACGATGAGGACCTTGCCGTCCGGGTGGGTCCAGGTGTGGACCTGCGGCTTGACCTCGTCCTTGACGATGCCCGGGGTCTTGGCGAGGCCGGCCATGTCGATCTCGTTGTCGAAGTGGCCGATGTTGCCGACGATGGCCTGGTGCTTCATCTTGGCCATGTCGGCGGCCATGATGATGTCCTTGTTGCCGGTGGTGGTGATGAAGATGTCGGCGGTCTCGACGACCTCGTCGAGGGTCGTGACCTGGTAGCCGTCCATCGCCGCCTGGAGCGCGCAGATCGGGTCGATCTCCGTGATGATGACGCGGGCGCCCTGGCCGCGGAGGGACTCGGCGCAGCCCTTGCCGACGTCGCCGTAGCCGCAGACGACGGCGGTCTTGCCGCCGATGAGGACGTCGGTGGCGCGGTTGATGCCGTCGATGAGGGAGTGGCGGCAGCCGTACTTGTTGTCGAACTTCGACTTCGTCACGGCGTCGTTCACGTTGATCGCCGGGAAGAGGAGGGAGCCGGCCTGGTGCATCTCGTACAGGCGGTGGACGCCGGTGGTGGTCTCCTCGGTCACGCCGCGGATCTCGGACGCCAGCTGGGTCCACTTCTGCGGGTTCTCGGTGAGGGTGCGGTTGAGGAGGCGGAGGATGTGGCCGTACTCCTCGCTGTCCGCGGTGGAGGGGTCCGGGGCGGAGCCGGCCTTCTCGAACTCGACGCCCTTGTGGACGAGGAGGGTGGCGTCACCGCCGTCGTCCAGGATCATGTTCGGGCCGCCGGTGGGCGAGTTCGGCCAGGTGAGGGCCTGCTCGGTGCACCACCAGTACTCCTCCAGGGTCTCGCCCTTCCAGGCGAAGACCGGGACGCCCTGCGGGTTCTCCGGGGTGCCGTTCGGGCCGACGGCGATGGCCGCGGCGGCGTGGTCCTGGGTGGAGAAGATGTTGCAGGACGCCCAGCGGACCTCGGCGCCGAGGGCGACCAGGGTCTCGATGAGGACGGCGGTCTGCACGGTCATGTGCAGGGAGCCGGTGACGCGGGCGCCGGCGAGCGGCTGCTGGTCGGCGTACTCGCGGCGGATCGACATCAGGCCGGGCATCTCGTGCTCGGCGAGGGTGATCTCCTTGCGGCCGAAGACGGCCAGGGAGAGGTCGGCGACCTTGAAGTCCTGGTGGGCGACAGTCGTCATGACTGGGCTGCTCCTCGTGTGTGCGAGTGCGAGGGTCGGTTGAGGTGCCTGGCACCACGGCAGGGCCCCCTGGGCACACGAATGCCCGGGCGCTTGCTCGGTGCCGTCGTCGGAGGCCCTCTCTCCCTCGGACGGTCCGCGGACCGCCCGACCGCCATCAGCAGCGACGTCTGGCTGGTCACGAATCTACACCGATCGGCGCGGCGGGCCACAGTCCGCATCCGGCCCGCGGGGGGCTCCGGCGCCCGGTGTCCCGTACGGCCGTGCGCCCTCCGCGTGTGGTCCGTACGGATGCGCGAGACCCCCGGGCCGTGTGGTCCGGGGGTCCGAGGTGGTGGGGCGTGCCCGCCCGGGGGCGTCCGGGGGCCGACAGGAGGCCGGCCGGGGACGCCCGGCGGGTCAGTGGCCCGGGCCGCCCGGGTTCTTCGCCGGGTTCTTGCCCGCGGAGGCGGCCGCCTCGCTGTAGATGTCGGGCTCCAGGTAGATGACCCGGGCGATCGGGACGGCGGCGCGGATGCGCTCCTCGGCGGCGTTGATGGCGTGCGCGACCTCGCCGGCCGTGTCGTCGTGCTGGACGGCGACCTTGGCGGCGACGAGGAGCTCCTCGGGGCCGAGGTGGAGCGTGCGCATGTGGATGAGGCGGGTGACGGTCTCGCCGTCGACGACGGCCGCCTCGATCTTCTTGACGTCCTCGACTCCGGCGGACTCGCCGAGGAGCAGGGACTTGGTCTCGGCGGCGAGCACGAGCGCGATGAGGATGAGCAGGATGCCGATGCAGAGGGTGCCGATGCCGTCCCAGACGCCGTTGCCGGTGAGCAGGGCGAGGCCGACGCCGCCGAGGGCGAGGACGAGACCGACGAGGGCGCCGAGGTCCTCCAGGAGGACGACGGGGAGCTCGGGGGCCTTCGCCCGGCGGACGAACTCCGTCCAGGAGAGGCCGCCGCGGATCTGGTTGGACTCCTTGATGGCGGTGCGGAAGGAGAAGGACTCGGCGATGATCGCGAAGACGAGGACGCCGACCGGCCAGTACCAGGCCTCGATGGGGTGGGGGTGCTTGATCTTCTCGTAGCCCTCGTAGATGGCGAACATGCCGCCGACGGAGAAGAGCACGATGGAGACGAGGAAGGCGTAGATGTAGCGCTCGCGGCCGTAGCCGAAGGGGTGCTGCGGGGTGGCCTCGCGCTGGGCCTTCTTGCCGCCGAGGAGCAGCAGGCCCTGGTTGCCGGAGTCGGCGAGCGAGTGGACGCTCTCGGCGAGCATCGACGACGAACCACTGAAGAGGAACGCCACGAACTTGGCTACGGCGATCGCGAGGTTGGCGGCGAGTGCCGCCACGATCGCCCTGGTTCCGCCTGACGCGCTCATGGGTGTACGTGGTCCCTTCGTCGGTGCTCCGGCTCGATCGCCGCGGCTCGGCCGGTCATTGTCGCATCAGGCCACGACGGTCGCCCGGAAGACCGTGCCCGCTCCGGTCAGTTCGGTGGCCTCGCCCGCCGGGACGAAGACGGACTCGCCGGGACCGAGGACGGTCTCGCCCGCCTGCGGGCGGCCCGCGACGGCGAGCAGGATCTGCGGGGTGGGGGCGGTGACGTCGGTCGGGGCGGCGCCTTCCGCGCGGACGAACCGGGAGAGGCGGAACTCGTCGATCGGGGTCTCGTAGACCTCCTCGCCGGAGGGGGAGGCCTCGGGGCGCAGGACGGCCGATTCGTTCGGTTCGAAGCGGACGATCCGGAGGAGTTCGGGGACATCGACGTGCTTGGGCGTGAGGCCGCAGCGGAGCACGTTGTCGGAGTTGGCCATGATCTCGACGCCGAGGCCGTCGAGGTAGGCGTGCGGGACGCCGGCGCCGAGGTAGAGGGCCTCGCCGGGCTGGAGCCGTACCCGGTTGAGGAGCATGGCGGCGATCACGCCGGGGTCGCCCGGGTAGTGGTGGGCCAGGCTCGCGAAGGGCGCGTGGTCGCCGCCGAGGCGGTCGGCCGCGGCGGCGGCCTCGGCGACGGTGTGCGCCATCTCCTCGCGGTCGGCGGTGAGCAGGGCGGTCAGGACCTCGCGGAGGGCGGCCTCTTCGGGGTGGGCGTGGAGGAGGTCCACGTACGGCTTGAGGGTGTCGACGCCCAGCGCGGCGATGAGGTCGGCGGCCTCGGCGGGGGCGCGGAAGCCGCACAGCCCGTCGAAGGGGGTGAGGGCGCAGATCAGCTCGGGCTTGTGGTTGGCGTCCTTGTACATGCGGTGGGGGGCGTCGACCGGGATGCCGGCGGCCTCCTCGGCGGCGTATCCGGCCTTCGCCTGCTCCAGGTCGGGGTGGACCTGGAGGGAGAGCGGGGCTCCGGCGGCGAGCAGCTTCAGGAGGAACGGGAGCCGCGGTCCGAACTTCTCGACGGCCCGCTCGCCCAGTTCGCGTACGGGATCGGCGGCGATGAGCTCGTTCAGCGCGCCCCGTCCGGTGCGGGAGGGGGCACCGGGGTGGGCGCCCATCCACAGTTCGGCCTGCGGTTCGCCGG
Source organism: Streptomyces sp. NPDC059695 (assembly GCF_042733785.1). Classification (NCBI taxonomy): domain Bacteria; kingdom Bacillati; phylum Actinomycetota; class Actinomycetes; order Kitasatosporales; family Streptomycetaceae; genus Streptomyces; species Streptomyces sp. NPDC059695. The sequence goes on along the minus strand of NZ_JBHWFF010000056.1, from coordinate 24,313 downwards.
TGGGGGCGGTTCCGAGCAGTTCCGGGATGGCCGTCGTGGATCCCCAGGCGTAGGGGCGGACGGTGTTGACGAGGCGGTCCATGGTGCCTGCCAGCTCCTCGGGGCGGTGATGGATCGTGCGGGTTGTCGGGAGACAGGTGACAGGGGGCGGGTGACGGGTGGGTGACGGGGCGGTGGGCGCGGGGGTGACAGTGGGGTGACCGGGGCGGGTGAGGCCGGTGTGACCGCGCTGCGGCCGTGACGGGCCCTCGGGGCCGCGGGCCTTCCGCGCCTCGCGTGCGGGCTAGTGCGGTGTGCGGCCCGGGGTGGCGAGCGAGAGGTAGACGGCCGCGAAGTCGGTCACGGCGAGGAGTTCGGCGAGGGTCTCCAGGTCGCCGCCCTCCTCGGGTTCGAGTTCGCTGATGGCCGTCTCGTGTCCGAGGGCCAGCTCGCGGGCGGCCGGGGCGGCGGTCAGACCGCCCGCCGGACGGTCGCGGAGCAGCACCACGCGCGCGCGGAGCGCCTGCTGCTCGTCGACGCGGTCGCGGAAGAAGTCGTCCGGGTCGGCGCCCGCCGCGTAGTCGCCCGCGAGGAGGACGCCGTGCGCCGGGAGGGCCTCGGGGAGTTCGGCGGCGAGCGCGGGCAGGCCGGCGAGTTCGGCGAGGACGGCGGCGAAGCGGCGGCCGGCCGGTCCGGCGGAGGTGCCCTCGGTCCAGATCAGCGGGAGCGTGTCCGCGAGTTCGGCGGCGAGGGTCTTCGCCGGGTTGCTGTAGGTGGCGATCGCCGGGCCGCAGCGTTCCGCCGTCCGGTCGAGGCGGTCGGCGACCTTCTCCAGGGCCTCCGCCGGCGCCTCGATGAGGCCGACCCGGTCCAGGAGCGCGAGGAGCGGGGTGAACAGGGCCCAGAGGGCTCCCGGACTGGCGGCGATGCCCTCGGCGTACTCCTCGGGCGTCTCGTTCGGGGCGGTCGCCATCGGGACGAACAGGCCGTGCGAGCCGTTGACCGTCTCGGCGAGCGGGGAGGCCTTGGGGGCGACGGCGACGACGGTGATCCCCCGGCGGTAGGCCTGCTCGGCGAGGAGGGCGAGGCCCGGCTCGGAGCCGTCGGTGGTGGGCATCAGGAGCAGGTCCACCGAGCCCGCCCAGCCGGGCAGCGCCCAGCGCAGGGCGCCCGCGGCGGGGGCGACGCCGGTCGGCTGGAGCCGTACGACGGGGGCGGCGGCTCCGGCGAGCGCGCCGATCAGGTCCGCGACGCCCGCGGCGGCGGTGCCGGGGCCCGCGACGAGGACGGCGCGGGGGCGCCCCTCGGGGCGGAGGTCCGCGATGCCGGCCTCCGCGGCGTGCCGGGCGGCGGTCCTCACCCGTGCGCCGGCCTCGGCGGCGCCGAGGAGGAGGCCTCTGCGGTCGGCCAGGGCGAGGTCGTCCGGGGCGTCGAGGAGGGTCTCGTCGAGCATGTGCGGCCTCCCTGCGGGGCGCGGCTTGTGCGGGCGCTGCCTTGGTGCGGGTGCGGGTGGTGCGGGTTCAGGCGCGGGGGCCTGGGCCCGGCAAGGGGCGCCGTCCGTCGTGCCCACCCGTTCCGTCCTGGCGGTCCCCCGGACGGAGTCCGGGGGAGGAACGAATGCCCGCGACGGGCGGGGTGGAACCCACACAGGCATAAAAGCAGACCCCCGCGCGAGGCCGGGCCCGCTCCGGCGTGCGGGCGTGGGCCCACAGGGGCGTGGGCCCTACTGCGGCTTGCGGGCCTCGTCGGTGAGGAGGACCGGGATGCCGTCGCGGACCGGGTAGGCGAGGCCGCAGTCGGGGCTCGTGCAGACCAGCTCGGGCGTCTCGTCCGCCGTGCGGTCGTTCAGCGGAGCGTGGCAGGCCGGGCAGGCCAGGATCTCCAGGAGGCCGGCTTCGAGCGGCATGGGTGGTCCCTTCGGACGAGACGGATCGGGCCAGGTCAGCCTACCGCCGGGGAACGGGGCACGCCCCGGTCCCCCGGCGGTGGGGCGGGGTCAGTCGGTCGCCCGGACCAGGCCGAGGACCTCGTCGCGGATCGAGGCCATGGTGGCCTCGTCGCGGGCCTCGACGTTGAGGCGCAGGAGCGGCTCCGTGTTGGAGGCGCGGAGGTTGAACCACCAGTCCGTCGCAGTCACGGTCAGGCCGTCGAGCTCGTCGAAGGTGATGCCCTCGGTGCCCTCGTACGTCGCCCTGACCTTGGCGGTGCTCGCCGTCTGGTCCGCGACCGTCGAGTTGATCTCGCCGGAGGAGGCGTACCGGTCGTAGGCGGAGACCAGGTCGGACAGGGTGCCGTCCTGGCCGCCGAGGGCGGCGAGGACGTGCAGCGCGGCGAGCATGCCGGTGTCCGCGTTCCAGAAGTCCTTGAAGTAGTAGTGGGCCGAGTGCTCGCCGCCGAAGATCGCTCCGCTCTTCGCCATCTCCTCCTTGATGAAGGAGTGGCCGACGCGGGTGCGGACGGGCTCGCCGCCCTGCTCGCGGACGACCTCCGGCACCGACCAGGAGGTGATCAGGTTGTGGATGATCGTTCCGCCGGGCTGCTTGGCGAGCTCGCGCGCGGCGACGAGGGCGGTGATCGCGGACGGGGGGACCGGCTCGCCGCGCTCGTCGACGACGAAGCAGCGGTCGGCGTCGCCGTCGAAGGCGAGCCCGAGGTCGGCGCCCTCGGCGAGGACGCGCGCCTGGAGGTCGACGATGTTCTTCGGGTCGAGCGGGTTGGCCTCGTGGTTCGGGAAGGTGCCGTCGAGCTCGAAGTACATCGGGACCGTCGTGAGCGGGAGGCCGGCGAAGACCGTCGGGACGGTGTGGCCGCCCATGCCGTTGCCCGCGTCGACGACGACCTTGAGGGGGCGGATCGCGGTGAGGTCGACCAGGCCCTTCAGGTGGGCGGCGTAGTCCGCGAGGGTGTCGCGCTCGGTGATCGTGCCCTGGGTCGCCGCGGCCTGGGGGGCGCCCTTCTCCGTCCACTCCTCGGCGAGGGCGCGGATGTCGGCGAGGCCGGTGTCCTGGCCGACGGGGGCGGCGCCGGCGCGGCACATCTTGATGCCGTTGTACTGGGCCGGGTTGTGGGAGGCCGTGAACATGGCGCCGGGCAGGTCGAGGCTGCCGGAGGCGAAGTACAGCTGGTCCGTGGAGCAGAGCCCGATGAGGGTCACGTCGGCGCCGAGGCGGGCCGCGCCGCGCGCGAAGGCCGCCGCGAGGCCGGGCGAGGAGGGGCGCATGTCGTGGCCCACGACGATCGCGCCGGCGTCCGTCACGCGGACGAAGGCGGAGCCGAAGAGTTCGGCGAGCGTCTCGTCCCACTGGTCGGGTACCACTCCGCGGATGTCGTACGCCTTCACGATCTGCGACAGATCGGTCGTCACGGATCCACCCTCCTGAGTTCTCCACACGCGTGTGCGGCGCGTGTACGGAACGCCAAAACTACCCGGAGACCGGCGATACGGGGCCGGGGGTACGCGGAGGGTGGCCGGTTGGCGTCAGTTGTCCGGCGAACGGAGCACTCTGAGGTGCCCTCGGCGCCCGACCTCCATGGGGTCGCCGCCACGGCCTCCGCCGCCCTTGCCGCCGGCCTCGGCCGCGCGTTCCTGGGGGCGGGCGGCCTCGCGTACCGCGTTGGCGAGCGCCTCGAGGTCGTCGCCGCTGGGGCGGGCGGGGGCGGATCCGTCGGAGAGCCGCACCACCTCCCAGCCGCGCGGGGCGGTGAGGCGCTCGCTGTGCTCGGCGCACAGGTCGTAGCAGTGGGGCTCGGCGTAGGTGGCGAGCGGGCCGAGGACCGCAGTCGAGTCGGCATAGACGTACGTCAGTGTCGCGACGGCAGGGCGGCCGCACGCGGTGCGCGAACAGCGACGTACAGGGCTCACGACGTTGGACGGTACCGCACTCTTGAGCGGGCCGCGACGACTCTCCCTCAGGTCACTCCACCGTGTCGCGGTGTGACCTCCGACACCACCCTTCGTCCGGCGGCTGCTCTGACCTGCGCGGGAGGGGACCCAAGGGGGTGCGGGCAGGTGGCTATCCGGACACCTTGGGATACAAATCCGGTCAACCAGGGCCAGATGGCCGATCGTGACGGACCGTCGAACGGGGCGGCCACCGGCCGGAATGCTCAGGTTTCGACACGGCGTGGGGCGGGGTCGCGGGGACGCGGGGAGAGGTGGCGAGGATGCGCCACGGTGCGGTGGGACGGATGGGGGTTACGCTGCGTCAGTGATGGACAGTCCTGTGCCGCCGAGCCCCTCGCACCGTCCCACGGAGCCCCCGGCGGAGCCCCGGGTCCGCCGCCGCGACCGGCACGGCCGCGGGATGCGGGGACCGGTCGCGCCGCCGCAGGTGCCGCTCTCCACGAGCCGGGCCGACACCTTCCGCGACCTCGTCCTCGACTCGGTGGAGCGCCTCGAACGGCGCTGGCCGCAGCTGGCGGACGTCGACTTCATGGTGATGGAGGTGCCTCCGCCGGTGACGGGCGAGACGGTGCCGCTGGGCGGCTCGGTGCCCGCCGAGAAGAACGAGCCGGCCCGGGTGGTCGTCTACCGCCGGCCGGTCGAGATCCGCTCGAAGAGCCGGGACGAGCGGGCGCTCCTGGTCCACGAGGTCGTCGTGGAGCAGGTCGCCGAGCTCCTCGGGCTCTCCCCCGAGTCGGTCGATCCCCGGTACGGGCAGGACTGAGCCGGAACGGGCAGGGTGGGCCGGAACGGGCAGGGCTGAGCCGGTACCGCCCGGGGGCGGTCCCCCCGGGCAAGGGACCCCCGGGCCGCGCCGTCAGTCGAGGACGCCGAGGTTCTGGTGGGCCGTCGGGACCTCGACCGTGCCCCGGTCGTCGACGAACGTCTGGACGGTGAACATCGGGACGCCGTCCTCCGGAAGCGCGAGCGTGCGGGCCGCGTGGACCTTGCCGCCCGAGACCGGCTCGACGGTCAGCGCGTAGGAGCCCTTGAGGCCCCCGGGCACCAGGTCCGTCAGGACCGTCGTCGTGCCCGCCTTGACCGTGACGGTCTTCGACACCGGCGTGCCGCCCCCGGAACCCGCCGAGGCGGTGACCTTCACCTGGGCCTCCGCTCCCGGGGCCGTCAGGGAGAGCGTCGAGCCCTTGGCGCGGTTGTCGGCGACCGTCGCGCGCGCGGAGACCGCAGCGGTCGCGGGGATGAACGCGATCTCGGTGTTCTCGCCCTTGCCGCGCACGACCTCCAGGGCCGCGACGACCGGCGTGGCCTTCTTCGGGTCGCTCGGGGTCAGCAGCAGGGAGCCCACCGCGCCCCGGGTGAGGTTCGGCAGGTCGGCGGCGGCCGTCATCCCGGACTTCACGTGCAGGGAGCCGGCGCCCGCCGGGACGATCGTGCCGGACGCGGTGACCAGCTGGACCTTGAGGTCGGCGTCGTCCTCGCCGGGGGCGAAGGCCACGAGCCGCACGGAGGTGGCGTCGGCCGGGATGCCGGGGAGCACGGCGCTTGCCGCCGGGTCGGCGGCCGGGGCGATCCAGTCGCTGCCGAGCTTCTCGTCGGCCGCGGCGACGGCGGCGCCGACGCGTCCGCTGCGGGTGGTGACGTGGACGGTGACGTCCTTCTGGCCGGCCCCGCTCGTGAGGGTGGACAGCAGCACCGGGACGGTGGAGTGGGCGGGGACCGGGATGCCCTCGGTGAACTGGGACTTCAGGACGCCCTCGGGGCCGTACAGCTCGATGTCGGCGACGGCCGCCGTGTCGTCCGGGTTGGTGAGGTGGACGTAGTCCTGGCGGTCCTTGGCGGTGGAGGCCGCCGGGAACCAGAAGTCGGTGTCGGGGGCTCCGCAGCCGAGACCGAGCAGGCCGCGGGCGCCGCCCGCCGGGACGACGGTGGTCTGCTGGACCGTCCAGCCGGGGGCGAGGGCACCGGTCGCAGCGCCGGTGAGCGCGGGCACGGAGCCGCCCTCCGCCTCGGCGGTGACGGGCTTGCCGGGGGCGGTGACGGTCGGCGGGGCCTTGGCGTCCTTGGGCTTCTTGCCGGTCTTGCCGTCGCCGCCGGCGCTCGGCGCGCTCGCGGCGGTCCGCAGCTGCGCCGTGGGCGGCTCCGCCTTGCCGCCGGCGGGGGCGGAGCCCGTACCCGTACCCGTACCCGTACCCGTCGGGGTGTACGAGGTGTAGAGCGTCTCGGCCACCTCGGAGGTGCTGGGCGCCGGGCAGACGAGACCGACGCGCTCGACCGGGAGGCGGGTGGTGGCCCTCGCCCCGGGGGCCGCGGTGCCGTCGGGGGCGGTGAGGGCCGCGAAGCCGGTGACGGCGGCGAGGGCCGTGGCGCCCGCGATCAGGGAGAGGGTCGTGCGCTTCACTGGTTGCTGCTCCCGTCGGGACGCTGCTCGGTCTCGTGGCCCTGGGGGTATCCGTAGCCGTAGCCGCCGTACGGGTCGTACTGCTGCTGGTCGTACTGCTGCTGTTGCTGGTCGTACTGCTGCTGCGGGTCGTACGGCTGCTGGGGCTGCTGCTCGTAGCCCTGCTCGGCGTAGGCCTGCGGCTGGTGCTCGTAGCCCTGCTGGGGGTACGCGTACGGCTGCTGCTGGTACGGGTCGGCCGCGTAGTCCTGGTAGTAGCCGCCCTGGTCCGCGTAGGGCTGGGCCTGCGGCTGTTCCTGGGGCTGCCGGCCCGGGGCCTGCTGGGCGTACGCCGGGTCGTGGCCGCCGTCCCAGTCCTGCTCCTGGCCCCCGGCCTCGTGGGACTGCTGGCCGGGGATGGGGGCGGGTCCGCCCTGCGCGGTCCCGAAGGCGTCGAAGGCGGCCTCCGCGGCCGGCTCGGCGCTCTCCGCGGCCGCCTCCGCGTCCGCGGCGGCGCGCAGGCGGCGGGCCCGGCGGCCGTCGCCCTCGGTCGCCTGCGCGGGGATCGCGAGCTCCTCCTCGGGCAGGTCGTCGTCGATCTCGCGGCGCCGCCCGGGCAGGGCGAGGACCAGCAGGACGACGGCGAGGCCGGCCTGGGCCCAGATCCACGTGGTGTGGGTGAGCGGCTCGTCGTACGAGAGGTCGAGGCGGCCGCCCTGGGCGGGCAGCTCGAAGCCCTGGGCCCAGTCGTCGACGGTGGTCCGCGTGAGCTCCTTGCCGTCGAGGGTGGCGGTCCAGCCCTCGTCGGCGCGGTCGGCGAGGCGCAGGACGCGGCCGGCGGGGCCCGCCGGGAGGTCGGTGTGGGCCTCGACCGGTCCGGCGGCGACGGCGACCGGCTGAGCGGTCTCCGGCGCCTTCTCGGTGCCGGCGGTCTTGGCCGCCGGCGGGACGATCATGAGGCGGGCGATCTCGCGGTCGACGCGCCAGAGGGCGCTGCCGTCGAGCTGGCTGAGCCGGCTGAGGCCCGGGGTGGAGTCGAGGACGCGGCTCATCTGGCGCGGTGCCCCGTCCCGTACGAGGACGTACCGGACGGCGTAGCCGCTGAGCTCCTGGGTCTGGTCGGCGCCGGAGCCGGCGACGAGGTGGGCGACGACCGCGTCGAGGCGCGGGTCGGCCTCGGCCGACGCGGTGAGCTCGCCGTCGCCGAGGCGGGCGCCGGAGCCGCGGACCAGGGTGTACGCGACCTCGCCGGGCGCGCCGCCGCCGAGGACGAGGGTGCGGGGCTGGTCGCGGGTGCCGCTCTCCTCGGCGACGAAGGCCGGGACCTGGACCGGGTCGCGCCGGGTCAGCGGGCCGTCGGCACCGCCGATCATCCAGCCGACGGCGGCGACGGCGGGGCCGAGGGCGCAGGCGAGGGCGATGAGGGCGGCGACGGGCTGGCGCCAGCCGAAGCCGTGGGCGGCGACGCGGGTGCGGCCGCCCTCGGCGCCGATCATGCCGGCGGCGATGAGGGCGGCGCCGTAGACGAGGGTGGCGGGTCCGGCCCAGCCGGTGCCGTCCGCGCCGTTGGTGAGGACGGCGAGGAGGAGTCCGGCGAGGGCGGCGGCCCAGGCGGTGTGGACGGCGAGCCGGCGTTCCTCGCGGAGCAGTCCGGCGAGTCCGGCGAGGACGAGGCCGATCAGGAGGACGCCGCCGGTGGTGCCGGGGCCGCCGGGGCTGGTGCCGAGCAGGTCGAGCGCGGTCGCCGTGCCCGTGCGGACGTCGAGGCCGGCCTCGCGCAGGAAGGCGGCGGGGTCGGTGAGCAGGGTGAGCGACCAGGGTGCGAGGAGCAGCAGCGGGGTGCCGACGGCGGCGAGGAAGCGCAGCCCGTACGCGGTGAGGTCGGAGCGGCGTACGGCGAGCACGCCGAGGCCGAGGAGGACGGCGAGCGGCCAGACGACCGGGGTGAACGCCATCGCGAAGGTGAGCAGGAAGGCGTACGCCCAGGTGGCGCGCCAGCTGCCGCGGTCCGGCCGGTTGAAGCCGTGGGCGGAGACGGCGGCGCGGGCGATCAGCGGGAGCAGGATCGCGAGGACGGCGGTGCCGAGCCGGCCGGCGGCGAGGGCGCCGGTGGCGGCGGGCAGGAAGGCGTACGCGACGGCGCCCCAGGCGCGCAGGAGCCGGGACTCGACGATGCCGCGGGCGGCGAAGTACGCGGTGAAGCCGGCGAGCGGGACCGAGCAGACGAGCAGCAGGGTCAGCGCGGTGGAGGTGGAGCCGAGGAACAGCGCGGAGAGCACGGCCAGGACGGCGAGGTAGGGCGGGGCGGTCTGGGTGCCGCCGGTGCCGAGGGCGTGCCAGGAGTCCGCGTACCGCGACCAGAGGCCGGAGACGGTGTCGGGGGCGGGCAGCAGGGCGCCGCCGGCCAGCGAGCCGCCGGCGAAGAGGTTGCGGCAGGCGACCAGGGACACCAGGAGGAGCAGGGCGAAGAGGACGGGCCCGGGCTTGCGGGCGATCTTCTTGAGCCGGGCGAACTGCTCGATCTCCAGGTAGTCCGCGTCGTCGCCGCCGGGTCCCGACTCGACGACGCCGTGGCGGGAGCCGCCGGTGTCGGCCTCGGCACCGCCGAAGTGGGAGGCGACCTGCTCGACGGTGGCGCGGAGGGTGGCTCCGGGCGGCGGGAAGAGGGCCCGGAACTCGCTGTTGGGGACGGCCGGGTTCTTGCGGCGCTTCCGGGCGGCGAGGATCTTCTCGGGGCGCAGCAGGGTCGCGAAGAGGCCCATGACCTCGTCGACCGCCTGGCCCGGGGCCTTGCCGACGAGGTAGGCGAGGGTGCGGAGCAGGGTGCTGAGGACGAGCCGCACGAGGACGTACGGAAGGGCCCTGCCCCGGGTGTTGGCGAGGAGGGTGTGGACGGCGCCGGCCTTGTCGACGCGGTGCGGGTTCGCGGCCGTGCGGCCCGCGCAGTCGACGGTGCGGCGCTCGCGGGCGGAGGCCTCGGCGTGCCGCAGGACGGCGTCGGGGGCGACGAGGACGTGGTGGCCGGCGGAGTGCGCGCGCCAGCACAGGTCGACGTCGTCGCGCATGAGGGGCAGGCGGCGGTCGAAGCCGCCGAGGGCCTCGAAGACGTCGCGGCGGATCAGCATGCCGGCGGTGGAGACGGAGAGGACGGAGCGGACCTGGTCGTGCTGGCCCTGGTCCTGCTCGCGGCGGTCGAGTCCGGTCCAGCGGCGGCCGCTGCGGGCGATGCCGACGCCGACTTCGAGGAGCTGCTTGCGGTCGTACCAGCCGCGCAGCTTGGGGCCGATGACGGCGGCGTCCGCGTCCGACTCGGCGACGCGCAGGAGTTCGGCGAGGGCGCCGGGCTCGGGGGCGCAGTCGTCGTGGAGGAGCCAGAGCCACTGGACCGGTTCGCCGTGCGGGAGTTCGGGGAGGTCGTACGCCTCGTCGTTCCAGGTGCGGCTGACGGGGTCCCAGCCGCTGGGGCGCTTCAGGTAGGGCAGGTCCTCGGGTCCGAGCGGGGGCGCGGTGCGGGCGGCCTCCTCGACGGCGGCGCCGAAGCCGGTGCGGCGCGCGAGGTGCAGGACGCGGTCGGCGCCGATGGCGTCGGCGACGAGCTGCGCCGAGTCGTCGGCGCTGCCGGTGTCGGCCGCCACCACGTTCTGCACGGGGCGCTCCTGGGCGAGCAGCCCGGCGAGCGCGTCGGGCAGCCAGCGGGCGCCGTCGTGGGTGACGAGCACGGCGGTGACGACGTGTCGCGGAAACTCAGGAGTTGAGGACATCGAGCTACGGGCCCTCCGGCCGGGGTCGCCCGCGGGGGGCGTGGGGAGCGTCTCGGACGGAGGCCCACACTAACGGCTGCACGCGGGGCGGTCCGCCGTCCCTGTGGACAGACCGTGCGGGACGACTCCGTAACGGACACCGGGTCCGGACACGCGGAACGGTCCGCCTCTCGTGGTGTGCACGGGGGGCGGACCGTTCGTCATGTCCTGGTGTGCGCGCCGTGGCGCGCGGGGGCCGGCGGGCTCTGCGCGGTTCAGACGGCGGCCTTCTTCAGGCGGCGTCGCTCGCGCTCGGAGAGGCCGCCCCAGATGCCGAACCGTTCGTCGTTCTGCAGGGCGTATTCGAGGCACTCGGAGCGGACCTCGCAGGCGAGGCAGACCTTCTTGGCCTCGCGGGTCGAGCCGCCCTTCTCGGGGAAGAAGGACTCGGGATCGGTCTGGGCGCACAGCGCGCGCTCCTGCCAGCCGAGTTCCTCGTCCGCGTCCTCGACCAGCAGTTCCTGGAACAACTCGGTCATGTGCGCCCCTCGTCTGTTCTGTACGTCCCCGTGATGTTGCCGGGACGGACCCGGCCGAACGACACGAGTGAAATTACAAGTTTGTGCTCTGTGCGAGTCAAGCCGAGATCTGCTATTGGGCCCCGTATTCACTCTGCGGAACCAAGCCTATGCGGAAAGTGTTCAAATCACCAAAAACATGACAGATGCCACCGGCTTGACCGCGCCGCGCCTCCTTCACGAGGGAGGACGTCCGAGACTTGGATCTTGTTGCGATCCAGCCATGGAAGCGATCCGGATCACAGTCCGATCACGCCTGCCCATGTTTACGGGCGCGGTCGAAGCGCCATCTGTCCTGGTCCGCGCCTGAGCAAACCTTTCTCCGCGCGCAGTAACCGGATGAGGTGAAACATTACCCCCAAATCGGGCATTGAGTTGACAGTCGGGTGCCCGTCCGGCCACCTTTGGTGGCATGCCAGCGACCGCAGCGCCCTCCGCGACCCACAGCCGTGGGTTCCGCCGCGCTGTCCAGGCGCGCTGTTGCTGTTGCTGTCCCAGCTGTTGATGCCGTAGAGCTCCAGCTTCTTCTCCCAGCGTCACCCTGCGTCACCCGTGTCACCCCTTTTGCGTGACCCCCACCGCTTCTGTTTCTGCTGAGGAACCTCCCCACCCATGAACATGGACAGCGACCTTCAGATCGCCGGCGACCTCCTGGAGGTCCCGCACCTCCTCCAGCCCGAGCGCGCCCACCCCGTCACCGTGGCCGAGTTCGCCGGCCTCGCGCGCTCCATCGCCGCAGACCGCTCCCAGTGGGCCCCGTACGTCGAGTACGACGCCACCACCCGCTGGTACCACCGGCTGCGCACCGGCCCCGGCTACGAGGTGTGGCTGCTCTCCTGGGTGCCCGGACAGGGCAGCGGGCTCCACGACCACGGCGTCTCCTCCGGCGTGCTGACCGTCCTGGAGGGCGAGCTGAGGGAGCGCACGGACCGCGGCACGCGGACGCTCTCCCCCGGCGGGGAGCGGGTCTTCGCGCCGGGCTACGTCCACGAGGTCGTCAACGACTCCCTCGAACCGGCCGTCAGCCTGCACGTCTACTTCCCCGGCCTCACCGAGATGCCGATGCACGAGTCCATGCACGAGTCGCTCCAGGCCCGGTGCGCCCCGGCCGCCCCCGGTGCCGTGGTCGCCTGACGGGCCCACCCGTCTCCCGGCCGCCACCCCGCTCCCGGACACCACCCCTCATACGATCAGCCTCCTGCTGACAGACTGTCCGCATGCGCATTGTGGTTCTGGCCGGCGGCATCGGTGGTGCCCGTTTCCTTCGCGGCCTCAAGCAGGCCGCGCCCGACGCGGAGATCACGGTCATCGGCAACACCGGTGACGACATCCATCTCTTCGGGCTGAAGGTCTGCCCCGACCTGGACACGGTGATGTACACCCTCGGCGGTGGCATCAACGAGGAACAGGGCTGGGGACGCACGGACGAGTCCTTCACCGTCAAGGAGGAGCTCGCGGCGTACGGGGTCGGACCCGAGTGGTTCGGCCTCGGCGACCGGGACTTCGCCACGCACATCGTCCGTACGCAGATGCTCGGCGCGGGCTACCCGCTGAGCGCCGTCACCGAGGCGCTGTGCGACCGGTGGAAGCCCGGCGTGCGCCTCCTCCCGATGTCCGACGACCGCGTCGAGACGCACGTGGCGATCGAGGTGGACGGCGAGCAGCGCGCGGTGCACTTCCAGGAGTACTGGGTGAAGCTGCGCGCCTCCGTCGACGCGAAGGCCGTCGTGCCGGTCGGCGCCGAGGCCGCGAAGCCCGCGCCCGGCGTCCTGGAGGCGATCGCCGCGGCGGACGTCATCCTCTTCCCGCCGTCCAACCCCGTGGTGAGCGTCGGCACGATCCTGGCCGTGCCCGGGATCCGCGAGGCGGTCGTCGCGGCCGGGGCGCCCGTCGTGGGGCTCTCCCCCATCGTCGGCGACGCCCCCGTGCGCGGCATGGCCGACAAGGTGCTCGCGGCCGTGGGCGTGGAGTCCACGGCGGCGGCGGTGGCCCTGCACTACGGCGCCGAGCTCGTCGGCGGCTGGCTCGTGGACACCGTGGACGCGGGCGCGGTCGCGGAGGTCGAGGCGGCGGGGATCGCCTGCCGCGCGGTGCCGCTGATGATGACGGACGCGGACGCGACGGCAGCGATGGCGCGCGAGGCGCTGGCGCTGGCCGAGGAGGTGCGGGGGTGACGACGGCGCAGCCGTCGGGGGCGGGCACCGGCGCCGGTGCGGCCGGTGGCGGTGCGGGCTCGGGCGGGATCGGTTCCGGCCCGCACGCGCCCGCGTACCGGGTCTGGGCGCTCTCCGGTCTGCCCGAGGTGGCCGCCGGTGACGACCTGGCCAAGCTGATCGCCTCCGTGTCGCCGGAGCTCGCCGACGGGGACGTCCTGCTCGTCACCTCCAAGGTCGTCAGCAAGGCGGAGGGGCGGGTGATCGCGGCCGGCGACCGCGAGGAGGCCATCGACGCCGAGACGGTACGGGTGGTGGCCCGGCGCGGTGCCCTGCGGATCGTCGAGAACCGGCAGGGGCTCGTCATGGCGGCCGCCGGGGTCGACGCCTCCAACACCCCCTCGGGGACCGTGCTGTTGCTGCCCGAGGACCCCGACGCCTCGGCGCGACGGATCCGTTCGGGCCTGCGCGAGGCGCTCGGCGTCGACGTCGGCGTCGTCGTCACGGACACCTTCGGGCGGCCCTGGCGCAGCGGGCTCACCGACGTGGCGATCGGGGCGGCCGGGGTGCGGGTCCTCGACGACCTGCGCGGCGGGACCGACGCGCACGGCAATCCGCTGAGCGCGACCGTGGTCGCCACCGCCGACGAACTCGCCGCCGCCGGAGACCTGGTGAAGGGCAAGGCGGCCGGGCTGCCGGTCGCCGTCGTGCGCGGACTGCCCCACGTGGTGGGCGGCGACGACGAGGAGGGCGCGCGGGCGCTCGTGCGCTCCGCCGCCGACGACATGTTCCGGCTGGGGACCTCGGAGGCCGTACGGGAGGCGGTGACGCTGCGCCGGACCGTACGGGAGTTCACCGCCGAGCCGGTCGACCCGGGTGCGGTCCGGCGGGCCGTCGCCGCGGCCGTGACGGCCCCGGCGCCGCACCACACCACGCCGTGGAGGTTCGTGCTCCTGGAGTCCGCCGCGTCGCGGACGCGGCTGCTCGACGCCATGCGGGACGCGTGGATCGCGGACCTGCGGCGGGACGGCAGGTCCGAGGAGTCCGTCGCGAAGCGCGTCCGGCGCGGGGACGTCCTGCGCCACGCGCCCTACCTCGCGGTGCCCTGTCTCGTCATGGACGGCTCCCACCACTACGGCGACCCGCGCCGGGACGCCGCCGAGCGCGAGATGTTCGTGGTGGCGACGGGCGCGGGCGTGCAGAACTTCCTGGTGGCGCTCGCCGGCGAGCGGCTCGGCTCGGCCTGGGTGTCCTCGACGATGTTCTGCCGGGACGTCGTACGGGACGTCCTCGGGCTGCCGGACGGCTGGGACCCCATGGGCGCGGTCGCCATCGGCCACCCGGCGGCCCCGCCGAAGGACCGCCCGGCACGGTCGGCCTCGGAGTTCGTCGAGGTCAGGTAGGCGCGGCCCCGGCCCTCAGAGGGCCGAGATGTTCCCCGGCGTCATCCGGGGGGCCCTGCGGGGCGGCACGCGGCCGCTGAGGAGGATCAGGCGTGCCGCGCGGTGGCGCTGCCCCGCGTACGGGGCCAGCAGGTCCAGCATCGCCCCGTCGTCCGTCGTCCGGTCGCCCGCGAGCGCCCAGCCGACGATGCCGGGCAGGTGGAGGTCGCCGGTGGTGACCTCGTCCGGGGCGCCGTTGCTGCGCTGGACCGTCTCCGCGCTCGTCCAGGGGCCGATGCCCGGGACCAGCTCCAGGCGCGCGCGTGCCGCCGGGCCGTCCATCGACGCCGCCTCCTCCAGACGGGCCGCCACCCTCGCCGCGCGGACGACCGTGGCCGCGCGCTTGCCGTCCACGTTCGCCAGGTGCCACTCCCAGGACGGGATCTGGGTCCAGGTGCGGGCGTCGGGCATCGCGTACATGCCGTCGGGGGCCGGGCCCGGCGCCGGTTCGCCGAACTTCCGCACGAGGTGGCGCCAGGACCCGTACGCCTCGTGCGTCGTGACCTTCTGCTCCAGGACCGACGGGATCAGGGACTCCAGGACCAGGCCCGTGCGGGTCAGGCGCAGACCCGGGCGGCGGCGGTGGGTCGCCAGGAGCAGTTTGTGGCGCGGGACGAAGGCGGCCGGGTCGTCCTCGGCGCCCAGGAGCGCCGGGAGGCCGTCCAGGAGCCAGGCCGCGCCCGGGCCCCAGGCCTCCGCCTCGGCCCGTCGCCCGTCGCCGTCCCCTGCCGCGGCCCCGGCCCCGGCCGCGGCCAGCCGGACCCGGAGCGTCCCGGGGCCGTCCGGCGTCCGGCTGGTCCGCCACACCGAGCCGTCCGGGGTCACCCGGAAGGTGGGGTCGGCGGGGCCGCGGCGGAGCGGCCCGAGGGTGAGGCCCAGGTCCAGGTCCTGCGCGGTGTCCAGGGAGCGGGGGACGGGGACGTGGCCGCCGCGGACTGTGGTGCGGGTCTGTCTGGGTGCGAAGCGGCCGGCCATGCGTATGAGCGTAGCCGGGGTGTCCGGGTTCGGGCGGGGCGTGCTGCGCGGCGCCGCGGGCCTGCCGCCCGCGTGTGGCGCCTCGCGCCTTGCTGCCCGTGTGGGCCCGTCGCCCGCTGCCGTGTGGGCAATCGTCCCGCTGGGGCGGGACGGGTGGGCACACGGGACGGCGCGCTCAGCGGCGCCTCCGCGTTCCGCGCCCCGGCCCGCACCACCGGGTGCCGTCACTCGTGGTGCGGGTCAGGGCTCAGCAGCCTCTGGCGCCGGCAAGGGGCGCCGTTCCGTTGTGCCCACCCGTTCCGCCCCAGCGGAACGATTGCCCACAACGGCGGAACGATTGCCCACAACGGGGCGGGGCGGAGGCTGGCGGTGGGGGTTACTGGTCCGAGGAGAAGCGGACCGCGCCGGCGGGGAGGGTGGTGTCGCACCAGACGCGGACTCCCTCGCGGAGTTCGTTGTCCGGGCCGACCTGCGCCCCGTCCCCGATGACCGCCCCGCTGACGACCGTACGGGCGCCGATGCGGGCCCCGGCGCCGATCAGGGAGTCCGTGATCACCGCGCCCGGCTCCACGATCGCGCCCGCGAGCAGCGTGGAGCCCGTCACGCGCGCGCCCTCGCCGACGACCGCGTCCGCGCCGACGACCGTGCCGCCGGTCAGCTTGGCGTCCGGGGCGACGCGCGCCGAGGGCAGGACGAGGCGGTCGCCGCAGCGGCCCGGGACGGCCGGGGAGGGCGCGCGGCCCAGGACCAGGTCGGCGGAGCCGCGGACGAAGGCCTGCGGGGTGCCGAGGTCCAGCCAGTACGTGGAGTCCACCATGCCCTGAAGGTGCGCTCCGGTGGAGAGGAGCTCCGGGAAGGTCTCGCGCTCGACCGAGACCGGGCGGCCCGTGGGGATCGTGTCGATGATCGAGCGCTTGAAGACGTACGCGCCCGCGTTGATCTGGTCGGTGACGATCTCCTCCGGCGTCTGCGGCTTCTCCAGGAAGGCCGTGACGCGCCCGGTGGCGTCCGTGGGGACGAGGCCGAAGGCGCGCGGGTCCTCGACCCGGGTGAGGTGGAGCGAGACGTCCGCGCCGGAGGAGGAGTGGGTCGCGACGAGGGCCTGGATGTCCAGGCCGGTGAGGATGTCCCCGTTGAAGATGAGGACCGGCTCGTCGGGACCCGAGTGCAGCCGCGAGGCGACGTTGCGTATCGCGCCGCCGGTGCCGAGGGGCTCCTCCTCGGTGACGTACTCCAGGCTCAGGCCGAGGTCGGAGCCGTCACCGAAGTGCGGCTCGAAGACCTCGGCCAGGTACGAGGTGGCGAGCACGATGTGCTCGACGCCCGCGGCACGGGCCCGGGCCAGCTGATGGGTCAGGAAGGGGACGCCCGCCGCGGGGACCATGGGCTTGGGCGTGTTGACCGTGAGGGGTCGCAGCCGTGTGCCCTTGCCACCGACCAGGAGGATCGCTTCTGTCACCTTGTCGTCTCTGCTTCCTGTTCGGGGCCGGCCGGCTCGCCCGTCTCGGTCGTCCGTGCGATATGACCGGTCAGTTTATGCAGATGGTTGCCTCCCTGCCCCCATCCGTGCCCTCATCAGGGCCTTCCCTGGTACTTGGCCGAGCTCGTGCGGGCCGTGCCGAGCTTGCCGTAGAGGCGTGCGCCGGGGCATTCCGTGGCGAATCCGTCACGGTGTCCGGCGATGGAGTTGAATCGTACGGTCGTGCCCTTCTTGTACAGGTTTCCGCCGCCCGAGACCAGCTTGGAGGTCCCCTTGGGGTTCACGCCGTGCAGTCCGAGCTTCCACGCCGTCAGGCGGGCCACGGCGGTCACGACGGCCGCCGGCGGGTTGCTCTTGGTGAAGGTGCCGAGGACGGCGATGCCCATGCTGTTGGTGTTGAAGCCGAGGGTGTGGGCGCCGAGGACCGGCTTGGCGACGCCGCCCGCCCGGCCCTCGTAGATGTTTCCGCACTTGTCGACGGCGAAGTTGTAGCCGAAGTCCCGCCATCCGCTGCTCAGGACGTGGTAGCGGTAGATGCTCCGCAGGACGGTGGGGGCCTTGCTGCAGGTGTAGTTGTTGCCGGTGGCGCTGTGGTGGACGAAGGCGGCCTTGATGGTCTTCGTGTAGACGAAGCCCTTCTCGCGGATGCTCTCGTCGGCGCCCCAGCCCTTGCGGGTGATGATCTTGGGCTGGGGGCCGATGTACGGCTTCGCCGCGGCCGCGGCCGGTGCGGCCGCCGCCGGGGCCGCCGCGGCCGCCGGTGCCGCCTGGACCGTGTCCGCGGTCTCGGCCGTCTGCCCCGCGTCCTGCAGGGCCATGTTCCGGACCGTGAGTTCGGTCTCCTCCTTCGAGAGGGCCGGGATCCAGGTGGCGCCGTACGGGGCGAGCTGCGCGTTCACCGCGCTCGCCGCCGCCTCCGCCGCGGTCGGGGCGGCCGGGGCCGCCGGCATCGCCGCGTTGCGGGAGTGCGGGGCGGGGGCCTCGGGCTCGGCCGCCCGCTCCCGGCCCTCCGGGGGGCCCTCCCCCGGGTCGACCAGTTCGAGCCGCAGGCCCGACGGGAGCGTCTCCTCGCCCCGTACCCGGATCTCCACGCCGTCCGAGTCGCCCACCCACAGCGGGGCGGTGGAGCCGCGGAGCCTCCGGGCGTGGCCCTCGGCGGTGTCGGGGTCGGCACCGTGTTCCTCGTTGTGGGTCTCCACGTCCTGCCAGTCCGACCAGGCGCCGCCCCCGGTGGCACGGGTGCGGACCTGCACGGTGCCGTGCAGCGGGGCCGTCGGGTCGTCCCAGACGACGCCGACGAGCGAGAAGGGTCTGACGTCGCGTCGGGTGAGCCCCTGCTCGCCCGAACCGGTCGCCCCGCCGCCCAGGGAGCGCGTGGCGGCGCCGAGCGGCTGGAGCGGCAGCGACTGGGTGGAGCCCGGGAGTTCGGGCGCGGGTGGCAGTGCGGAGGCGGCCGCGGGTGGCGCCGAGGCCGCCGCCGGCGCGGTGAGGGAGACCGGCAGGGCGAGCACCGCCGCACAGGTGACGGCGATCGAGGAGGCGAGTGAGGCACGCATGGGCCGATCGTGCGGAGCGACGCGCCGATCCGCGCGCCGGGAATCCGCCGGGAAACTGACGGGCCGTCGGTCCGACCGGAGGACGGCGTCACCGGTACGGCGGACCCCGGGAGACCCGCCCGCGTACGCTGTCCGGCGTGAACGCCAGCGACCGCACCCCCGCCGACCTGCTGCGATCCGCGCTCGCCGCGGACCCCGCCCGCCCCTTGGTCACCTTCTACGACGACGCCACCGGTGAGCGCGTGGAATTGTCCGTCGCCACCTTCGCCAATTGGGTGGCCAAGACGGCGAACCTGCTCCAGGGCGAACTGTCCGCCGCGCCCGGCGACCGGCTCGCGCTGCTGCTGCCCGCGCACTGGCAGAGCGCCGTCTGGCTGCTCGCCTGCGCGTCGGTCGGCGTGACCGCGGAGATCGGCGGCGATCCCGCGGACGCGGACGTCGTGGTCGCGGGGCCGGACACCCTGGAGGCGGGTCTCGCCTGCTCCGGGGAGCGGATCGCGCTCTCCCTGGCCCCGCTGGGCCGCCGATTCCCGGCGGCGCCCGCCGGATACGCGGACTACGCGGTCGAGGTGCCGAGCCAGGGCGACCGGTTCGCCCCGTTCGTACCGGTCGATCCGGAGGGTCCGGCGCTCGTCGTCGACGGTACGGAACGCAGTGCGGCCCAGCTCGTCGAGCAGGCCCGGGCGGACGCGGCGGCCCTCGGCCTGGCTCCCGGCTCCCGGCTGCTCTCCGGGTCCGGCTACGGCGACTGGCAGGGCCTCTCGACGGGCCTGTACGCCCCGCTCGCGTCGGGCGGCTCCGTCGTCCTCTGCCGGAACCTGGACCGGCTGGGCGCCGAGGGCCTGGAGAAGCGCATCGAGAGCGAGCGCGTCACGCACACGGCGCTGTAGGGGCGGCGGACGGCCGCCCGGCTCCGTCCGCGACGGCCCTCCACCCCGCTCGGCGCCCCGTTCGGAGTAGCACCGCGCCGAGTCCCCGGGTCCGCGCGCCCGGTCCGGTACATGATCGGCCGGGGGGAGTCGATTCCTTCCGCGAAACCAAGCGTCGGGTTCGGCCGTCTCCTTCTGTGACCGGCGGACGCCCGGCGCTCCGCCGACGCCATGAAGGACGGACCAGACGTGACGGACCGTGCAGGCACGCCCGCCGAACCGGATCCCCCGGCACCGGAGGACGGGGAGACGGCACCCGGGGCCCCGGAGGCGCCGCGCCGGCGCCGCCACTGGCTGCGCTGGGCCGCCCTCGGCTGTGCGCTCGTCGTGCTGGCCGCCGCCGGGGTCGGCTGGTGGTTCTACCGGAAGCTCGACAACAACATCACCACGGACACCACCGCCGACGCCGAGCTGCGGAGGTACGAGAAGGAGCGCCCGCCGGCCGGCACCTCGGCCGCCCGGAACATCCTGCTGATCGGTTCGGACACCCGGGCCGGCGAGGGCAACCGCAAGTACGGCAGGGACAAGGGCACCCAGCGCTCCGACACGACGATCCTGCTGCACCTCGCGGCGGGGAAGTCGAGCGCGACCGCCGTCTCCCTCCCCCGCGACCTGATGGTGACGATCCCGAGCTGCCGCACGGCGGACGGGACCCGCACCCGGGAGCAGTTCGCCCAGTTCAACTGGGCCTTCGAGTTCGGCGGCACGGCGTGCACGATCCGTACCGTCGAGAAGCTGACCGGGATCAGGGTCGACCACCACATGGTGATCGACTTCCGGGGCTTCAAGAAGATGGTGGACGCCGTGGACGGGGTGGAGGTCTGCCTCAAGGAGCCCGTGGACGACCCGGACGCGAAGCTGAAGCTGCCCGCGGGCCGCCAGACGCTCCACGGGGAGCAGGCGCTCGGGTTCGTCCGGGCCCGCAAGTCGCTCGGGAACGGCAGCGACACGGAACGCATGGACCGCCAGCAGCAGTTCCTCGGGGCCCTCGTCAACAAGGTGCAGAGCGACGGGGTGCTGCTGAACCCGACCAGGCTCTACCCGGTCCTGGACGCGGCCACGAAGGCGATCACCACGGACCCGGGTCTCGACTCGCTGAAGGACCTGTACGACCTGGCGCGGTCGATGCGGGCGATCCCGGCGGAGAAGGTGCAGTTCCTCACGGTGCCCCGCCGCTCGTATCGACTCGACGCGAACCGGGACGAACTGGTGCAACCCGCAGCGAGCGATCTGTTCAGGCAACTGCGCGAGGACAGGCCCGTTCTGGTGACGCCCGAGACCGACCGGAAGGACGGAGAGCCCGGCAGGGACGGGAAGCCCGACGATCCGGACGCGCCGGGACCCTCCACGACGCCGACCTTCACGGGCCGCAACGCGGCGGAAGGGGTGTGCGAGTAAAGGCCGTCCCAAGGGGATCGCTGAGAGCGATGAGGTTTGAGCAAATTGCCCGGTTGTAAGGGGCGTGGAATTTGTCACGGACGTCGCCCCACGCTGAACTGGGCGGATAGTGTGACGCGATCCGGTGCACCCCGACCGCGTGGTCGCACTCATCAAGGATCGAAGACCGAGAAGAGCGGCGCCCTGTGGGGGAGGCGCCTCGCGTGGCACCGACGGAGGACTCGAGTAACCGTGGACGCGCACAGCCGTGGACGGGCGGACGAGATCGACCCCGCCGACCAGTGGGTCCTCAACCCGCAGACCGGCAACTACGAACTGCGACTGGACCGCTCCGCTGGGCAGTCGCAGGCGCAGACCCCGTCCCGCCCGCGGAGATCCTCCTCCGCCGCACCCACGTCGGCACCCGCCTCCGCGCCCGCCGAGGCACCCGTACCCGGCCAGCGCCGCCGCCGCGCCCCCGAGGGGCCGGCCGCCGCGCAGATCCCGCCGCAGCGGCGCCGCAAGCGCAAGCAGGGCGCCGGCCGCAAGAAGAAGGTCCTCCTGTGGACCGGCGGCGCGATGGCGTTCGTGCTCGTGGGCGGGGCCGCCGGCGCGTACGCCCTCTACAACAAGCTCAACGGCAACCTCGACGTCGTCGACGTCGTCGGCAAGAACACCGACGCCGGCTTCGCCAAGGGCAAGCCCTTCAACATCCTCGTCATCGGCACCGACAAGCGGACCGGCGCGGGCAACGCGGGCTACGGCGACAAGAACAGCCCCGGCCACGCCGACACCACGATCCTCTTCCACGTCTCCAAGGACCGGACGAACGCCACGGCGCTCTCCATCCCGCGCGACATGAAGACGGACATCCCCGAGTGCCAGACGCGCCAGCCCGACAAGACCATCAAGACCATCCCCGGCCAGAGCGACGTCCGCTTCAACGTGAGCCTCGGCCAGGACGGCCGGGACCCCGGCTGCGTCATGCGCACCGTCGAGCAGCTGACCGGCCTGACGGTCGACCACTTCATGATGGCCGACTTCAACGCCGTCAAGGAGATGTCGACCGCCGTCGGCGGCGTGAAGGTCTGCGTCGAGAAGGCCGTGAACGACCCGAAGTCGCATCTGAAGCTGCCCGCCGGCGAGTCGGTCATCGAGGGCGAGCAGGCCCTCGCCTTCGTCCGGACCCGGCACAGCTTCGGCAACGAGAGCGACCTGGACCGCATCAAGGTCCAGCAGCAGTTCCTGAGTTCGATGATCCGCCAGATGAAGTCGGACGACACCCTGACGGACCCGGGCAAGCTCCTCGACCTCGCCAACGCGGCGACGAGCGCCCTCACCGTCGACTCCGGCATAGGCGACCTGACGAAGCTTCAGGCCCTGGCCCGCGAGCTGTCGTCGATCGACACCAAGAACATCGCGTTCACCACGCTGCCCGTCGTCGACAACCCGGCGGAGAAGGTCCGGGCGACGGTCATCCCCGACCCGGTCAAGGCGCCGCAGCTGTTCGCGATGCTCCAGTCCGACACCTCGCTCACCGAGGTGAAGAAGAAGCAGCAGGACGCCAAGAACGCGCAGGCCGCGCTCCTCAAGGGCACGCGGTCCACCGCGGCCGAGGTGCGCGTCGACGTCTACAACGGCAGCGGCATCACGGGGGCGGCCCAGTCGACCCTCAACTGGCTGCAGAACGCCCAGGGCGTGAACCGCTCCACCAACAAGAGCAACGCCCCCGAGCAGGCGGCGAAGACCACGCTCACCTATGCGCCGAACCAGGCCGATCAGGCCCGCAAGCTCGCGGACATGATGGGTCTGCCGGCCACGGCCCTCAAGCCGGGCACGCAGGACGCCGGGGAGCGCGAGCCCATGACGCTCGTCCTCGGCGCGGACTTCAAGGGCGCGGGGGTGCCCATCACCGGACCGGCAAAGGCGCCGAAGGATCTGGAGAAGGTAGCAGCTGACAAGCAGGTGTGCGCCAAGTGACCGGGAAAAACCGGGGCTTGGCGCACTGCTGACTGACGAGGGGACCTGGGGTGGGACAGAGCAGCGTGCGTGGGGAGGGAACGCGGAAAAGCGTTCCGCGCGCCCGTGAACTGGGCTGGGACGACGACCTGCACGCAGCCGGCGAGGCAGCCGGTGCGCAGGACGACGCTCCCGCGGAGGAGGCCGGCGCCTCCACGGGACCGGGCCGTGCCGCGCGCCGTCGCGGCGGCGGTGGCGGCTCGGGGGCGGGCGGCCGCGCCGCCGCGCGCAAACGGGCCAAGAAGACCGGCAAACGCAAGGTGCTGCGGTGGACGGCGATCACGCTGTCGCTGCTGATACTCGGGACGGCCGGCGCCGGATACCTGTACTACGAGCACCTCAACGGCAACATCCGCAGCGGTGGCCGCGCGGGCGGCGAGAGCGGCGTGAAGAAGGCCGCGCCGAACGCGCTCGGCGACACCCCGCTGAACATCCTCCTGATCGGCTCCGACAGCCGGGCGGACGACAAGAACATCGCTCTGGGCGGCGGCAAGAACGACCGGGACCGCAAGCCCCTCGCCGACGTGCAGATGCTGCTGCACGTCTCGGCCGACCGGCAGAACGCCTCGATCGTCTCGATCCCGCGCGACACGGTCGTGCCCATCCCCGCGTGCAAGGACGAGGACGGCAAGTCCTACGCCGCCACCGAGAACCGGCCCATCAACGAGTCGCTCCAGCGCGGCGGGCCCGGCTGCACCCTCACCACCTGGGAGACCCTCACCGGGGTCTACATCGACCACTGGCTGATGGTCGACTTCGCCGGTGTCGTGGCGATGGCCGACGAGGTCGGCGGCGTCCCGGTCTGTGTGAAGACCGGCGTGTGGGACAAGTCGAACGCGGTGGTGAAGGGCGGATCCGGTCTGAAGCTGCCGGAGGGCACCCACGAGGTCCAGGGCGAGCAGGCGCTCCAGTGGCTGCGCACCCGGCACGCCTTCGGCAGCGACCAGAACCGCGCCAAGGCCCAGCACATGTACATGAACGGGATGATGAAGAAGCTCCAGGGCCAGAACGCCTGGAGCGACACCGGGCGGCTGATGGGCCTGGCGGAGACGGCCACGAACGCCCTCCAGGTCTCCGACGAGCTGAAGACGGTGGCGAAGCTCTTCGACCTGTCGATGCAGCTCAAGAACGTGAAGCTGGACCGCCTCACGACGGCCACGGTCCCGACGGTCGAGTACCCGCAGCGCCCCAAGGAGTGGCTGCAGCTCGTGCCGTCCTCCGCCGACAAGATGTTCTCCATGATCCGCGACGACGTCGCCCTCGACAAGAACGGCGACAAGGCCGGCACCAAGCCGAAGCCCTCCGCGAAGCCGAAGACGCCCGCCGAGGCGCCCGGTTCGTTCGGGGTGACCGTCGTCAACGGCACCGCCGGTGACGAGCAGCCGCCCACCGAGGGGCGGGCCCGTACCGTCGCCGAGAGCCTCCAGGGCAAGGGCTTCACCCAGGCCGACTCCTCCAAGGAGGCCGAGCCCCGCCGGGACACGCTGATCACCTACCCCAAGGCCGACGGAGACCAGGGCAGGGCGAACGCGCAGTCCGTGGCGAAGGCGGTCGGTCTGCCCGACTCGGCCGTGCGCGCCGACGCCGAGGCGCAGGGCATCACCCTCGTCGTGGGCTCCGACTGGCGCGAGGGCTCCACCTTCAAGAAGCCGAAGGCCGTCGCGGGCGACCTGCCCGAGGGCGCCGACGACAAGTCGACCTGCATGGACGTGTACTCCGTCTACCGCTGGGACGGGAAGAGCTGACCCGCTCCCCCGCACACGGCGACGGGGGGGGGGCGGCGCGGGGCGGGGGGGGGGGGGGG
>NZ_JBHWFF010000055.1:13416-31906 GCF_042733785.1 Streptomyces sp. NPDC059695 | reverse complement strand
AAGGTGCGGACGCTTCCTTCGTTCCTGTTTCCAGGCCCTCCGGGCGCTTCCTTCGTTTCCGACTCTATCAGATCTTTCCGATCCGATTTCCTCGGCGCTTTCCGGTCCTTTTCGCTTTCGCTCCAGGCCCTTCCGGCGTTTCCGACTCTATCAGATCCTTTCGGCGTCTGACTCCCAGTCAGGGGGCTTGTCTTTCCGGCCGTTGGGCCGTTCCGACGAGTGAGACTTTAGTGGATTCCCTGCCTCCGACGCTAATCGGGCGGCTGCGCTCAAACCTTCGAACGCGGATTCCTCATTTCGCAAAAACGCACGGAAAGCATGGCGGCACGACAAAGCACCGTCAGGTTCACTGGTTCTTGCGGAATGGCTGTCCGGGGCCGACCGGGGTCGGTGCTCACGTCGGACAACTCGGAGAACCTTACGGATCGGTGGGTTCCGTGTCAACCCTGGTCCGTGGGCCCGCCGCCGCCCGGGTGACGGAAGGCGTGGCGGTAGTCGCGGGGGCTGGTGCCCAGGTGGGAGGCGAAGTGCTGGCGCATGGTGACCTCGCTGCCGAAGCCCGCGCGCCGGGCCACTTCGGGGAGGGGGTGGTCGGTCCGTTCGAGGAGCTTCTGGGCGGCCGCGACGCGCTGGGTGATGAGCCAGTGGAGCGGGGTGGCTCCTGTCGTCGCCTGGAAGTGGCGGGCGAAGGAGCGGGGGGACATCCCGGCGCGGGCGGCCAGGCTCGCGACGGTGTGGGGTTCGGCGAGGTGGGCCAGGGCGTGGGCGCGTACGGCGGCGAGGGCGTCGGCGTCGCGGTCGGCGCGGGGCGTGGGGTGCTCGATGAACTGGGCCTGGGTCCCCGTACGGAAGGGGGCGGTGACCATCGAGCGGGCGACGGTGGCGGCGGCTTCGGCGCCGTGGGCGGTGCGGACCAGGTGGAGGCAGAGGTCGATGCCGGCGGCGGTGCCGGCCGAGGTCCAGATGCCCGTGTCCTCGACGAAGAGGGCGTCGGGTTCGACCCGGACGGCCGGGTGGCGGGTGGCCAGGGTGTGCGCCAGGTGCCAGTGGGTGACGGCGCGGCGGCCGTCGAGGAGGCCCGCGCGGGCGAGGACGAAGGCGCCCGCGCAGAGGGAGGCGACCGGGACGCCGGCGGTGTGGGCGCGGCGGAGGGCGTCGAGGACGGGGGCGGGGAGGTCGGCGTCGGGGTCCTCGATGCCGGGGACGACGACGAGGTCGGTGGGGGTGAGGTCGTCGATCCAGGTGAGCGGGCGGTCGGGAGTGAGGGTGAGGCCGCCGCGCAGGGGGATGGGGGTGTGCGGGTGGGTGGCGGTCCTGCGGAGTTCGAAGGGCGGGACTCCGCGGGGGGTGCGGTCGCTGTCCCAGACCTCGGTGATGACGGAGATGTCGAAGGTGCGCACGCCGGGGAAGGCGACGAGGGCGATGCGCTGGGGGCGGGGTGCGGGTGTCCGTGGCACGCCTGGCAGTTAACCATCGATCGCTGGCATTCATCCCTCTGGGGCCGGGGCTTCCCCGGCGGGAGGATCGGGGTCATGGAGATCAACGAGAACGCAGCGCTGGTGGTCGTCGACGTGCAGAAGGGCTTCGAGCAGGAGTTCTGGGGCCGGCGGGACAACCCGGGGGCCGAGGGGAACATCGCGGCTCTGATCGACGCCTGGCAGGAGACGGGACGTCCGGTCGTGTTCGTACGGCACGACTCCGTGCAGGCGGGTTCCCCGCTGGCGGCGGGGAGCGGGGGGAACGCGTTCAAGGACTTCGTGGAGGAGCGGCGGGGGAAGGGCGCGGGGCCGGAGCTGCTCGTGACGAAGTCGGTGAACTCGGCCTTCTACGGGGAGCCGGACCTGGACGCGTGGCTGAAGGGTGCCGGGGTCGGGCAGTTCGTGGTCGTGGGGATCCAGACCAACATGTGCAACGAGACGACCGCGCGGATGGGCGGGAACCTGGGGTACGACGTGCTGTTCGCGCTGGACGCGATGCACACCTTCGACCTGGCGGGGCCGTTCGGCTGGACGCGGACGGCGGAGGAGCTGACCCGGGCGACGGCGGTGTCGCTGCACGGTGGGCGGTTCGCCCGGGTCGTGACCACGGCGGACGTGCTGGAGGGCGTACGGGAGGGTGGGTCCGCGGCGTAGCCGGTCAGCTGTTGCCGGAGGCGAGCTCGCGGCTGCGGTCGCGGGCCGCTTCGAGGGCGGCGATCAGGGCGGCCCGTACGCCGTGGTTCTCCAGCTCGCGGATGGCGCTGATGGTGGTGCCGGCGGGGGAGGTGACGGCCTCGCGGAGCTTGACGGGGTGCTCGCCGCTGTCGCGGAGCATGACGGCGGCGCCGATGGCGGCCTGGACGATGAGGTCGTGGGCCTGGGCGCGGGGCAGGCCGAGGAGGATGCCGGCGTCGGTCATGGCCTCGACGAGGAAGTAGAAGTACGCGGGCCCCGAGCCGGAGAGGGCGGTGGCGGCGTCCTGCTGGGACTCGGGGACGCGGAGGGTCTTGCCGACGCCGCCGAAGATCTCCTCGGTGTGGGCGAGGTGGGCGGGGGTGGCGTGGCTGCCGGCGGAGATGACGGACATGCCCTCGTCGACGAGGACGGGGGTGTTCGGCATGACCCGGACGACGGGGGTGCCGGTGGTGAGGCGGTCCTCGATGAAGGAGGTGGGGATGCCCGCCGCCGCGCTGATGACCAGGCGGTCGGCGGTGAGGTGCGGGGTGAGCTCGTCGAGGAGGCGTCCCATGTCCTGCGGCTTGACGGCGAGGATGAGGGTGTCGGCGCGCTTGGCGGCCTCCGCGTTGGTGACGGTCTCGACGCCGTAGCGGGTGCGGAGCTCTTCGGCGCGTTCGGCGCGGCGGGCGGTGACCAGGAGGTTCGCGGGGCGCCAGCCCGCGCGGATCATGCCGCTGAGGAGTGCTTCACCGATCTTGCCGGTGCCGAGGACTGCGACGGTCTGGGTCATGGGTCTGTTCACCTCGCCGGAGGGGGCCTTTTGGTCATCCTTTCACCGGTGGGGTCCGGGGTGCGTGGGGTGTCCGAGGGGCGGTCAGGCGGTGCGGCGGCGGAGGGTGGCGGCGCCGAGGCCGAGGACGAGGACGGCGCAGCCCGCGACGACGAGGGCGTCGCGGACGAAGTCGCCGGTGATGTCGGGGTGGTGGAGTACCTGGTTCATGCCGTCGACGGCGTACGACATCGGCAGGACGTCGGAGATCGCTTCGAGGGCGGGGGCCATGCGGTCGCGCGGGGTGAACAGGCCGCAGAGCAGGAGCTGGGGGAAGATCACGGCCGGCATGAACTGGACGGCCTGGAACTCGGACGCGGCGAAGGCGGAGACGAAGAGGCCGAGCGCGGTGCCGAGGAGGGCGTCGAGGAGGGCGACCAGGAGGAGGAGCCAGGGGGAGCCGATGACGTCGAGGCCGAGGAACCAGACGGCGAGGCCGGTGGCGAGGAGGGACTGGAGGACGGCGACGAGCCCGAAGGCGAGGGCGTAGCCGGTGATGAGTTCGGCCTTGCCGAGGGGCATGGCGAGCAGGCGTTCGAGGGTGCCCGAGGTGCGTTCCCTGAGGGTGGCGATGGAGGTCACCAGGAACATCGTGATGAGCGGGAAGATGCCGAGGAGTGAGGCGCCGATGCTGTCGAACGTCTGCGGGCTTCCGTCGAAGACGTAGCGGAGCAGGAAGAGCATCAGGCAGGGGACGAGGAGCATCAGGGCGATCGAGCGCGGGTCGTGGCGGAGCTGGCGCAGGACGCGGGCGGCGGTGGCGAGGGTGCGGTTCGCGTTCACGGTCGGGGCTCCTGGTCGGCGGCTCGGGCGGCTCGGGCGTTCGCCGCGTCGACGAGGTGGAGGAAGGCCTCTTCGACGGTGGCCGTGTCGTTGCGGCGGCGGAGGGCCTCGGGGGTGTCCTCGGCGAGGATCTCGCCCTCGCGCATGAGGAGGAGGCGGTGGCAGCGCTCGGCCTCGTCCATGACGTGGGAGGAGATGAGGAGGGTGGTGCCGCGTTCGGCGGCGATGCGGTGGAAGAGGTTCCAGAGGTCGCGGCGGAGGACGGGGTCGAGGCCGACCGTGGGTTCGTCGAGGACGAGGAGCTCGGGGGCGCCGAGCAGGGCGACGGCGAGGGAGACGCGGCTGCGCTGGCCGCCGGAGAGCCGGCCGGCGAGGGCGGCGGCGTGGTCGGCGAGGTCGACGTCCTCGATGGCGCGGTCGACGGCGGCGCGTCGGTCGTGGCGGTGGGCGCGGCCGGGGAGCAGGACGGCGGCGAAGTAGTCGAGGTTCTGGCGGACGGTGAGGTCGTCGTAGACGGACGGGGCCTGGGTGACGTACCCGATGCGGGAGCGGAGGGTGGGGTCGCCGGCGGGGCGGCCCAGGACCTGGAGGGTGCCGGTGACCTTGGCCTGGGTTCCGACGATGGCGCGCATGAGGGTGGTCTTGCCGCAGCCGGAGGGTCCGAGGAGGCCGGTGACGAGGCCGGCGGGGACGGTGAAGTCGAGGCCGCGGAGGACCTGGCGGTCGCCGCGTGTGGCGGTGAGGTGCTGCGCGGTGACGGCTGCCCCGTGGCCCTCGGTCGCCGGTTTATTCATCATGCGATGAATAGTGGGCCTGGCGGTGCCGGGCGTCAAGGATCCGGACGGGCGGAGGGGGCCGCTACTTGCGCTTCGGCTTCTTGCGGGCCGAGGGGTTGCCCGTACGGGTGGCACGGCGCTTCTCGTACTGGGCGACGGCCGTCTCGTACTCCGCGCGGCGCAGCTTCTCGCCGGGGGCCTCGACGAAGCAGCGGGCGGCGTAGGCGACGAGGGTGCCGATGAAGCCGATCGCCTTCAGGCTGCGGAGGGACTCCTCGCGGGCCGGGTCGGCCGGGCGGCGGACGAAGCCCTCCCAGGTCTTGGCGAACGCGATGGCGCTGCAGATCGCGAACATGAGCACGACCAGCGTGTTGACGAGGCCGCCGACGTCGGCGATCTGGAGGCCCTCGTAGGCGAAGCGCAGCACGAAGCAGGCCGCGACGGCGGCGGCGAGGGCTCCGGCGGCGAGGCCGAGGCGGCGGGGCTTGTAGGCGCCGCTGTGGTCGACCCAGGTCGTGCCGAAGAAGCGGATCTCCTCCGGCCGCGGGCCGCCGCCGTCACTGTTCGGGGTCTGCTCTTCGTCGCTCATGAGGTCGATTGTCCCAGGGGCGACGGTGAACGGGCTCAGGCGCAGCGCGGTGCGACCATGCCGTCGCTTCCCGTGTGCACATAGGCGTCGGAGAGGTATTCGCCCGCCGCGATGTTGTCCCAGATGTTCGTCGTGCCGTACGGGCCGGAGACCCACTCGCCGTACTTCTGGCACTTGATCGCCACCGTGGCTCCCGGTGCAAGGGACCGGACGACCGGGTACTGGGTGCTCGGTCCCGACCGCACGTTGACCCGGTAGCCCGGTGCGACCTCGTAGCGCGTGGTCATGACGTCCTCCCCCTTGGCGCAAAAGCGCTCCGCCGAGTTTCACTCTCCGCGACGCGCAGGCTAGCAAGCCCCACCGACTTCCCGGGCACCATCGACTAGGCTCCGTCGGGTCGCGCACCTGCGCGCGATGTGACGGGGACTCACACGGGGGTGGGCGATGCCACCGTTGCGCGGCACCGGTGCCGACCGGGAAGCGGAGGGGCCCGAGTACGCGGGCGACTACCGCCTCCAGGCATGTCTGGGAGCCGGCGGCATGGGCGTCGTGCACCTCGCGGCCTCCGCCTCCGGACTGCGGCTCGCGGTCAAGGTCGTGCACGCACGGTATGCGGAGGACCCCGAGTTCAGGGCGCGTTTCCGCCAGGAGGTCGCGGCCGCCCGCCGGGTCAGCGGCGCCTTCACCGCGCCGGTCGTCGACGCCGACCCCGATGCCGTACGCCCCTGGATGGCGACCCTCTACGTGCCCGGACCCACGCTCGCCGACCAGGTGAAGCGGAACGGTCCGCTGTCGCCGGCCGAGCTGCGCCGGCTCACGGCCGGGCTCGCGGAGGCGCTGCGCGACATCCACCGGGCCGGGGTCGTCCACCGGGACCTCAAGCCCAGCAACGTCCTGCTGACCGACACCGGGCCGAAGGTCATCGACTTCGGGATCTCCCGGCCGGTCGACAGCGATCTGCACACGGAGACCGGCAAGCTGATCGGCTCGCCGCCGTTCATGGCGCCCGAGCAGTTCCAGCGGCCCCGGGAGGTCGGGCCGGCGGCGGACGTGTTCGCGCTGGGCTCCGTGCTGGTGCACGCGGCGACCGGGCACGGCCCCTTCGACTCCGACAGCCCGTACATCGTGGCGTACCAGGTCGTCCACGACGAGCCGGACCTCACGGGGGTGCCGGCGGACCTGGCGCCGCTCGTCGCCCGCTGCCTCGCCAAGGAGCCCGTCGACCGGCCGACCCCGGCGCAGATCATGCAGGCGCTGCTGCCCCCCTCGTACGCGGCCGAGGCCTTCATACCGGCACAGCGCCGGCGGCCCGCCCTGCCCGAGGGCGACGGCGGCCCCGCGCCCGCGTGGGACGCGGACACACCGGTACGGGCCCCCGCGCCGGTCCCGCCCCGCCGCGACCCGCGGGTCCCGTCCCTCGCCCGGATCCGGCCCCGCCCGATGATCGCCGTCGCCGCCGCGCTCGCGCTGACCGCGGCCGGTCTCTACGCGGCGCTCAGCCGTCCCGCGGACCGCGCGCCCGAGACCCCCACGAGCCCGGCCGAGGTGGCCACCTCCGTCTCGGGCTGGCACACCGGACTCCAGGAGCACGGACCTTCCTCCGCGCCCGCCTGCGTCCACGGCTCGGGAGCGCTGTACTGCGCCGCCCGCGGCGTCGGCCTCGCCCGGCTCGACCCGGTGACCGGGCGGATCCTCTGGTCGCGGACCGCACCCGTCGAGCAGGAGGCGCCCCGCGCGCCCGTGCTCCTCGCGGACGGCCTGATCGGCGCCGCCCCTCCGACCGGTCCCCTGCGGGCGTACGCGGCCGGGGACGGGACTCCCGGCTGGTCGGCCCGGGGGAAACTGCCCGAGGTCCACCGGCCGGCCGGCTCCGCCGTCGTGCTGTCCGACGGCACCGGCGGCCTCCGGGCGGTCGACGCCCGCAGCGGCGCGGAGCTGTGGCGGCACGGCCTGCCCGGCTTCACGGTCCCGCTCCCCGGGCCGTACGACGCGCCGTCCGGCCTCCTCACGGTGTCGGAGACCTCCTTCGACGGGTCGCACACCCGGGTCGCGGCCGTCCGCCCCACGACCGGCGAGACCGTCTGGCAGCGGAACCTGGACGGCGAGCTCGACCCGCTGGGCCGCACCGGCGACGGCACGCTGGTCCTCGCGCACCTCTACCAGTCCTCGCTGGTCGACTCCCTGGTCCTGCTGGGCCCCGGCGAGGGCGCGGACGCCCCCGTCCGCACGGTGGCCCTGCCCTACCGGATGGACCTCCGGGGCATCGCCGTGCGCGGCGCGGTCGTCCATCTGCTCGACGCCGACGGCCACCTCACGGCCTTCGACACCGCCGCACCGAAGGGCCGGGTGGTGTGGGACCTGGAGACGGGCGCCGGGAACGTCTCCGCGCCGGTCCTCGGCTCCGGCGACCGGCTCTACTTCTCCGTCCAGGACGGCCGGCTGCTCGCCGTCGACACCGCGCGCGGGGCGGTCGTCGGGCAGACCAGGCCGCGGCTGCGCAACGGCCGCCTCGGGTACGCGCCCCTCGTGCCCGCGCCGCTGGTCGCCGGGGACCGGGTCTTCGGGACGGCGCCGGACGGCTCCGTCTTCGCGGTGGACGCGCGCGACCCCGGCTCCTGGTGAGCCGCTGACACCCGCCTACGACGGAAGGGGAGCGGGCCCGCGGCCCGCTCCCCTTCCGTCGTACGTCTCCCGCCGGGATCAGCCCAGCTTCGTCACGTCCCTGACCGCGCCCTTGTCGGCGCTCGTCGCCATCGCCGCGTACGCCTTCAGCGCCGCCGACACCTTGCGCTCCCGGTTCTTCGGCGCGTACACGCCGTTGAGGGCCTCGCGGCGGGCCGCGAGGGTGGCGTCGTCGACCAGGAGCTCGATCGAGCGGTTCGGGATGTCGATGCGGATGCGGTCGCCGTCCTCGACGAACGCGATCGTGCCGCCCGAGGCCGCCTCCGGGGAGGCGTGGCCGATGGAGAGGCCCGAGGTGCCGCCGGAGAAGCGCCCGTCGGTGACCAGGGCGCAGGTCTTGCCCAGGCCGCGGCCCTTCAGGAAGGAGGTCGGGTAGAGCATCTCCTGCATGCCGGGGCCGCCCTTGGGGCCCTCGTAGCGGATGACGACCACGTCGCCGTCCGTGACCTGCTTGTTCAGGATCTTCTCGACGGCCTCCTCCTGCGACTCGCAGACGACGGCCGGGCCCTCGAAGGTCCAGATCGACTCGTCGACGCCGGCGGTCTTCACGACGCAGCCGTCGACGGCGAGGTTGCCGTGCAGGACGGCGAGGCCGCCGTCCTTCGAGTACGCGTGCTCCGCGTCGCGGATGCAGCCGTTCGCCGCGTCCGTGTCGAGGGTGTCCCAGCGCTCCGACTGGGAGAAGGCGGTCGCCGAGCGGACGCAGCCGGGGGCCGCGTGCCACAGCTCGACGGCCTCGTCCGAGGGGGAGCCGCCGCGCACGTCCCAGGTCTCCAGCCACTCCTTGACGGAGGGCGCGTGGACGGCGTGGACGTCCTCGTTCAGCAGGCCCGCGCGGTAGAGCTCGCCGAGGATGGCGGGGATGCCGCCCGCCCGGTGCACGTCCTCCATGTAGTACGTGCGGTCCTTGGCGACGTTCGGGGCGACCTTGGCCAGGCAGGGCACCCGGCGGGAGACCTCGTCCATGTCCGGCAGGCCGTAGTCGAGCTCGGCCTCCTGGGCGGCGGCGAGCAGGTGCAGGATCGTGTTGGTGGAGCCGCCCATGGCGATGTCGAGGGCCATGGCGTTCTCGAAGGCGGCGCGGGACGCGATCGAGCGGGGCAGGACGGAGTCGTCGTCCTCGTCGTAGTAGCGGCGGGTGATGTCGACGACCGTGCGGGCCGCGTTCTCGTACAGCGCGCGGCGGGCGGTGTGGGTGGCGAGCACCGTGCCGTTGCCGGGGAGGGACAGGCCGATCGCCTCGGTCAGGCAGTTCATCGAGTTGGCGGTGAACATGCCGGAACAGGACCCGCAGGTCGGGCAGGCGTTCTCCTCGATGCGGGCGATGTCCTCGTCGGAGATCTTCGGGTTAACGGCGTCGGAGATCGCGTCGACCAGGTCGAGGGTGCGGACCGAGCCGTCGACGAGCGTGGCGCGGCCGGACTCCATCGGGCCGCCGGAGACGAAGACCGTCGGGATGTTGAGGCGCAGGGCCGCCATCAGCATGCCGGGGGTGATCTTGTCGCAGTTGGAGATGCAGATCAGGGCGTCGGCGCAGTGCGCCTCGACCATGTACTCCACGCTGTCCGCGATCAGGTCGCGCGAGGGCAGGCTGTAGAGCATGCCGCCGTGGCCCATGGCGATGCCGTCGTCGACGGCGATCGTGTTGAACTCGCGGGCGATGCCGCCGGCGGCGGTGATGGCCTCGGAGACGATCCGGCCGACCGGCTGGAGGTGCGTGTGGCCGGGGACGAACTCGGTGAAGGAGTTGGCCACGGCGATGATCGGCTTCCGGCCGATGTCCGCGCCGGGTACACCGGAGGCGCGCATAAGGGCGCGTGCGCCCGCCATGTTGCGGCCGTGGGTGACTGTGCGGGACCTCAGCTCGGGCATCGTCGCTCGCTCCTCGTGATGGGTGTGCTTGCATTCGAGCGTACGCCGACGCTCCAAGATCTGGACAGGGTGTCCGCAATGCGGGACGCGTGTTCAGCTTTCGGTCAGGTAGCGCTGGAGCGTCGGGGCCACCTGCTCGACGATCCGCTCCGGATCCGCCGAGGCCAGCGGCTCGACCTGGATCACGTACCGCATGATCACGATCCCGATCATGTGGGAGGCGGCCAGCTCCGCGCGGAAGCCCGGATCCGGCACGTCCAGCTCGGCCGCGATCCGCTCCAGGAGCCGGCGCAGCACGAAGGTCCGCAGCACCTTGGCCGCCGCCTCGTGGGTCAGCGCGGAGCGGACGATCGCGAGGAGCGGGGCGCGGGAGGCCGGGTTCTCCCAGACGCCGATGAAGAAGCGGGCGAGCCGCTCGCCGATGGCCTCGCGGGGGCCGGTGAGGATCGCCGGGAGCACGGCGGCCGGCTCGAAGGAGACCTCGACGGCGGCGGCGAAGACCTCGTCCTTGGTGCCGAAGTAGTGGTGCACGAGCGCCGGGTCGACACCGGCGGTCCTGGCGATGCCGCGGACCGAGGCCTTGTCGTAGCCGCGCTCGGCGAACTGGGCGCGGGCCGCCTCCAGGATGCGGGTCCGCGCGTCCGGTCCGCTCTCCTCCTCGGTACGGGACGGGCGGCCGCGCCGGCGCGGGGCCGGGTCGGTCATGGGCGCGGGGCCCGTTCCGCCGGGCGGGGGCCGGGGGCGGGGCGGCCGGCCGGCGAGGCGAGGTGGAGCCGGGTGAAGGCGAGGGCCTCCGCGAGGTCGGCCTCGCGTTCGGCGGCTGACATCGCGCGGCGGGTGTTGACCTCGATGACGACGTGCCCGTCGAAGCCGGTGAGGGCGAGCCGCTCCAGGAGCTCGGCGCAGGGCTGGGTGCCGCGCCCCGGGACGAGGTGCTCGTCCTTGGCGGAGCCCCTGCCGTCGGCGAGGTGGACGTGGCCGAGGCGGTCGCCCATGCGGTCGATCATCGCGAGGGCGTCGGTGCGGGCGGTCGCGGTGTGCGAGAGGTCGACGGTGAAGTGCCGGTAGTCGTCCTTGGTGACGTCCCACTCGGGGGCGTACGCGAGCATCTCGCGGTCCTTGTAGCGCCACGGGTACATGTTCTCGACGGCGAACCGGACGTCGGTCTCGTCCGCCATCCGCCAGATGCCCGTCACGAAGTCCTTGGCGTACTGGCGCTGCCAGCGGAACGGCGGGTGCACGACGACCGTCGACGCGCCGAGGCGCTCGGCCGCCGCCTGCGCGCGCTGGAGCTTGATCCACGGGTCGGTGGACCAGACGCGCTGGGTGATGAGGAGACAGGGGGCGTGCACGGCCAGGATCGGGACCTGGTGGTAGTCGGAGAGCCGGCGCAGCGCCTCGACGTCCTGGCTGACCGGGTCGGTCCACACCATGACCTCGACGCCGTCGTACCCGAGGCGCGCGGCGATCTCGAAGGCCGTCGCCGTCGACTCCGGATAGACCGAGGCCGTCGACAGGGCGACCTTCGCATCCGGGACGCGCACCACTGGTTCTGCCACGGGGAACAGGGTACGGGGCGGGGCGCGGGGCCGGAGGGTGCTTCCGGTCACGCCCGACGCCGCCCGACGCCGCCCGGCGGTCACGGCCGGCGCGGCCCGGCCGTCGCGGCCGCCCCCGCCGTCCGTCAGTGCTCCGGCAGGTGGTCCAGGCGGCGCAGGATGACGCCCTCGCGCAGGGCCCAGGGGCAGATCTCCAGCTCCTCGACACCGAGCAGGTCCATCGCGCCCTCGGCGACGAGCGCGCCCGCGAGGACCTGTCCGGCGCGGCCCTCCGAGACGCCCGGGAGCGCGGCGCGCTCGGGCACGGTCATCGCGGCGAGGCGCGGGACCCACTCCTCCAGGGACTTGCGGGTCAGGATCCGCTGGACGTACAGGCCCTCGCCGGAGCCCGGCGCGCCCGCGATCCTGGCGAGCTGCTTGAAGGTCTTGGAGGTGGCCACGACGTGGTCGGGGCGGCCGGAGCGGCTGAACTCGCCGACCGTCCGGGCGATCTGCGCGCGCACGTGGCGGCGCAGGGCCTTCACGTCGGCGGTGTCGGCCGGGTCGCCGGGCAGCCAGCCGGCCGTCAGACGGCCGGCGCCGAGGGGCAGCGAGACCGCGGTGTCGGGGTCCTCGTCGATGCCGTACGCGACTTCGAGGGAGCCGCCGCCGATGTCGAGGAGGAGCAGCTTGCCGGCGGACCAGCCGAACCAGCGGCGGGCGGCGAGGAAGGTGAGCCGGGCCTCCTCCTCGCCCGTGAGGACCTGGAGGTCGACCCCGGTCTCGTCCTTCACGCGCGCGAGGACCGCGTCGGCGTTGCTGGCCTCGCGCACCGCGGAGGTCGCGAACGGCAGCACCTCCTCGCAGCCCTTGTCCTCGGCGGCCAGGAGCGCGTCCCGCACGGTCGCGATCAGCCGCTCGACGCCGTCGGGCGCGATCGCGCCCCGCTCGTCGAGCAGTTCGGCGAGCCGCAGCTCCGCCTTGTGCGAGTGGGCGGGCAGCGGCCGGGCGCCGGGGTGGGCATCCACCACGAGGAGGTGCACTGTGTTCGAACCGACGTCGAGGACTCCGAGTCTCATGGGCGGAACGCTACTGCTCCCGCCGTCATACGCTTGGTCCTGTGCCAAAGACGAAGAAGGCGAAGCAGGACAAAGACCGCGGCGGCGACGGTGGCGTGCAGGCGGCCAGGAGCGCGCACGCGGCGAAGGCCGTGAAGGCGGTCAAGGTCGGGAAGCAGAAGCGGGGCCCGGCCGAGGAGCCCGACGAGAAGGGCCTCGACTTCGCGCGCGCGTGGGTCGAGTTTCCCGATCCGGCGGACGAGGAGCAGGTCTTCCGCTGCGATCTGACCTGGCTGACCTCGCGCTGGACCTGCATCTTCGGCAACGGCTGCCAGGGCATCCAGGAAGGGCGCGCCGACGACGGCTGCTGCACGCTGGGCGCGCACTTCTCCGACGAGGACGACGAGAAGCGGGTCGCGGAGCACGTGGCCCGGCTCACCCCGGAGCTGTGGCAGTTCCACGACGTGGGCGCGGAGTCGGGCTGGGTGCAGCTCGACGAGGACGGCGACCGGCAGACCCGCCGCTGGGAGGGGTCCTGCATCTTCCAGAACCGGCCCGGTTTCGCGGGCGGCGCGGGCTGCTCGCTGCACATCCTGGCGATGAAGGAGGGCCGGGAGCCGCTGGAGACGAAGCCGGACGTGTGCTGGCAGCTGCCGGTGCGGCGGACGTACGACTGGATCGAGCGCCCCGACGACTCGAAGGTCCTCCAGGTGTCGATCGGCGAGTACGACCGGCGTGGCTGGGGGCCGGGCGGCCACGACCTGCACTGGTACTGCACGACGGCGACGTCGGCGCACGTCGGCGGTGAGCCGGTCTACGTCTCGTACCGGCCGGAGCTCGTCGAGATGATGGGCGAGGAGGCGTACGGGGTGCTGGCCGGGCTCTGCGAGGCGCGGCTGGCCTCGCAGCTGCCGCTGGTGGCTCCGCACCCGGCCGACCCGGTCGGCTAGGCCGTTTCTTTCGGATCAGGCCGGAGCCGCGAGCCCGGCACGATCCGAACGAGACGGCCTGGGGGCCCGTCCCCTTCGTCCCCCGCCCAGGACCTGTCCCCTTCGTCTACGACGACGGCGGCGGGTCCTCCGTCGTCGGCGGGGGTGTGCCCGGGTCCGAGGTCGTGGGCGGGGGTTCCTCGGTCGTCGGGGGCGGGGTGGTCGGTTCCGTCGTCGGTTCGGTGGTCGGCGGCGGGGTCGTGGGCTCGGTGGTCGGCGGCGTCGTCGGCTCCGTCGTGGGCGGGGACGTCGGCGGGGTGGTCGGTTCGGTCGTCGGCGGGGACGTGGGCGGGGTGGTCGGCGGGGTCGTGGGCTCCGTCGTGGTGACCGGTGGGGGCGGGAAGTCCCCGGCGTCGGCCGGCCGGCTGTAGCCGTCGATCCGGACGACCGCTCCCGAGGGGTTCACGCCCAGGCGCGCGCTCCAGGAGCCGACGGGCTCGCGGGCGTGGTCGACGCCGACGGCGATCGTGATCCTCTCGCCGGGGCGGAGCGTGCCGGAGGCCCGGCTCACGTACAGCCAGGGGGCGTCCGTCCACAGCGACCAGTCGACGGGTGTGCCCCCCGAGGCGGTGAGCGTGAGCAGGGTGAGGTCGCCGCGGCCGGTGGCGGTGACCGTGATCCAGCCGGCGGCGGGTTCGCCGGGCCGGCCCGGCGCGGCGGGGCCGCCGGGGCTGACGACCTCGACGGAGACGTCGGGGGCGCGGCTGCCCTGGGTGAAGCGGGGCTCGGGGGTGGTGCTGGCGTTGCCCGCGTTCTCGTAGCGGTCGCCGTCGGGGCCCACCGGTTCGTCCGCCTCGCGCGCGCTGATCCTGGCCCCGTCGTGTCCGGCGGTGTCCTCCGTGGGAGCGCCGCGGTAGGAGGTCCACAGGGCGAGGACGGGCGCGGCGACCACGGCGGCGACGACCGTGGTGGTGACCGCGCGGGCCCGCATCCGGTCGCGGCGGGCGACATGGTCCTTGGGGTCCATGGGGAAGCCGGTCGGCGCGAAGCGCGGGGCTCCGGCACGCGCGCGCGGGACGTGCAGCATCGCCATGTAGGCGGCGGCCCTGGGCGCCTCGACGAGCGGCAGCCGGTCCGCCGGGAGGGCCGCCGTTCCCGGCCAGGGTCCAGCGGCGCCCACGCGCTCGGCCGCGCGGCGGCAGCGGGGGCAGTCGTCGACGTGCCGGACGAGTTCGGCGCGCAGGGCGGCCGAGAGGAGCACCTGGTGGTCGCCGGTGAGCCGGGCGACGGTGGGGCAGCTGCCGGTCTCGACGACGGCGAGGGCGGCGCGGGTGCGTTCGACCTCGCAGCCGGCGGTGGCGAGGAGTTCGCGGGCGGCGAGCGGGTCGAGGGAGAGCACGGCGGCGACCTGGCGGTGGCTGAGGCCGTGCCGCACGGCGAGTTCCAGGGCCTCGCGCTGCTCGGGCGTGGTGCCGGCCGCTTCGGGCCAGGCGAGCAGGGCGAGCTCGGTGCGGCGGCGCTCGGCGGTCTCCTGGGAGACCCGGGGCGGCTCGGGGGCGGTGACGGCCGGGCGGCCGGTGTGGGCGCCCTGGCGCTTGCGGCGCTGTTCGCCGAGGCTGCGCAGGCAGGCCCAGCGGGCGAGGGCGTACAGCCAGGCCGTGCGTCCGTCCTCGTCCGAGGGGCAGCGGCCGTGATGGCGCTCGGCGACGGCGAGGACGTCGCCGAGGACGGCGGTGGCCGTGTCGTGGTCGCAGAGCACGGAGAGGCAGTACGTGAAGAGGCCGTCGAGGGCTGCCTCGTAGCGGGCGGGGGGACGCCGGCCGAGCGTGCGCGGTCCCTGGTCCGTGGCGCGGTGCGCCCGGTGTGCGCCGGTGGTGCGTGCGGGGGAATCCAGCCTGCTGCTCGTCACTGGGCGACCGTAGGCAGGGCGGGGGGCACTCTTCGTACCGGTTGCTCCATTCTCATTCTTACGGGTGAAGCTATCGCTCGAAGGGGGACAGGAAGCGGGCGTTCCGGTGCCTTCCGTGTCTTCGGTGTCTCCCCCTGTGGAGGACGGCGGCCCGTTGTCGGTGGCGGCGGATACGGTGTGGCCCATGGCTGCCCGTACGAAAACCGCCAAGGACCGGCCGTCCTACCGCTGCACCGAGTGCGGCTGGCAGACGGCCAAGTGGCTCGGCCGCTGCCCCGAGTGCCAGGCCTGGGGGACGGTCGAGGAGTACGGCGCGCCCGCCGTCCGGACGACCGCCGCCGGCCGGGTCTCCACCGCCGCGCTGCCCATCGGCCAGGTCGACGGCCGCCAGGCGACCGCCCGCTCGACCGGCGTGGACGAGCTGGACCGGGTCCTCGGCGGGGGGCTGGTGCCCGGCGCCGTGGTGCTGCTCGCGGGTGAGCCCGGGGTCGGCAAGTCGACGCTCCTGCTCGACGTGGCGGCCAAGGCCTCCAGCGACGAGCACCGCACGCTGTACGTCACGGGCGAGGAGTCCGCGAGCCAGGTCCGGATGCGCGCGGACCGGATCGACGCGCTCAGCGACCATCTGTACCTGGCGGCCGAGACCGACCTGTCGGCCGTCCTCGGGCACCTCGACGCCGTGAAGCCCTCGCTGCTGATCATGGACTCGGTGCAGACGGTCGCCTCGCCCGAGATCGACGGCGCTCCCGGCGGCATGGCGCAGGTCCGCGAGGTCGCGGGGGCCCTCATCCGGGCGTCCAAGGAGCGGGGCATGTCGACGCTCCTCGTCGGCCACGTCACCAAGGACGGGGCCATCGCGGGTCCCCGGCTCCTGGAGCACCTGGTCGACGTCGTCCTGAGCTTCGAGGGCGACCGGCACGCGCGCCTGCGTCTGGTCCGGGGCGTGAAGAACCGGTACGGGGCGACGGACGAGGTCGGCTGCTTCGAGCTGCACGACGAGGGCATCACGGGGCTCGCCGACCCCTCCGGGCTCTTCCTGACCCGGCGTGACGTGGCCGTGCCGGGCACCTGCCTGACGGTCACCCTGGAGGGCAAGCGCCCGCTGGTCGCCGAGGTGCAGGCGCTGACGGTCGACTCGCAGATCCCCTCGCCGCGGCGGACGACCTCGGGCCTGGAGACCTCCCGGGTCTCGATGATGCTGGCGGTCCTGGAGCAGCGCGGCCGGATCAGCGCGCTGGGCAAGCGGGACATCTACAGCGCGACCGTGGGCGGGGTGAAGCTCACCGAGCCCGCCGCCGACCTGGCGATCGCGCTGGCGCTGGCCTCAGCGGCGAGCGACACGCCGCTGCCGAAGAACCTGGTCGCGATCGGGGAGGTCGGGCTCGCGGGCGAGGTGCGGCGGGTGACGGGCGTGCAGCGGCGGCTCGCCGAGGCGCACCGGCTGGGCTTCACGCACGCGCTGGTCCCGGTGGACCCGGGGAAGGTGCCGGCCGGGATGAAGGTGACGGAGGTGGCGGACGTGGGGGACGCGCTGCGGGTGCTGCCGCGGAGCCGGCGGGGCAGGGCCGCCGAGGAGACGCCGGACCGCTGACCCGGGCCGGTCCCCGGCGGTCGGGTACGGGCGGGGAGGCGGGGCACGGTCCCGGCGGCGGGTGTGCGTGTGCGTACGGCCCGGGCGGGACCGTGCGCACGCGCCGGGTGCGGCCCTGCCGCAGGACCCGGGTGCGGCCCCGCGTACGAGCCGGGTGCGGCCCTGTGTGCCGGCCCGGGTGCGGCCTCGCGTCCTGGCCGGGCGCGACCCCGCCTCCGGGCCGGGTGAGACCCTGCGTACGGGCCGGGCGATGCCCTGCTCACGGGCCGGGTGAGACCCCGCGTACCGCCCAGGCGCGGCCCCGCGCGCGGCCCGGCTGTGACCCGTGTCCGGTGAGGTGCGCCCCGCGTCCGGGCCGGTGCGATCCCGGTGTCCGGACGGACACGGCCGCGCGGAACG
Source organism: Streptomyces sp. NPDC059695 (assembly GCF_042733785.1). NCBI lineage: Bacteria > Bacillati > Actinomycetota > Actinomycetes > Kitasatosporales > Streptomycetaceae > Streptomyces > Streptomyces sp. NPDC059695. The sequence goes on along the minus strand of NZ_JBHWFF010000055.1, from coordinate 14,795 downwards.
GACCCACACATCGCATCAGCGAACCCCCGGCGGGGCGGTGTCGCTAGACTTTGCCCTGGTCTCGCCCATCCGTACGAGCCGGAGGAGTGCAGTGGCAGCCAAGGACGGGGCAACAGGTCCTGGAAAGTCCGGCGCGGGCTCCGGCAACGAAGCGCTGATGCGCGCTGCCCTGAGCGCGGTCGCGCCGGGTACCGCGCTGCGCGACGGCCTGGAGCGGATCCTCCGGGGAAACACGGGCGGTCTCATCGTGCTCGGCCTGGACAAGACGGTCGACTCGATGTGCACCGGCGGTTTCGTGCTGGACGTCGAGTTCGCCGCGACGCGCCTGCGCGAGCTGTGCAAGCTCGACGGCGCGCTCGTCCTGGACAAGGACATCACCAAGATCCACCGCGCGGGCGTGCAGCTGGTGCCGGACGCCTCCATCCCCACCGAGGAGACCGGCACCCGCCACCGCACGGCGGACCGGGTCTCCAAGCAGTGCAACTTCCCGGTCGTCTCCGTCTCCCAGTCGATGCGTCTGATCGCGCTGTACGTGGACGGTGAGCGCCGGGTCCTGGAGGAGTCGGCCGCGATCCTGTCCCGGGCCAACCAGGCGCTCGCGACCCTGGAGCGGTACAAGCTGCGGCTCGACGAGGTGGCCGGCACGCTCTCCGCCCTGGAGATCGAGGACCTGGTCACGGTCCGGGACGTCACCGCGGTCGCCCAGCGTCTGGAGATGGTCCGCAGGATCGCCACCGAGATCGCGGAGTACGTGGTCGAGCTCGGCACCGACGGGCGGCTGCTCTCGCTCCAGCTCGACGAGCTGATCGCGGGGGTGGAACCGGAGCGCGAGCTGGTGATCCGGGACTACGTGCCGGAGCCGACGGCGAAGCGTTCGCGGACGGTCGCCGAGGCGCTCACCGAACTGGACGCGCTCACCCACACCGAGCTGCTCGAACTCCCGGTCGTGGCGCGGGCCCTCGGCTACAGCGGCTCGCCCGAGACCCTCGACTCGGCGGTCTCGCCGCGCGGCTACCGGCTCCTGGCGAAGGTGCCCCGGCTGCCCGGCGCGATCATCGAGCGCCTGGTGGAGCACTTCGGCGGGCTGCAGAAGCTGCTCGCGGCGAGCGTGGACGACCTGCAGACCGTCGACGGCGTCGGCGAGGCCCGGGCCCGCAGCGTCCGCGAGGGCCTGTCGCGCCTGGCGGAGTCCTCGATCCTGGAGCGGTACGTCTGATCCCCGGGGCTGACCCCCGGGGGATCCCCGGGGCTGACCCCCGGGGGATCCCCGGGGCTGACCCCCGGAGGCTGACCCCCGGAGGCTGACCCCCACGGCTGATCCCCGGGGGGGGGGGCCGCGCGCGGGCGCGCGCGGCCGCGCGCGCGGGCGCGCGAGATCG
>NZ_JBHWFF010000055.1:6625-13406 GCF_042733785.1 Streptomyces sp. NPDC059695 | reverse complement strand
GCTCCGGGCCCGGCCCCTCGCGCGGCCCCCCCGCGGCGCGCGCCGGCCGCGCCCGCCCCCCCGCCGCCCCCCCCCCCGTGCCCGCCCCGCCCGCCGCCCCCCCCGCCCCCCCCCGCTCTCAGTCCTTGGCGAGCATGAACGAGGCCGGGAGCACCTTGGCGCCCGGCATCGTCGCCTCCACGAGGTAGGTGCCGGGTCCGGCCTGGCCCGGCGGAACGCTCGCGCACTTCGGGGCGCTGCGGGCGCGGTCCCACTCGACGGTGTGGGTGAGCGTGGTGTGCGCGGGGACGCGCAGCAGGAGCGGGGTGCCGGGGCGGGGGCAGTCCGCGGTGGACCAGACCTCGTCGTCCCGGTCGTCGCTGATCGTGAGAACCGCGCTGCGGGGCCCGAAGTCGGCCTTGCAGGTGGTGTCCGAGGTGTTCTCGGCGACGAGGTGGAAGCGGGGCTTCTCGCCCGCCTCGTAGGTCACCTTGGTGGAGCGGAGCGTCAACCGCAGTGCTCCGGCGGGGCAGTTGGGGAGCGCGGAGCCGGCCGGGACCTGCTGGCCGGCGCCGGTGCCCGCGCCGCCGTCGCCGCCGGCGCCGTCGGTGTCGCCGTTCTTGCCGGTGCCCGCGGTGCCGGAGTCGGCCCCCGCGTCCGTACCGGCGGCGGCACCGCCGTCGGAGCCCGCGCCCTCGTCCGTACCGGAGCCGGCGGAGCCGCCGTTGTCGCCGGAGTCGCCCGACTCGTCGCGCCCGCCGGGCTTTTGACTGATCGCCGGGCCCGAGCCGGTGGGGCCCGGGGTGATCGACGGCGGGGTCAGCGACGAGCCGTTGGCGGCGTCGTTCGCCTTCTTCCCGCCTCCGTCACGGGAGGCGAGGACCCAGACGCCGAGCAGTGCGAGAAGCGTCACCAGGCACAGCGCCACCGCCCTCCGTCGCCAGTAGATGGTGGAGGGAAGCGGCCCGACCGGATTGCGCAAAGATCCCACGACCCGAACCTTACGAGAGATCCGGCCCAACTCCCGCCCCACCCGCCGCCCGAGACCGCAAGTTTTGCCGATGATCACATCCGTCGGTTCCGGGAACTTTTCCCGGAACCCCGCCGGAAACCGTAGGGAACCGGCGCGAATCGCGGGCCCCCCACTTTCGTCGGGGGTCGCTCTGGCCGTTGGCCCGGGGCGGCGGACTCCGGATTCCGGTTAGCGTCATGCACCATGAACACCCTTCTCGACCTCTCCGACCGTCTGTATCTCGACGTCGCCGACTTCGCCCACTCCACGCCGCACTGGTTCCAGTGGCTCGCCGAGGTGTGGACGGAGCTCGGGCTGCTGCTCTTCGGCGTGCTGTTCCTCGCCGGCTGGTGGCGCTCCCGGGAGGGGTCGAGCCGGATGATGGCGCTCGCGCTGCTCGCCCCCGTCGCGACCGGCTTCGGTTACGTGGTGAGCGAGGCGGCGAAGTCGCTGGTCGACGAGGAGCGGCCGTGCCGGGCCGTCGCCGGCGCACCCGTCTCGCTCGTCGCCTGCCCGCCGCACGGGGACTGGTCCTTCCCCAGCAACCACTCGGCGATCGCCGGCGCCGCGGCGATCGCGCTCGCGCTGTCCTGGCGCGGGATCGTCTGGCTGACCGTGCCGATGGCCCTGCTCATGGCCTTCTCCCGGGTCTTCGTCGGCGTCCACTACCCGCACGACGTGACCGTCGGCCTGCTGGTCGGCGCGCTGGTCGCGTTCCTGGTGATGCGCCTCGCGGAGCGGCCGGTGCGGTCGCTGGTGGAGACCGCGCGGTCGAGCCGGAGCTCGGCCGTCCTGTGGTGCGCGGGGCGCGGGCCGAGTGCGCACGCCTCCGCGCACGCTCCCGCGCACTCCGAGCGGCGCTCTCGCGCGCGCCACGGCGCGTACTGATCCCGCGCCGGACGTGCCAGGATCGGGGGTGCCATGACTTCCATCGACACTCCCCCGACTTCCGAGGCCCCCGTCGACCCGGCGCTCCCCGCCGGGCTGCACGGGCCCGTCCTCGCCTGGTTCGACCGGCACGCCCGTGACCTGCCCTGGCGCCGCCCCGAGGCCGGCGCCTGGGGCGTCATGGTCAGCGAGTTCATGCTCCAGCAGACCCCGGTCGTCCGGGTCCTGCCGGTGTACGAGCAGTGGCTGGCGCGCTGGCCGCGACCGGCCGACCTGGCCGCCGAGGCGCCCGGCGAGGCGGTCCGCGCCTGGGGCCGGCTCGGCTACCCGCGCCGGGCCCTGCGGCTGCACGCGGCGGCCGTCGCCATAACGGAGCGCCACCACGGCGACGTGCCCCGCGACCACGGGCAGCTCCTCGCGCTGCCCGGCATCGGCGAGTACACGGCGGCGGCGGTGGCCTCCTTCGCGTACGGGCAGCGGCACGCGGTCCTGGACACCAACGTGCGCCGGGTCTTCGCGCGGGCGGCGACCGGCGTCCAGTACCCGCCGAACGCGACCACGGCCGCCGAGCGGCGGCTCGCCCGCGCGCTGCTGCCGCAGGACGAGGTGACGGCGTCCCGCTGGGCGGCCGCCTCGATGGAGCTGGGCGCGCTGGTGTGCACGGCGAAGGGCGAGGACTGCGGGCGCTGTCCGATCGCCGACCGGTGCGCGTGGCGGCTGTCGGGGAAGCCGGCCCACGACGGTCCGCCGCGGCGGGGCCAGACGTACGCCGGGACCGACCGCCAGGTCCGCGGGCGGCTCCTCGCCGTGCTGCGGGAGTCGGCGGATCCGGTGGCGCAGGCGGCCCTGGACGCGGTCTGGGACGAGCCGGTGCAGCGGGCCAGGGCGCTGGACGGTCTGGTCGCCGACGGTCTCGTGGAGCCCCTGGACGGCGACCGGTACCGGCTGCCACTGTCCTGAGACCCGGAGGTCCGGGCCACCGGCCGCCCTCGGCCCCGGAGGTCCGGCCGCCCGCCGTCCTCGCACCAAGGCCCGGGCCCGTGCCCACGCCGGCCCGCTCTCCCCGGGCCCCGGCCGCCGAAACCTCCTCCGCCCCCGCTGTTACACAACCGATGGGTAGCCGTGCGTCCACCGACGGCTGCCCCGCACAGCCCCGTGACAACCGCTCCGTAGCGTCATCGACGACACGAGGAACGAAGCAGGTCACGGGGATCGGAGGCGGTTCGGATGAGGCACGGCGAGGTGCTCGACTTCGAGGAGTACGTACGCACGCGGCAGGACGCGCTGCTGCGCAGTGCCCGCCGTCTCGTCGCCGACCCCGTCGACGCCCAGGACCTCCTCCAGACGGCCCTGGCCCGTACGTACGGCCGCTGGGACGGCATCGCCGACAAGTCCCTCGCCGACGCCTACCTGCGCCGGGTCATGATCAACACCCGCACCGAGTGGTGGCGCTCCCGCAAGCTCGAAGAGGTGCCGACCGAGCAGCTGCCCGACGCGAGCGTCGAGGACCCGACCGAGCAGCACGCCGACCGCGCCCTCCTCATGGACATCCTGAAGGTCCTCGCGCCGAAGCAGCGCAGCGTCGTCGTCCTGCGGCACTGGGAGCAGATGAGCACGGAGGAGACGGCGGCGGCGCTCGGCATGTCGACCGGTACGGTGAAGTCCACGCTCCACCGCGCGCTCGCCCGGCTCCGTCAGGAGCTGGAGAGCCGCGACCTCGACGCCCGCGCCCTGGGCCGGACCGGGGAGCGGGCGACCGTACGAGGTGACGAAGGGGGGCGGGAGCGGTGCGCGGCCTAGACGGCGAACCGGACGGCAGACCACACGAAGGTCTGCGCGGTGCGAGCGGCGGCGACGACCGGTACGGGACCGGACGTGGCCCCCCCCCGCGGGCCCGCCCCGCGGCGGGGGGCCCCGCCCCGGCCCGGGGCGGGGCCGGCGGGGGGGACCAGGCCCCCCGGTGCCCCCCCGGCCCCCCCCCCCCCCCCCAGGGGCCCCTCCCCCCACACCACGTCGGGGGGGGGCCGCGCGGGGCCCCGCCCGGGCCGGGCCCCCCCGCCCCCCGCCCGCGGCGTACCGTCCAGGCGGCGAGTGCCACGGCGACGGCCGGGCTCGTCGCCGTCGGTCTCTCCCTGGCCGCCTGTTCCACCGGCGGCACCGGCTCCCGCGACGAGGGCGCGGCCCGCACGGACGAGGTCGCCGCCGCGGCCCCCACCCCCTCGGTCTCCGCCGACGACGGCCCGCAGTCGGCCGAGCGGGTGGACCCGATAGCGCTCCTGAAGGCCGACCCGAAGATCGGTGGGCGGCTCAAGACCGATCTGAAGCCGTGCGTCGCGGACGCCTACCCGGTGGACGCCTCCTACGGCAACCTCACGAACTCCGCCTCCCCCGACGTCGTGGTCAACGTGATGACCTGCGGTGACGCCGTGGGCATCGGCACGTACGTGTACCGCAGGCAGAGCGACCGGTACGAGAACGTGTTCATGGCCGAGGACGCCGCCGTCTACGCCACGATCGACCGCGGTGACCTGGTCGTCACCAAGCAGGTGTACGCGAAGGGCGACCCGGTCGCGTACCCATCGGGCGAGGACGTGATCACGTACCGCTGGTCGGGGAACAGGTTCACCCAGCACGACTGGGTGCACAACGACTACAGCCGGGCCGTCGGCGACGGCGAGGGCGCCGAGCCCGCGCCGAGCGCGCCCCCCGCCGACTGAGCCGTGGACCGAGAGAACGCACCGACCCGGAAGGGCACGCACGATGGCCGAAACCCATGTCCTGTTCGTCGAGGACGACGACGTCATCCGTGAGGCCACCCAGCTCGCCCTGGAGCGGGACGGCTTCCGGGTGACCGCCATGCCCGACGGGCTCTCCGGCCTGGACGCCTTCCGGGCGCAGCGGCCGGACATCGCGCTGCTCGACGTGATGCTCCCGGGCATGGACGGGGTCAGCCTCTGCCGGCGCATCCGCGACGAGTCGACCGTGCCGGTCATCATGCTGTCGGCGCGCGCCGACTCGATCGACGTCGTGCTGGGCCTGGAGGCCGGGGCCGACGACTACGTGACGAAGCCCTTCGACGGTTCCGTCCTGATGGCCCGCATCCGGGCCGTGCTGCGCCGCTTCGGGCACGCGGGCGGCCCCGGCGCGGGCGAGCGCGGGGACGAGGCGGCGGCCGGCGGCGGGCTGCTCTCCTTCGGCGACCTGGAGGTGGACACCGAGGGCATGGAGGTCCGCAGGGGCGGGGTGCCGGTGGGGCTGACCCCGACCGAGATGCGGCTGCTCCTGGAGTTCTCGTCGGCGCCGGGCACCGTGCTGTCCCGGGACAAGCTCCTGGAGCGGGTCTGGGACTACGGCTGGGGCGGTGACACCCGGGTCGTGGACGTCCACGTGCAGCGGCTGCGCGCCAAGATCGGCCAGGACCGGATCGAGACCGTGCGCGGCTTCGGCTACAAGCTCAAGAGCTAGCCCGGCATGATCGACAAGACACCCCGCGAGACGGGTCCGTGCCGGTGAAGCTGCTCCCCCTGCGTACCGGGGTCCGGTGGAAGATCGCCGTCGCCATCGCCGCCGTCGGCGCGCTCATCGCGGTCACCCTGAGCATCGTCGTCCACAACGCCGCCCGCATCTCGATGCTCGACAACGCGCGCGAGGTGCAGATGGAACGGCTGCTCTTCGCCCAGCGGATGTACGAGACGTCGAAGCCGAAGGAGCCCCGCTTCGGCACGAAGATCAACGATCCGGCGCTGCCGGACCAGCTCGACCAGCTGATGCGGGACAAGCGGCGCGGGACCTATGTGCAGGAGCACCGGCACGGCGGGCCGCCGGACGTGTGGGCGGCCGTGCCGCTCGCCAACGGCGACGTGCTGTCGCTACACATCCCCTTCGCCGACCGCAGCGCGACGATCATGAGCGATCTGGACCGGGCGCTCGTCATCGGCTCGGTGTCGGTGGTCTTCGGCGGCTGCGCGCTCGGCGTGCTCATCGGCGCCGGGCTCTCGCGGCGGCTGCGGAAGGCCGCCGTCGCGGCCGGCCGGGTGGCCCAGGGCAACACGGACGTGCGGGTGCGGGACGCCGTCGGCGGAGTCGTACGGGACGAGACCGACGACCTGGCCTGGGCGGTGGACGCCCTCACGGACGCCCTGAACGAGCGGATCGAGGCCGAGCGGCGGGTCACCGCGGACATCGCGCACGAGCTGCGCACCCCCGTGACCGGTCTGCTGACGGCGGCCGAGCTGCTGCCGCCGGGGCGTCCGACCGAGCTCGTACGGGACCGGGCGCAGGCCATGCGGACGCTGGTCGAGGACGTCCTGGAGGTGGCCCGGCTCGACAGCGCGTCGGAGCGGGCCGAGCTCCAGGAGATCGCGCTCGGCGAGTTCGTGGCGCGGCGGGTGAAGGCCCTGGACCCGGAGGTCGTCGTCCGGGTGGTGCACGAGTCCTGGGTGAACACCGACCCGCGCCGCCTGGAGCGCGTCCTGGGCAATCTCCTCGCCAACGCGGCCAAGCACGGCAAGCCGCCGGTCGAGGTCACCGTCGAGGGCCGGGTGGTCCGGGTCCGCGACCACGGTCCCGGTTTCCCGGAGGCGCTGCTCAAGGAGGGCCCGAGCCGGTTCCGTACCGGGACGAGCGACCGCGCGGGCCAGGGCCACGGCCTGGGCCTGACGATCGCGGCGGGCCAGGCGCGGGTGCTGGGCGCCCGGCTGACCTTCCGGAACGTGGCCGCGGAGGGCGCCCCGGACGGGGTGGGCGGCGCCATCGCGGTGCTGTGGCTGCCGGACCACGCGCCGACGAACACGGGCAGCTTCCCGGTCCTGAGGCTGCCGGAGTGAACGACGGTTGGGGGGGGGCCCGCGCGGGCGGGGGCCCCCCGGCTGTGGGGGGGTGAGACGGCGTCGGGGCGCTGAG
>NZ_JBHWFF010000055.1:0-6615 GCF_042733785.1 Streptomyces sp. NPDC059695 | reverse complement strand
GGGGGGGGGGGGGCCCAGTGGGTGGTGGGGGGGGCGGCCCCCCGGCCCCTCCAACCCGGTGATGTTCCGGGGGGGGGGGGCGGGGGGGGCCGCGGGGGGGGGGGCGCCCCCCCCCCGGCCCCGCCCCCACCGTCGTACAGGGGATCAGACCGTCTCGGCGACCTTCGCGGTGCCGTCGGACTCCGCCTTCGGGGCCGCGGCCGGTCCGGCGCCGCGGAGCGCCACCTCCTTGACGAAGAAGGCGAGGACGAAGCCGAGGACGGCGACGGCCGAGGCGACCAGGAAGGCGCTGTGGGTGCCGGAGGCGACCGCGTGCTGGTAGGCCTCGCGCAGCGCGGCCGGCAGCTTGGCGAGGCTCGCCGCGTCGAGCTGGGCGGTCCGCTCCGTGAGCCCGCCGCCGCCGCGGGAGGCCATCTCGTCCTGGACGCGGCTGGTGAAGAGCGCGCCCATGATCGCGACGCCGAAGGAGGAGCCGAGGGTCCGGAAGAGGGTGGTGGAGGAGGAGGCGACGCCCATGTCCTTCATCTCCACGCTGTTCTGGGCGACCAGCATGGTGATCTGCATGAGGAAGCCCATGCCGGCGCCGAGGACGGCCATCCAGATCCCGGAGACCAGGCGCGAGGTGCCGGTGTCCATCGTGGAGAGGAGGAAGAGGCCGGCCACCATGAGCGCGCCGCCCGCGATGGGGAAGACCTTGTACTTGCCGGTGCTGGTGGTGAAGCGGCCGACGAGCAGCGAGACGACCATCATCGACAGCAGCATCGGCAGGAGCAGCAGGCCGGAGTTGGTGGCCGAGGCGCCCTGGACGGACTGCTGGAAGATCGGCAGGTAGAGGACCGCGCCGAACATCACGAAGCCGGTGATGAAGCCGATCAGGGACATCAGGGTGAAGTTGCGGCTGCGGAAGATGTGCAGCGGCATGATCGGGTCGCTCGCCCGGGTCTCGACGTAGAGGAAGGCGGCGAGCGCGGCGGCGCCGCCGACGGCGAGGCCGACGATGGTGGCCGAGCCCCAGGCGTACTCCGTGCCGCCCCAGGTGGTGACGAGGACGATCGCGGTGATGCCGGCGGTCAGCAGCGCCGCGCCGAGGAAGTCGATCCGGGTGCCCGTGGCGCGCTGCTTCTTCGGCAGGTGCAGGACGGTGGTGACCATGGCGAGGGCGACGATGCCGAGCGGCAGGTTGATGTAGAAGGACCAGCGCCAGCCCCAGTGGTCGGTGATGGTGCCGCCGACGAGGGGGCCGCCGATCATCGCGAGGGCCATGACGCCGGCCATCATGCCCTGGTACTTGCCGCGCTCGCGGGGCGGGATCAGGTCGCCGATGATCGCCATGACGCCGACCATGAGGCCGCCGGCGCCGAGGCCCTGGATGGTGCGGAAGCCGATGAGCTGGCCCATGTCCTGGGCCATGCCGCTGAGCGCCGAGCCGATCAGGAAGATCACGATCGACGTCAGGAAGACGCCCTTGCGGCCGAACATGTCGCCGAGCTTGCCCCAGAGGGGCGTGGAGGCGGCGGTGGCCAGGGTGTAGGCGGTGACGACCCAGGAGAGGTGCTCCAGGCCGCCGAGCTCGCCGACGATCGTCGGCATCGCGGTGCCGATGATCATGTTGTCCAGCATCGCGAGCAGCATCGCGATCATGAGGGCGAGGAGGACGACGCGTACGCTGCGCGGCTGCGGGTCCACAGCTTCCCCCTCTGCTGCCTGAACATCGTGTTTCGTCGCCATCTCTGTCCCTTACTTGCCGCCCGGCTAGTTACTACACTGAGGAAGGTAGGTCGGTCACTAGCCGGTCGTCAAGTAAGTTTTCTGGAAAGTGGAGAGCAGCCATGGCCCGAGGCAACACCCGCCAGCGCATCCAGGACGTGGCTCTCGAACTCTTCGCCGAGCAGGGCTACGAGAAGACCTCGCTGCGCGAGATCGCGGAGCGGCTGGACGTCACGAAAGCCGCGCTCTACTACCACTTCAAGACCAAGGAAGACATCATCATCGGGATCTTCCAGGACCTGGCGCGCCCGATCGACGAGCTGGTCGCCTGGGCGGCCGAGCAGCCGCGCACCCTGGAGACCAAGCAGGAGATCCTGCGCCGCTACCAGAAGGCGCTGCTCGCCGCGGCCCCGCTGTTCCGCTTCATGCACGAGAACCAGGCGACCGTGCGCGACCTGAGCATCGGGCTCACCTTCAAGGAGCGCTTCATCGCGCTCAACCAGTTCATCCAGGAGCCCGAGGCCCCGATGAAGGACAAGGTCCGCTCCGTGAGCGCGATCTTCGCGCTGCACGCGGGGACCTTCTTCATGGAGAACGTCGAGGGCGACCCCGAGGAGAAGCAGGAAGCCGTCCTCGAGGTCGCCCTCGATCTGATCGAGCAGGCCCAGCGGGCCTGATACGACCGGGTGCGTCAGACGCCGACGCCGTGCGAACGCAGGAACGCCATCGGGTTGACGGCGGAGCCGTAGTTCGGGGTGGTGCGGATCTCGAAGTGCAGGTGCGGGCCGGAGGAGTTGCCGGTGTTGCCCGAGAGGGCGATCTGCTGGCCGGCGCCGACCTTCGTGCCGATGCCGACCTGGATCTTCGACAGGTGGGCGTACTGCGAGTACGTGCCGTTGGCGTGCCGGACGACGATCGCGTTGCCGTACGCGGGGCCGTCGCCGCCGCCGTTCGGGCCGGCCTTCACGACGGTGCCGGCCGCGGCGGCCTTGACCGGGGTGCCGACCGGGACCGCGAAGTCCTGGCCGGAGTGCTTGTGGGCCCACATGGCGCCGCCCTGGTTGAAGCTGGCGCTGAGGGTGTAGGCGGCGACCGGCTTGACCCAGGCCGGGGTCGCCTTCTTGACCACCTTCACGGGCGTGGCCTTCACGGCGGCGGCCTTGGCGACGGCGGCCTTCACCTGGGCGGCGACGTGGGCCTGGGCCTCGGCCTGGGCGGCGACGGCGGCGGACGCGGTCAGCGTGACCGGCGCGGCGGCCTTGCCCTCGGCGGCGAAGGCGGACCCTGCTCCGGCCACCAGCGACGCTCCCAGACCCGCGGTGACGAGAGCAACGGCGGTGATACGGGCGGCGGGGTTCATGACGCGCTTCGACATACGGGGGAAAACCTCCGGGAAGTACGGGACCCGACGCGGACGGTCGCTGCGTCGGGCTTGCTCATCCTTGGTAACCCGAGCCCCAGCCCATCCCAAAACACCCCATCTACGACATCGCGTCGTAGCGATCTCCGGGGGAATGCGGGCCTTGACGCCTGCCGCGCGATGTCACGAAATCGGACAAAACGACCTCACCGATGCGGTTTATCCGCATGTCGAGGGGGGACGGAAGTGCCCGAATCGTGGCCCCGCGCCCGGTTCGGGCCCCTCGGGACCAAAGTCCCGGCGCTTGATCCCTAAACCTCCCGATTCACCCCCGATGCCTCCCACTATCCCGCTTAGTACCCTCCAAAACGCCTGTGCGCCTTGTCACCGGCGCCCCGCCCCGGATGGGACCTGGGTCACGCGACCGAGCCGCCCGGAACCCCGTCCCGCACTACGCTGACCGCCTCGGGAATCCACGGGGGGACACACATGGAACCGGCACTCATCGGCACCCGCCTCGCCTCGGCCGCCATCGGTCCACTGCTGAAGAAACTGCTGGTCAGCGATGGCCCGGGGGCCGGACTCAGCGGCCCGTCGGGCACCGTGAGGCTCTCCGCCCTGGTCTCCTTCCGCGGCGAGAAGCGCACCCTGACCGAGCGGGACGTCCGCAAGCTCGCCGGAACCCTCGTCGCCCGGGCCCTGCACGGCGACGGCGAGCCGCCCTTCCCCGCCGACGAGACCGAGGCCGTCACCGACGCCCTCGCCACGACCCTCCTCGCCCTCGGCGACCTCGACATGGACGACGCCCAGGCCGTCCACCTCGGCCACCGGGCCCTCGCCCGCCGCCTGCGCGCCGCCGCACCGCCCCCGGACGGCCTCGCCACCCCGTCCGTCCTCTTCCTGGACGTCGTCACCGAACTCGCCTGCCGCCACATCCTGGAGTTCTTCACCCAGCGCTCCACCTTCGTCCCCCGCACCCTCGTGGAGCAGAGCCGCGGCCAGGCGGAACTCGGCGCGAAGCTCGACGCGCTCACCGCCCGCGTCCCGCACCCGGACGTCCGGGACGCGGACTTCGAGCGCCGGTACCGGGCGCACCTCGCCAAGAAGCACGGCCGCCTCACCATCCACGGCATCGACCTGCACCACTCGCCGGACCGGTGGCCGCTGGACCTCGCCTACCTCTCCCTCGAAGCGACCGGCGAGGTCCCCGGCCCCGGCCTGCCCGACGCGACCGGGAACCCCCTCCCCCGGGAGCAGGCCCTCCGCGCCGACCTCGCCCTCGCCCGGCACGACCGGGTCCTGCTGCGCGGCCTCGCGGGCTCCGGCAAGACGACCCTCGTCCAGTGGCTGACGGTCTCGGCCGCCGCGGAGAGGGGCCCGGAGGGCATGGCGTACCTCCGCGGCCGCGTCCCCTTCGTCCTCCCCCTGCGCACCCTCACCCGCCACGGCGAGCGGCTTCCCGCCCCCGACCGCTTCCTCTCCGCCGCCGGCTGCCCCCTCACCCCGCCCGACGGCTGGGCCGACCGGGTCCTCTCCGCCGGCCGGGCCGTCGTCCTCGTCGACGGCATCGACGAGATCCCCCACGCGGAGCGCGGCCGGGCCCGCGAGTGGATCCGGAACCTCCTCGACGCCTACGAGGGCAACCGCTGGCTCGTCACCTCGCGCCCCACCGCCGTCCGCGACGACTGGCTCGCCCCCGACGGCTTCACCGAACTGACCCTCTCCCCCATGAGCCGCGCCGAGGTCACCACCTTCGTACGCCGCTGGCACCGGGCCGCCGGGCCGGAGGCGGAGCCGTACGAGCAGCAGCTCCTCGACGCGCTGCGCACCACCGGGCACGTCGCCCAGCTCGCCACCAACCCCCTGATGTGCGGCCTCGTCTGCGCCCTCCACCGCGACCGGCGCGGCTTCCTGCCCCGCGGCCGCAAGGGCCTCTACGAGGCGGCCCTGTCCATGCTCCTCGCCCGCCGCGACCGCGAGCGGGACATGGGGGCCCCGTCCGGCGTCGCCCTCGACGAGGCCCCGCAGATCCAGCTGATCCAGCGCCTCGCGTACTGGCTGACGCTCAACGGCCGCACCCAGCTGGACCGGGCCCACGCGGAGTCGCTCGTCCGGGAGGCGGTCCCGGCGGTCCAGGAGGCCGCCCCGTACGACCCCCGGCAGGTCTTCACCCACCTCCTGCACCGCAGCGGGCTGCTGCGCGAGCCGACGACGGACACCGTGGAGTTCGTCCACCGCACCTTCCAGGACCACCTCGCCGCCAAGGCCCTGGTGGACCACTGGGACATCGGCGTCCTCGTCCGGCACGCCGCCGACGACCAGTGGGAGGACGTCATCCGCATGGCCGTGGGCCACGCCCGGCCGCGCGAGTGCGCGGAGATCCTGCGGGAGCTGCTGAAGGCGGCGGACGCCACGGAGGACCGCCGGATCCGGCTCCGCCTGGTGCTCCTGGCGGCCACGGCCCTCGACCACGCGACGGAGGTCTCCCCCGAGGTACGGGAGGAGGTCGTGCGCCGCACGTCCGAGGTGATCCCGCCCCGCACCTCGGCCGAGGCCAGGGCACTGGCCGAGGCCGGAAGGATGATCTTCGACCTGCTGCCCGGCCCGGACGGCCTGGACGTCGACACGGCCCGGCTGGCCGTGGTGGCCGCCTCGCACGTCCAGGACGACGCCGCCGTCCTCTACCTGTCCCGCTTCGTCTCCCACCCCGTGGTCGCCGTCCGGTCCCAGCTGGTCTGGGCCTGGCACCGGTACGACACCCGCTCCTACGCCGAGGAGATCGTGGCCCGGCTCGACCCGACCGGCCTCTACTACAGCGTCCAGGACGACGCCCAGGCGCACGAGCTCGTCCGGCTCGGCCTGCGGCCCCGGCTGCTCCAGGTCCACGCCGAGGTGTCGCCCGGGGCGCGCGACGCGCTCCTCGGGCACTGCGACCCCCGCCGGCTCACCCTGGAGGTGTCCGAGTCACGGCCGGACCTCACCTCGCTGACCGGCCTGACCGGTCTGAACAGGCTCACGCTCACGCTTCCCGCGGACGCCGACTGGCTGTCCGACGCTCTTCCGGGGGCCGCGCTCAGCCAGCTTTCGATCGCCCCCGTGCCCCGGGACGGCCTCGCACCGCTGTGCCGGCTCCCGCACCTGCGCGAGCTGCACCTGTGGGCGGCGCCGCCCCTCTCCCCCGCGCTCTGGGAGGAGCTCACCGCGCTGCCCGGGGTCGAGACCCTCGCCCTCACGGGCACCGGCCTCGACCGCTGTCCCGCCGGCACCGTCCTCCCCGGAGTCACCGAGCTCCACCTGGCCGCCCAGGCCGACACGGCGGGCCTCCGGCGGCTCGCGGAGGTCTTCCCGTCCCTGCGGCGTCTCCACCTCGCGCCCGGCAGCCACGACCTGACCCCGCTCGCCGCGCTCACCGGGCTCCGGTCGGTCCGCGCGGTCGGCCGGACCACCGGCGCCGAGCACCTCGCGGCCGAGGTCCGGATCGTCTCCGGCTGACCGGGGGAACCCGGGCACACGCAGAGGGGCGGCCCCGGAACCGATCGGTTCCGGGG
>NZ_JBHWFF010000054.1:0-34469 GCF_042733785.1 Streptomyces sp. NPDC059695 | reverse complement strand
GGGCGCTCGTGCGGTCCTGGGCCGCCGGGGAGGGGTGGAATCCCGGACTCTCCGACGTCCCGGCGTTCTTCGCCCAGGACCCGGCGGGCTTCTTCCTCGGCCGGGTCGACGGGGAACCCGTCTCCGCCATCTCGGTCGTCACCTACGACGCGGCCTACGCGTTCCTCGGCTTCTACCTCGTCCGGCCCGACCTCCGCGGGCTCGGGCACGGCCTCGCCACCTGGCGCGCCGCGCTCGCCCACGCGGGCGACCGGGCCGTCGGGCTCGACGGGGTGCCCGCGCAGCAGGACAACTACCGTCGCTCCGGCTTCAGGTCCGCCCATCGCACCGCGCGGTACGTGGGCGCGGTCCCGGCCCCCGACCGTCCGGCGGCCGGCCTGGTGCCCGCCGGGCGCGCGGACCGGGCCGCCCTCGCCGCGTACGACGCCGCCTGCCACCACGCCGACCGGCCCCGGTTCCTGGACACCTGGCTGTCCACGCCCGGCCATCGGGCGCTGGCCCGTGTCGTCGACGGCCGTCTGGCCGGATACGGGGTGGTTCGTCCCGCCGAGGACGAGGCGCGTGTGGGGCCGCTGTTCGCGGACACCCCGGCGGACGCGGCGGCCCTGCTCGACGGGCTCGCCGCCGAGGCCCGGGAGTTCGGCGCGGACCGGATCGCGGTCGACATGCCGGAGGCGAATCCGGCGGCGGCGGCACTGGCCCTGGAGCGCGGCCTGGAGCCGACGTTCGAGACGGCGCGGATGTACACGGGCCCGGTCCGCCCGGTGGCCGGGGAGCGCGTCTTCGGCGTCACCACGCTCGAACTCGGCTGAGGCCGGCGTTCCACTACCTCGGCGTCACCACGCTCGAACTCGGCCGAGGCCGGCCTTCCGCATACCGGGGAGACGACGGCGCGCCCACCACCGAGGCCGCCGCCCAGGCCTCGGGGGCACCCGGGCCCCCGCCCGCATCGCCCCTCCCCCCGCCGCATACCCTGGCCCTGCAGGCTCGCCGCGGAGCCCCGGGCCTTCCCCCCTCACGGGACCCCCACCACCCGGTGAGGGGGGACAAGGGTTTTCCCCGTATCGGGTTCACCACCCCGTTCCCTACTGTCCTCCGCACCGGCAGATATCATCCCCCGAGCGCACCCTGACAGGTGCATGCGGAGGGCGTCGTCCGCCGGGGACGGCCTTGACCCGGGCCGTCGCGCCGGTGGCGGCGCACGGGCCCCCCAAGCCCAGGGAACGGCGGACGCGACCCCACTTCGCCCCGTGTGTCCCGCGCCGCCGCCACTGCTCCGCAGTCACGTCGTACTCGAAAGGGCCACACCTTGAACGGTTCCAGGCGGAGAGTCATATCCGTGGTCGCGAGCGCCGCGATCCTCGGTGCCGCTGCCATGACCTCCGGGGCGTTCGCCGCCGCCCCGGTCGCTTCCACCCCGAAGCCGGCTCCGGCTTCGCAGGCGATGCGGGCGCTTCCCAGCGCCCCCGTCGAGAAGGTGATCGTCACCTACAAGACCCGGACCGCCGAGGCCGGTTCCAACACCGCCGCGAAGAGCGACGCGGCCGAGAAGGCCGCGAAGACGGGCGAGAAGCTCTCGTTCGAGCGCCGCCTCGCCGGCGGTGCCGCCCTCGTCGACCTGGGCGGCAAGGCGACCAAGCAGGACGTGACCGAGGTCATCGACGCGTTCCGCGCCGACCCGGCCGTCGCCTCGGTCGAGCCCGACATCCGCGCCTACGCGATGGCGGTCACCCCGAACGACACCGACTACGCCAAGCAGTGGGACCTCTTCGAGCCCACCGGCGGCATGAACGTTCCTGCGGCCTGGGACAAGGCGACCGGCACCGGCGTCACCGTCGCCGTCATCGACACCGGTTACGCGGCCCACTCGGACGTGGCGGGCAACATCGTCTCCGGCTACGACTTCATCTCGACCTCCGCCGACGCCCGCGACGGCAACGGCCGCGACGCGGACCCGAAGGACGAGGGCGACTGGAACGCCACCGCCGGCGAGTGCGGCGCCGGCTCCACGGCCTCCAACTCCTCCTGGCACGGCACCCACGTGGCCGGCACCATCGCCGCGACCACGAACAACACCAAGGGCATCGCGGGCATCGCGTACAACGCGAAGATCCAGCCCGTGCGGGTGCTCGGCAAGTGCGGCGGCTCGTCCTCCGACATCGCCGACGCCATCACCTGGGCCTCCGGCGGCACCGTGCCCGGCATCCCGGCCAACGCGACCCCGGCGAAGGTGATCAACCTGAGCCTCGGCGGCGCCAGCTCCACCTGCCCGAGCGTCTACCAGACCGCGATCAACGGCGCCGTCGCACGCGGCACCACCGTCGTCGTCGCCGCGGGCAACAGCAACGCCAACGCCTCCGGTTTCACCCCCGCGAACTGCTCGAACGTCATCACCGTGGCGTCGACCAACCGCGCCGGTTCCCGGTCGTACTACTCCAACTACGGCACCATCGTGGACGTGGCCGCGCCCGGCGGCGAGACCCGCAACGCCACCGACACGCCCGGTACCGTCACCACCCCCGAGAACGGCATCTACTCCACGCTGAACTCGGGTCTGACGACCCAGTCGACCGAGAACTACAAGCCCTACCAGGGCACCTCGATGGCGGCGCCGCACATCGCCGGCCTCGCCGCCCTCCTGAAGTCGGCCAAGAGCACCCTCACCCCGGCCGAGATCGAGTCCGCGATCAAGACCAACGCCCGCCCGCTGCCCGGCACCTGCACCGGCGGCTGCGGCACCGGCATCGCCGACTCCGCGAAGTCCGTGAACGCGGTCCTCGACACGACCCCGCCGACCGGCACCGTCTTCACCAACGCGACGGACGTCCAGATCCCGGACAACACCACCGTGACGTCCGCGATCGCCGTCACCGGCCGCACGGGCAACGCCCCCGCCACCCTCAAGGTCGGCGTGGACATCAAGCACACCTGGCGCGGGGACCTGGTCGTCGACCTGGTCGCCCCCGACGGCACGGTGCGCAACCTGAAGGCCTCCTCGTCCTCGGACAGCGCCGACAACGTCGTCGCCACGTACACCGTCGACGCGTCGAGCGAGGTCGCCAACGGCACCTGGAAGCTCCAGGTCCGCGATGTGGCCACGGGTGACACCGGCTACATCGACTCGTGGAGCCTCACCTTCTGACGCACCACCGCACCACCACTGAACCACCCCCCACATCAGCATCATCGCTGGTCAGCGACGCGCCCGTGGTCTACACCACTGGCGCGTCCTGGCGTTGTGGGGGCACGCGCCCACGACGCCTCTGTCCGAATGCCGGACACGGGGCCTGGACTGTGCCGGTGGGCTCCGTATTCTCTGCGCACGGGGTTCATGGGCCGGGCCCCGAGGGGCCGGAGGTGGTGGACAGTGACGACAGCGCCACAGAGCCCTGCCCCGGTGGGCCGGCAGGAGCTCCTCACCCGGCTCGAACGCGCCCTGCACACCCGGGGCCGCGCCCTCCTCACCGGACCCGCGGGCGTCGGCAAGACCGAGGTCGCCCTCGCCGAGGCCGCCCGCGCCGAGGCGCGCGGCGAGACCGTGCTGTGGCTCGCGACCCTGCCGTCCGACCGCGACATACCCGGGGCGGCCGCCGCCGCCCTCGTCGCCTCGGTCGCCGCGACCGTGACCTGGCCGGGTCTCGGCACCGGCGGGCCCGCCGTCGGGTCCTCCGGGCCCGGGAAGCCCGGAGCCTCCCCGCCGGGGACGCCCGGGGCCCCCGCCGGAGCCCTCGGGGTGCTCGACTCGGGGGTCCTCGCCTCCGGGGTCTTCGACCAGCTGCCGGGCCCCCAGCGCACCGCCGTCGCCATGCTCTGCCGCGAGGCTCCCATCGACGCGGGCGGCTGGGACCCGATCGCGCTGCGCCTCGGCATCGCCCGGATCCTGCGCGCCCTGACCTGCCGGGGCCCCGTCCTGCTCGTCGTCGACGGGGTGCAGCACATCGACGCCGACAGCGCGGACCTGCTGCGGTTCGCCCTCCATCTGGCCCCGCCCGCGCTACGGGTGGTGGCGGTGGAGACCCCCGAGCCGTACGCGGAGGCCCACGAGCCGTACCGGGAGAGCCACCGCCCCGACGACCCGCACGCCGCGCACCTCTGGGTGCCCTCGGAGGCGGACGTGCTGCGCGTCCCGCCGCTGCACGCCGACGAGATCGCCGAACTCCTCATCCACCACCGGCTGCCCTCCCGGATGGCCGGGCGCATCCACCGCGCGAGCGGCGGCAATCCGCGGCTGGCGCTCGCCGTGGGCCGCTCGCTCGCCGACGCGCGGACCCCGGTGCACCACGCCGAGGCCCTGACGCTGTCCGGGCGCGCCCGCGACCTCGCCCGCCAGCTCCTGGGCGCGGCGCCCCCCGCCGTGCGCGAGACGCTGCTGCTCGCCGCCCTCGCGCTGCGCCCCTCGGCCACCCTGGTGCGGCGCGCCGGGCGGCCCACCGCCGAGGCGGACCTCGCCGCGGCCGAACGGGCCGATCTGGTCTCGCTCTCCGAGGACGGCTCGGTGACCTTCACCGCCGGGCTGCTGCCCTCCACCCTGGTGCACGACGCCTGCTGGGCCGAGCGGAGCGCCGGGCACGCGGCCCTCGCGGAGGTGGTGGACGACCCCGTGGAAGCGGTACGGCACCGGGCGCTGGCCACCGAGCGGCCGGACGAGGAGCTCGCCGCCGAGGTCGCCGCCGCCGCCGACCTGGCCCGGCGGCGCGGGAACAGCGCACTCGCCGCCGAACTGGCCCTGCTGGCCGCCGAGTCGACCCCGGGCCGGCACGGCACACGCCGGATCGCGCGGCTCGTCGACGCCGCCGAGGAGGCCGCCCGCGCCGCCCGCGCCGACCTCGCGATGCGGGCCGCGACCGATCTGCTCGCCCGGGACGCGGTGCCGTCCGACCGGGTCAGGGCGCGGCTCGCCGTGCTCGACACCGCGGGCCAGGGGCTGACCGGGCTCGACGAGATGTACGTCCACGCCATGGAGGACTCCGAGGGCGACACCGCGCTGCGGGCCGCCGTGCAGCTGCGCCTCGCCGTCAAGTACGTGCTGGCGGACGGTGATCCGGAGCGCTCGCGCACGGCCGCGGTCGAATCGGCCGCGCTTGCCGCCTCGATGGGAGACCCCCGGCTCGCGGCGCAGGCCCTGACCGTGCAGGCGCGGATGGAGCGGGCCCTCGGCTCGCCGGACGCCGAGACCGTACTGGGCCAGGCGCGGGCCCTGGAGCGGGCCGAGCGCCCGCTGGGGATCCGCAACGCCGCCCAGATTCTGACGGTCCGTCACGCTCTGTTCGACGACCGTCTCGACGACGCCCGGGACGAGCTGAACGCGCTGCTCCCGCTGGTCCAGCGGCGCGGTTCGGTGGAGGACACCATCGAGCTGTTCTCGACGCTCGCCGCGATCGAGTCCCGCAGGGGCGCCTGCGCGGCGGCCCTCGCGCACGCGGGCCAGTCCCTCGCGCTCACCCTGGAGGCGGGCCTCTCCCCCGGCCCCGCCTGGTACACGCTCGCGCTCGCGGAGACGGCCGGCGGCAGCTTCGCGCGGGCCGCGAGCTACGCCCGCCGCAGCGTGCAGGCCTCGGAGGAGGAGGGCGACCGGGTCTTCCTCTCGCGCAGCCGGTACGCGCTCGGCCGCGTCCAGTTGATCAACGGCGACGTGGCCGCGGCGCTGGAGACCCTGCGGCGGGTCCAGGCCGACGAGCGGGCCCAGTCGACGGTGGACCCCTCGATGCTGCGCTGGCACGAGGAGCTGGCCGAGGCGCTGCTGGGCCAGGACGCGGGCGACGAGGCGCTGGCCCTGCTCGCGGAGGTCCGGCCGGTGGCGGAGCGGCTCGGCCGGTCCACGGTCCTGCTGGGCTGCGACCGGGCGTACGCCCTGTGCCTGGCGGCGGAGGGCCGTACGGACGAGGCGGCCGATCTCCTGACGCGTACGGCCGACAGCTTCGGCCGGGCCGGTCTGCCGCTGGAGCGGGGGCGGGCGCTGATCGCGCTGGCCCGGGTCGAGCGCCGCCGCCGGCGCCGGTCGGCGGCGCAGAACGCCCTGCACGAGGCGGCCTCGGTGTTCGAGCGGGCCGGGGCGGCCCCGTGGCTGGCCCTGGCGAGCGAGACCCCGGCGGGCGAGGCCGTGGGCCCCGGCACGGGGGGCGAGGAGTCGGTGTCCGCGCTCGCGTCGCTGACGGAGGCGGAGCTGCGCCTGGCCCGTCTGGTGGGCCAGGGAGCGAGCAACCAGGAGGCGGCGGCGAAGCTGTACCTGAGCGTCAAGACGGTGGAGGCGCGGCTGACCCGCATCTACCAGAAGCTCGACGTCCGCTCCCGCGCCCAACTGGCGACCGCGCTGCGCCCGTAGACCCGTGGTACGCGGTGCCCTGTGCGCGGTGTACGCCGCACCGGCCACCCGGTGCCCCGGCACCCGCACGACCGGCCCACCACCCGGGCTCCGGCGGCCCACCGACACCCACCGCTCCGACCACGGCAGGCCCGTGCCGGAGCTCCCGACGGGCGGCGTCCCGAGGACCGGGACCCGCCCGTCGGGTCACCGCCGCGGGCTTCAGGCCTTCGCGGCGCCGAACCACTCCGTCAGAAGGCCGTCGAGCTCCTTCTGGTCCTCGCCGACCCAGACGACGTGTCCGTCCGGCCGCAGCAGCACGGCGGGCGCGTCGAGTTCGTCGCCGCCGTCGACGACGTGGTCGACGCGGTCGGCCCAGGGCTCCGCCGAGAGCCGCCCGGTCCGGTCGAGGAGCAGGCCGCGGCCGCCGTGCGTCAGGTCGTACAGCCTGCCCCGCTCCAGGGCGATGTCCCGCAGGCGCCGGCCGAGGAGTTCATGGCCGTCGCCGAGGTCGTAGCGGACGTCGACCGCGGTGACCATGCCGGTGATGTGGCGGTTGACCTCCTCGAAGTCCATGAGCTTCGAGAACAGTTCGCGCAGCGCGGTCGGACCGGGCTCGCTGCCGAGGAGCGTCATCTGCGCGCGGGTGTTCGCGATCACCCGGGCGCCGACGGGGTGCCGCTCGGCCTCGTACGTGTCGAGCAGTCCGTCCGGCGCCCAGCCCGCGACCGCGGCGGCCAGCTTCCAGCCGAGGTTGAACGCGTCCTGGATGCCGAGGTTGAGGCCCTGGCCGCCGGTCGGCGGGTGGATGTGGGCCGCGTCGCCCGCCAGGAACACCCGGCCGACCCGGTAGCGCTCGGCCTGCCGGGTGGCGTCGCCGAAGCGGGACAGCCAGCGCGGCGCGTGCACGCCGAAGTCGGTTCCGGCGAAGGCCCGCAGCTGCTTCCTGAAGTCGTCGAGGGTGGCCGGGGCGGCGCGGTCCTCGGCGATGCCGTCGGCGGGCACGACGATGCGCCAGCCGCCGTCCCCGAGGGGAGTGACGGCGAACCGCAGCTGGGTCCTGTTGACCTCCGCGACGGCGGCGGCGACCGTCTCCGGGTCCGCCGTCACCTCCATGACGCCGAGGAGCGTCTCGACCGTCGCGGGCTCACCGGGGAAGCCGACCCCGAGCAGCTTGCGCACCGTGCTGCGACCGCCGTCGCACGCGGCGACGTAGCGGGCGCGCAGCTCCGTGCCGTCGGCGAGCCCGACGGTCACCCCGTCCTCGTCCTGGTCGACGCCGACGACGGTGCTGTCGCGGCGGATCTCCGCGCCGAGCTCCCGCGCACGCTCTTCGAGCAGCCGCTCCGTGTCCGGCTGCGGCGTGGCCAGGCCGTAGGGGTGGGCCGTGTCGAGCCGCTCGGGCCACGCCTTCATCACGCCGCCGAAGAGGCCGCCGACCTGGAACTTCTCGCTGATCGCGGTGAACCTCCCCAGGAGGCCGCGCTGGTCCATCATCTCGACGCTGCGGGCGTGCAGGCCCTGGCCCCGGGACTCCCGGGTCGGTTCCGCCAGCTTCTCGAGGACGAGCACCCGCACGTCGTGCAGGCGCAGTTCGCTCGCCAGCATCAGTCCGGTCGGTCCGCCGCCGACCACGATCACATCGAACATCTCTCGCGCCCCGTTTTCCGCAGTTCTTCGCTTCGAACGGAGAGTGTGCTGCACAGAGGGGGCCTTGCCGCAAGGCCCCCCGTGCGCTATATCTTGAGAGTGGCAAGGAGAGATCGTTCCTCCTTGCCTTCTCTGTTTCCCGCCCGCTCGTTCCGCTGGGAACTACGCCCGCTCTCCGGGGGCGAAGGCGAACGCGCCGCGCGCGGTGGTCCCGTCGGCGAGGGACCATTCGGCGACGACCCGGCCCCGGCCCGGTCCGCCGTCCTCGCCGGCACGGAGGACGCGCCGGATCCGCAGGGTCAGGGGCGCGGCCGCGCCGGTCTCCCGTACCACCACGTCGGTGTGGTCGGGCCCTTCCGTGACGCGTACGAGCTCCGCCGCGCTCCCGGCGGGCGCGAGCGAGGCGGCGACGGTGGGGTCGGGCGTGTCGTCGACGGACTGGGCCTGCGCCTCGGCGTGTCCGGCGAGCAGGGCGTACAACTGGGCGACGAGCACCGGGTCGTGGGTGCCGTCGTAGATCCAGCGCGTGCCGAGGACGCCGTGCTCGGAGGTGCCGATGAGGGCGTCCTCGGCGCCTTCCAGGGGCGCTCCGCGGTAGCTCATCGGGACCAGGTACGTGAGCGCGTCCGGCCCGGCACCGTCGGTGACCGCCATGAACTCGATGCCCACCTCGCCCGCGGGGTCGTCCAGGCGGAAGCCGCCCGCCTTGGCCGGGCGGGGCCCGTCGGCTCCGCCCGCGTACCAGGTGCGGCTGGGCAGCCACGCGGTGAGCAGTTCCAGTTTGGTGGGCTGCATCGTGGTGTGGTGGATGACGGCCATGGCGTGCTTTCCCTCTCGACCCGGGGCGAAGAACCGCAACCTAACAGAAGGGCCGGGCCGCGATGCGGGGGCGCCCACGCCGACCTAGCCTGGAGGTGGAGTGTTGTCCCCGGCCGGCAGGAGGCCCGCCGTGAGGTACTCGCACACACGAAACCGGCGCGTCTGCGCGGCCCTCGCGGCCGTGGGGATCCTCGTCGCGCCCGTCGGCGCGGGTGCGGCCTTCGCGGCCGAACGCCCCGGCCCCGCCGCCCTCGTGGCGGCGGAGCCGTCCCCCTCGGCGGACGCGGGCTTCCCGGTGCTCACCCCGGCCGTCAGCGCCCGGCTGGACCGGGCCGTGCAGGACGTGATGGACGAGACGGGCGTCCCGGGTGTCAGCGTCGCCCTCTCCGCGCCCGGCAAGGGCACGTACATCCGCTCCTTCGGGGTCGCGGACAAGGCGACGGGCGAGTCCATGGATCCCGGTCTCTACATGCGGATCGGCAGCGAGACCAAGACGTTCACCGTGACCGCCCTGCTCGAACTGGTCGACCAGGGCAAGGTGGGTCTCGACGACCCGATCTCGAAGTACGTCGACGGGGTCCCGAACGGCGACAACATCACGCTGCGCAACCTCGCCTCCATGCGCAGCGGTCTCTTCAACTACTCGGCGGACGAGGGCTTCTACAAGGCGTTCACGTCCGACCCGTACCGGCCCTTCACTCCGCAGGAGCTGCTCTCCTACTCGTTCAAGCACCCGATCCAGTTCCAGCCGGGCGCCGAGTTCGACTACTGCAACACGAACCTGATCCTGCTCGGTCTCGTCGTGGAGAAGGTCAGCGGAACACCGCTGAACGACTACATCCAGAAGAACGTCGTCGAGCCGGCGGGCCTGAGCCACACGGTGTTCCCGACGGACGCCGCCTTCCCCAGTCCGCACGCCCACGGCTACACCGTGCAGACGGCCTCGGGGAAGCTGGAGGACTCCACCGACTGGAACCCCTCCTGGGGCTGGGCGGCCGGAGCGATGATCTCCGACCTCCAGGACCTGCGCACCTGGGCCCGGGTGGTGGCCACCGGGACCCTCCTGACGCCGAAGACGCAGGCCGAGCGGCTGCACGTGTACCCCTCGGGCATCCCCGGCGCGGGGTACGGCCTCGGCATCTTCAACATCCAGGGCTGGATCGGCCACAACGGCTCCCTGCCGGGGTACGAGTCGCTCACGATCTACCTGCCGGAGGCCAAGGCCACGCTGGTGGTCCTCCTCAACACGGACGTCCTGCACGACAACAACGAACCCAGCACGCTGTTCGGCCAGGCCATCACCCGCATCGTGACGCCGGATCACGTCTTCGACATCCCGGTGACGGAGGCCACGCCGAGTCCCAGCGGAAGCTGACGCGCCCTTCCCCCGCCCCACGACCGTCGAGAACCGGGAGCAGCGATGACCGGTGGACCCGAGCCCCTCAACACCGCCGCCCGCGCGGCCCTGGAGCGCGAACTCGCCGATCTGCGCACCGAACGCGAGGCCGTCGCCGCGACCCTGCGGGACGGCGGTGGCGACGAGACCGGCGACCGGGCCGACCAGGCGGACGAGTTGCAGCGCGCCGACGAGCTCGACCGCCTCGACGGCCGGGTGAGCGAGATCGAGGGGCGGCTCCGGGAGGGCGCCGCCGCCGGGGCGCCGTCCACCGACACGGTCGGCGTGGGCAGCGGCGTGACCGTGCGCTTCGCGGACGGCACCGAGTCGGCCCTCCACGTGGGAGAGCTCGCGAACGCCCTGGACGCGACCCTGGTGACCGCCGACAGCCCGCTGGGCCGGGCGCTGCTGGGTCACGGCGCCGGCGACACCGTCACGTACGACACGCCCGACGGCCGGACGACCGCGGTCGTGGTCTCGGTCGGCTGAGGACGAGACCGGCCACCGGCCGCGGCCGGTCCACGGCTGCCGCGGCCGTTCCCCGGCTCAGGGCTGACGGCTCAGGGCTCCAGGACGACGACGGCCTCGTCCGTGTAGGCCAGGAACGTCAGGGTCTCCTGGAGGTACAGCTCGACGCTGGTCGCGTCGTGCGAGGTGTAGCCGATCGCCACGTCCTGGCCGATGCGCAGCTCGAAGTCGCCGCCCCGGGTGGAGAGCACGAAGCCGCCGTCGAGGGCGGGCGCCCAGATCGGGGAGCCGTCGAGCATCCGGGCGAGGTGGGCGGCGATCGGGTAGCCGTGGTCGGAGGTCTCGCTGACCGCCCGGTACGGCTCGGCGCCGAGCAGCAGCGCGTAGGGCCCGTCGACGCCGGCGAGGCGCAGGGAGGTGAGCGCCCGGCTGACGGTGTCGGGGAAGTCGCTGGGCTCGACGGGCAGCCGCAGGACAGGGTTCGAGCTGCGGGCGCGCAGCCCCGCGACGCCCGCCGCCACGTACCCGTCGAAGACGGTGCGGTCCTCGGCGAACGCGAGGGCGCGGGCCGCGTCCTTGACGGGCTGCCAGTCGGAGTCCTTGGAGCCGCGTTCGACGTCGTCGACGGCGGCGCGGTCGACGGTGAACGGCACCCGGAGCTCGACCAGGGGCCGCGCCTCGCGCAGGCGGGCCGTGACGCCCGGCGCGGGCGCCGGCAGGTCGGAGAGGTGGCCGGTGCCGACGGCGGACAGCCCGGGCCCGGCCGCGTCGGGGACGTCGACGACGCGGCGGCCCGCGACGTTGCGGCGGAAGGTGCGGCGGGCCTCCTCCTCGATCTCGGCCCACGCGGCGGCGGTGATCGGGGCGAGTTCGCGGTGGAGGTTGCCGGTGGTCTCGGGGGACGTCATGGTGCTGGGGCTCCTTTCAGGCTGCCGATGCCCAGGGTCTGCCCGGGGGCCGCGGCGGCCGAGGGGGCGGGGAGGTCGTCGAGGAGGCCCGTGCTCGGCACGAAGAAGAGGCCTCCGGTGACGGCCCGGGAGAAGTCGAGGATCCGGTCCGTGGTGCCGGGCGGGTCCCCGAGGAACATGTTGCGGAGCATCCGCTCGGTGACGGCGGGGGTCCGCGCGTAGCCGGCGAAGTAGGTGCCGAACTCGCCCGAGCCGATCCGCCCGAACGGCATGTTCGCGCGGAAGATCTGCTGCTGGACGCCGTTCTCGTCGGTGACCGTGTTGAGCGCGACGTGCGAGTCCGGGGGCTTGACGTCGTCGGGCAGTTCGATGTTGGAGCCCTTGCCGCGCCCGATGACGTGCTCCTGCTGCTCCACGGTGAGGGCGTCCCAGGCCGGCAGGTCGTGCACGTACTTCTGGACGACCAGATAGCTGCCGCCCCGGAAGTCAGGGTCCTCGTCGCCGATGTGGACCGCGCCGGCGGCCGTCGGGCCCTCGGGGTTCTCGCTGCCGTCGACGAAGCCGAGCAGGTCGCGGTCGTCGAAGTACGCGAAGCCGTGCACCTCGTCGACGACGGTCGCGGCGGCGCCGAGGGCGGCCACGATGTGCCGGGCCAGTTCGAAGCAGAGGTCCGCGCGCCGGGCCCGCAGGTGGAAGAGCAGGTCGCCGGGGGTGGCCGGGGCCCGGTGGCGGGGCCCCCGCAGGGTCGGGAAGGGGTGCAGCTCACGGGGGCGGGGGCCTCCGACGAGCCGGTCCCACCCCTCGGAGCCGATCCCGGCGACGCAGGTGAGGCGTGCCTCGGGGGCACGGAACGCGACCGAACGGGTCAGCCCCGTCAGATCCTGGAGCGTCTCCCGGACGGCGGCCTCACCGCCCGGGTTGACGGTGGCCACCAGGAAGACGGCCGCCCGGGAGGGCGGGGCGACGACGGGCTGGGGTACGACCATGGCGCTCCCATGGGACCGAATGCGGACAGAAGGGACAGCGCAAGCGTAGGTGCGCATGATCCGGTACGCAGCCGGGCGCGACCGCCGGGCGGTGAGTGGCATGCGTCGAACATGGGGCTTAGCCTGCCCGAAGGGGGCTTTTGTCCCACCATGCCCCTGCGCCCGGCGCAGGGCGAGAGGGTGAAGCGCCGTGAGCACCGACCAGGACGACACGACCGCCCAGGGCGACGCCGAACCCCGGGTGGGCCCGACCCCGGGGGGCGAGCCGGAATTCCGTCCGTACCACCACCCGGCGGCCGGCTGGGGCGCCGCGAAGAGCGTGACGAACTTCCTGGTGCGCGAGGGCGCGCTGGTCGACGGACCGCGCGCCATCATGCGGATGAACCACGAGAACACCGGCTTCGACTGTCCCGGCTGCGCCTGGCCCGACGACACCAAGGGCCTCCACCTGGACATCTGCGAGAACGGCATCAAGCACGTCACCTGGGAGATGACCCGCAAGCGGGTCGGGCGCGAGTTCTTCGCCGCGCACTCGGTGACCGAGCTGGCCGGGTGGAGCGACTACGACCTGGAGAACGAGGGCCGTCTCACCGAGCCGATGGTCTACGACCCCGGGTCGGACCACTACGTCCCGATCAGCTGGAAGGACGCCTTCGCGCTCGTCGGCGGCACCCTGCGCGGCCTCGACGACCCGAACCGGGCCGCGTACTACACCTCCGGACGGCTCGGCAACGAGGCCACCTTCCTCTACCAGCTGATGGCCCGCGAGCTCGGCACGAACAACCTGCCCGACTGCTCCAACATGTGCCACGAGGCCAGCGGCCGCGCCCTCCAGGCCTCCCTGGGCACCGGCAAGGGCACGGTGGACCTCCAGGACTGGGAGACCGCCGACGCCCTGTTCATCTTCGGCGTGAACGCCGCGTCGAACGCCCCCCGGATGCTCACCGCCCTCGCCGAGGCGTACCACCGCGGCGCGCAGATCGTGCACGTCAACCCGCTCGTCGAGGCCGCCGCCACCCGCACGATCGTGCCGCACGACTTCACGGACATGGCCCTCTTCAAGGCGACGAGGACCAGCACGCTCAACCTCCAGCCGCGCATCGGCGGCGACATGGCGCTGCTGCGCGGCATGGCCAAGGCGATCCTGGAGCAGTCCTCGACCGATCCGAAGGCCCTGGACCGGGAGTTCGTCGAGCGGCACACCTCGGGCTTCGAGGAGTACCGCGCGCTGTGCGAGGCCACGCCGTGGGACGAGCTGGAGCGGCAGTCGGGGCTGAGCCGCGCGGACATCCTCAACGCCGCCCGCGTGTACGGCGAGGCCGACCGGTCGATCGTCAGCTGGTGTCTCGGCATCACCCAGCACGAGCACGGCGTCGACACGGTGCGGGAGATCGTGAACCTGCTGCTCCTCCGCGGCAACCTCGGCCGGGAGGGCGCCGGACCCTCGCCCGTACGCGGCCACAGCAACGTCCAGGGCAACCGCACCTGCGGCATCGACCACCGTCCCACCGAGGCGTTCCTGGACCGGCTCGCCGAGGTCTGCGAGATCGACCCGCCCCGGGCGCACGGCAAGGACACCGTCGCGACCATCAAGGCGATGCACGACGGCGGCATCACGGTCTTCGTCGGCATGGGCGGCAACTTCGCGCTCGCGGCCCCCGACACCCCGTACACCTACGAGGCGCTGCGGAAGTGCGAGCTCACCGTGCAGGTCAGCACCAAGCTGAACCGCAGCCACCTCGTGCACGGCCGACAGGCCCTCATCCTGCCCTGCCTCGGCCGCACCGAGAAGGACCACCAGCGCAAGGGCGTCCAGAGCACCTCGGTCGAGGACTCGATGAGCATGGTGCACCTGTCCCTCGGCATGAAGAAGCCCGCCTCGCCGCACCTGCTGTCGGAGCCGGCCATCGTCGCGGGCATGGCGCGCGCCGCACTGCCCGAGAGCACCACGCCCTGGGAGTGGTACATCGAGGACTACGACCGCATCCGGGACACCATGGCCCGCGCGCTCGACGGCTTCGAGGACTTCAACCGGCGCGTACGGCTGCCGCTCGGCTTCCGCATCAAACAGCCCGCCCGGGAACTGGTCTTCCTCACCCCGTCCGGGCGCGCCGAGTTCTCCCGCGCGGAGCTGCCCGACGTGGTGCCCGCGCCCGGCACCCTGGCCCTGGGCACCATGCGCTCCCACGACCAGTGGAACACCACCATCTACTCCGACGACGACCGCTACCGGGGGATCAAGAACTGCCGCACGCTGGTCTTCATGAACCGGGCGGACATGCGCGAGCGCGGGATCGCCGACATGGGTCGCGTCGACATCACGAGCACCGCGAAGGACGGCAGCCGACGGCATCTGAAGGGCTACCTCGCCGTGCCGTACGACATCCCGCGCGGCTGCGCGGCCGGCTACATGCCGGAGATGAACGTGCTGTGCGCGCTGGGCGACTACAGCACCCAGAGCGACCAGCCGATCATGAAGCACGTCAAGGTGACGATCGAGAGCGCCTCCTGACGTCACGCCGTCCGGCGCCTTGCGGGTCGCACGCCGTGTCACGTCACCCGGCGCGGGCCAGCCGGTCCAGGAGGAGGTAGGCCCGCCGTTCCGCGGCGGCGAGCTCGGTCGGGTCGATCTCGGCCGGCCACAGCTCGCCCGCCGCGGCGTCGTCCGCCTCCCGCAGCTCCACGGCGGCCGCCGCCAGGCGCGTCTGGACGAGCGGGAACGACCTCGTGTCCCGCTCCTCCAGGGCCCGTTCGCCCCGCTCCGAGGCGTCGGCGCAGGCGGCGAGCGCGCGCACCGCCCGTACCGCCGCCCGGTCGTGGACCACCATCAGCGCGCAGCCGAGCGCGACGGCGACCCCGAGCACGCTGCTCAGCGCCCGGTCCTGGACGAGCGCCCCGGCGGGCGCGGGCGCGGCCAGGTCGGTCATCAGCAGGGCCAGCGGGGTGAGGAAGACGACGCCGAGCCCGTAGTTGCGGGCCACGACGTACTCCAGGAGGAACTCGAACAGCACGATCACGAGGACGAGGGTCACCGGCTCCGGGCCCAGGGCGAGGACGCCGAGGGCGAGCAGGAGGCCCGCGACCGTGCCGAGGGTGCGCTGCACGGCCCGCTGGGCCGCCGTCCGGACGTTGACCGAGTGGAGGACCGCGGCGGCGGAGATCGCGGCCCAGTAGCCGTGCCCGAGGCCCAGGAGGAGGGCGAGCCCGCCCGCGAGACCGGTGCCGAGGACCATCCGCAGCGCCGGGACGAGGAGGACCGCCGCCCGGCCGTGGGCCGGTCCCGTCACGAGGGCGGCGGCCCTGAGTTCGGTGGCGCGCAGGGTGGTCGGATCGGCCGGGACGGGCCCGGGGCCTGCGGCGGGTCCGGGGCGGGGAGCCGTCCCGGCCCGGGCGATCAGGACGGGGAGGGCCAGTTCGGGCAGGAGGCGCGGGGCACGCCGGCTGCGGCCCGCGAGCAGCCGGGCCTGGCGGCGCAGGGTGCGGGCCAGGCCGGCGGGGTCGTCCGTCGGGCGGCGGGCGGAGCCGACGAGGAGCGACCAGCAGAGGTCGGTGAGGCGGACGCGGGTGTCGCCCCGGCCGCGCCGGTCGGTGCCGGACGGGGGGAGGACGCCGAGGGTGCGGTACGCCTGGAGGACGGCGGCGGTCGCCCGGTGCCGGGCGGGCCGGGCGCCGTCTGCCGTACCGCTCGCGTCCCACAGGTCGGCGAGTTCGCGCAGGGCCGCGGCGACGGCGAGCCGCTGGGGGCGGTCCGGGTGGACGAGCACGCCCGCCACGGCGAGGACCCAGGCGACGGCCGCGCCGCACGCGGCCAGGCCCGCCCGGGGCAGGACGTCGCCGGGGGCCGAGGCGCCGTTGGCCGCCACCGCGAAGGAGAACAGCAGGAGCACCGCGCCGAGGCCGCTCAGCCGGGCCGCGTCGCAGGCGAACTTCGCGAGGCCGGCGACGAGGGCCGTCGCCGCGACCGTCACGGCGGCGCCCGCTCCCCCGTTCCGCGGCTGCACCCAGGCGGCGAACGCCGCGCCGCACGCCACGCTCGCCGTCATCGCCACGGCGACGACGGCGAGCACGCGGGCGCGGCGGGCATAGGGCAGGTTCCGGCCGAAGGTGGTGGTGAAGGAGCCCAGCATCGCGTACACGGCCTCGTCGGCCCGCCCGGCGAGCGCCATCGGCACCGCGGGCAGCGCCATGGCGAGCGCGGCCCGCAGCGCGAAGGACAGGGCGCCGTCCACGCTCTGCAGGGCGAGCGCGCCCCGCGGGGAGAGCGCACGGCCCAGGCGGGCGACCGCGGGCCGCGGGCCGGTCAGCACGCTCCGGCCCGCTCCTCGGCGGGCGCGCCGTCCACGGCCGGGCCGTCAGGCCGCGGCGGCGCCGGTCTCCGCGTCCGCGTCCCTGCGGACCGTGCAGTGCAGGGAGTCGTCCACGACGTCGGCGACGATCGTGTCGCCGGGGTCGGCCTCGCCGCCGAGGAGCAGGGAGGCGATCCGGTTGTCGAGCTCCCGCTGGATGGTGCGGCGCAGCGGACGGGCGCCGAACGCCGGCTGGTGGCCGTGGGCGACGAGCAGCTTCTTCGCCGCCTCGGTGACCTCCAGCGTCATGCCCTGCGCGTGGACGCGGTGCTTGCTCCGGTCGAGGAGGTGGTCGACGATCTCCGACAGGTCCTCCTCGGTGAGGCTGTGGAAGACGATGATGTCGTCGATGCGGTTGAGGAACTCGGGCAGGAAGCGGCCCCGGAGGTCCTCCATCAGCTGGTCCTTGAGCTCGGCCGCGTCGCCCTCGTGGGCGAGGATGCGGTGGGCGCCGATGTTGGACGTCATGATGACGACGCAGTGCCGGAAGTCGACCGTGCGGCCCTGTCCGTCGGTGAGGCGCCCGTCGTCGAGGATCTGGAGCAGGGTGTTGAAGACGTCGGGGTGCCCCTTCTCGATCTCGTCGAAGAGCACGACGCTGTACGGCTGGCGCCGGACCTTCTCGGTGAGCTGGCCGGCCTCCTCGTAGCCGACGTATCCGGGAGGCGCGCCGACGAGCCGGGCGACGGTGTGCTTCTCCTGGAACTCGCTCATGTCGAACCGGATCATGCGGTCCTCGGCGCCGAAGAGCAGCTCGGCGAGGGTCTTGGCGAGTTCGGTCTTGCCGACGCCGGTGGGCCCGAGGAAGAGGAAGGAGCCGACGGGCCGGTTCGGGTCGCCCATGCCCGCCCGGTTGCGCCGGACGGCCTCGGAGACCGCGGTGACCGCCTCGTCCTGGCCGACGATCCGGTCGTGCATCTCCTCCTCCAGCCTGAGGAGCCTCTCCTTCTCGCTGGCGGTGAGCTGCGAGACGGGGATCCCGGTGCGGCGGGAGACGATGTCGGCGATGTCGGAGGCGGTGACCGAGACGACGCCCTCGCGGCGCTCCTCGATCCCGGCGAGCTCGCCCTCCACCTCGGCGATCCGCTCCTTGAGCTCCTTGGCCTTCTCGAAGTCCTCGCCGGCGACGGCCTCGTCCTTCTCGCGGCGCAGTTTCGCGAGCCGGTCCTCACGGCTGACGACCTCGGTGGAGCGGCCGGCGCTGCGGAGCCGTACGCGGGCCCCGGCCTGGTCCATCAGGTCGATGGCCTTGTCGGGCAGGAAGCGGTCGCTGATGTAGCGGTCGGAGAGCTCGGCCGCCGCCGTGAGGGCGCCGTCGGCGAAGCGGACCTGGTGGTGGGCCTCGTACGCGTCCCGCAGCCCTTCGAGGATCTGCACGGTCTCCTCGACGGTCGGCTCGGGGATGAGGACGGGCTGGAAGCGGCGTTCGAGGGCGGCGTCCTTCTCGATGTGCTTGCGGTACTCGTCGATGGTGGTGGCGCCCACGACGTGCAGTTCGCCGCGGGCGAGGGCGGGCTTGAGCATGTTGCCCGCGTCCATCGAGCCCTCGCCGGTGGCGCCCGCGCCGACGACCGTGTGCAGCTCGTCGATGAAGAGGATGATGTCGCCGCTCGCCTCCTGGACGTCCTCGATGACCTTCTTGAGGCGTTCCTCGAACTGCCCCCGGTACTGGGCTCCGGCGACCATGCCGGACAGGTCGAGGGAGACGACCCGCTTGCCCTTCAGGGTGTCGGGCACCTGGTCCGCGACGATGCGCTGGGCGAGTCCCTCCACGATGGCGGTCTTGCCGACGCCGGGTTCGCCGATGAGCACGGGGTTGTTCTTGGAGCGTCGGGACAGGATCTCGACGGTCTGCTCGATCTCGTCGGCCCGGCCGACGACGGGGTCGAGCCGGCCCGCCCTCGCCTCCTCCGTCAGGTCCCGGCCGTACTCGTCGAGGGTCGTGGCCGGCTGCTTCGCGGCGGCGGGGGCGCCGCCCTGCTCCGGGCGGGCCGCCTGGTCGGTGAGGCCGCGCAGCCTCTTCACGTCCAGGTCCTCGGCCCGCAGGAAGCGGGACGCGCCGGAGTCGGCGTCGCCGAGGAGGGCGCTCAGGATGTGTTCGGGGCCGATGTACGAGACGCCGGCGGCCTGCGAGTAGGCGTGGGCGGTGGCGAGGGTCCGTTTGGCCGCCGGGGTGAGACCGGGCTCGGCCGACGGCTCGGCGGACTCCCGGGGGAGCACCTCGGCGAGCTGTTCGGCGAGCTTGTCCGGGTTCACCCCGCCCTGGGAGAGCAGCCGGCGGGTCGGCTCGACCTGGGTCGCCGCCCACAGGAGGTGTTCCGTGTCGAGGTCGGAACTGCCGTCCGCGTCGGCCTTGCGCGCTGCCGTGTTCAGCAGTTCGTGGGAGGACTCGGTCAGGAGCCGTCCGATGGGCACGCGCTGCACCGCCGGGGGCGAGGAGGCGGGCGACATCCCGAAGAACCGGTCGAACAGGTCGCTGAAGGGATCCGAGGAACCGAAGGGTGAACCGAACGCCATCGACATGACAGCTCCTGAAGGCGCGGATGGGGGACCTTCCCACTCAAACCCGGCGCCCACCGCTGCGCAATCGGAGCGGGACCGGCGGCGAGCCCGACACGCCCCCACCCGCCATCACCCCAAATGCCCGGATCGCCGCCCGGCCCGCCGACGATGGCCCCATGACCTCCGCGATCCCCCCGAACGCCCCGGACCCCGTCCCCCAGGTCCGGGCCTCCGCGCTCGTACGGCACGCCAGGCTGTGGCTCGTGCCGACCGTCCTGTGCGCCCTGGTGTCGCTGCTGCTGTCGCTCCTCTACATGGGGGGCATCCTCAGCCCGAGCGACCACCTGAACCGGCTGCCCATCGCCCTGGTCGACGAGGACCAGGGCCGTCCGCTGCCGGGGCAGTCGGAGAACCTGGGGAAGCAGATCACCGACTCGGTCGCGGCGACCGGCTCCGCGACGACGGACATCGACTGGCGCCGCCTCGACCGCGCGCAGGCCCAGGACGCGCTGGCCTCGGGCAAGGTCTTCGGCGCCCTGGTCGTCCCGCCGGACTTCACCGCCTCCGTCGCCGCGCTGACCACGAACCGGGCCACGGCCCGCCCGACGCTCACGGTCCTCACCAATCCCGGTCTCGGCAGCCTGGGCTCGTCCCTGGCCTCCCAGATCAACCAGGGCGCGGCGCACCGGGCCTCGCTGACCATCGGCAGGCAGCTGTCCGCCACGGCCTCCGAGCCGACCGCCCGGGCGCTCCTGGCCGACCCCGTCACGGTCACCACCCGCGTCGGGCACCCCATCGGCCGGCACAGCGGTCTGGGCCTGTCGGCCTTCTACTACACGCTGCTGCTCGTCCTGAGCGGCTTCATCGGGGGGAACCTCGTCCACAGCGGTGTCGACACCGCCCTCGGCTACGCGGACAGCGAGATCGGCCCCTGGCACACCCGCCGGCCGACGGTTCCCGTCAGCCGGACCCAGACGCTCGTCCTGAAGATGCTGATGACGGCGGGGATCTCACTCCTGACCACCACGCTCGTCATGGTGGCCACGATCGCGGTCCTGGGCATGGACGCCGGTCATCTGCCGATGCTGTGGCTCTTCTCGTACTGTGCGACGGTCGCGGTCGGCCTGGGCGTCCAGGCCATCAACGCCGCCTTCGGCGGCATCGGCCAGCTCGTGTCCATGTTCGTCTTCATCGCGCTGGCCCTCCCCTCGTCCGGGGCGACCGTCCCCCTGGAGGCCACCCCGGCGTTCTACCGCTTCCTGGGGATCTTCGAGCCGATGCACCAGCTCAGCTCGGGCGTCCGGGCCATCCTGTACTTCGACGCCCGGGCCGACGCGGGACTCGCCCGCGGCTGGATCATGATCGCGGTCGGCGTGGCCGGGGCCCTGGCGTTCGGCTTCGCCATGACGCACTACTACGACCGCCGGGGGCTGCGCCGCCTCACGCCCCAGCCCGCGTGAGCACCTACCGGCGTCGGGTCCGGACCACCGCGGCCGACGGGTCCGGGCCGTGGGGGCCGACGGGTTCGGGCCGCCGGTGCCGGCAGATCCGGACCAGGTCCGGGCCACCGGGGCCGGCAGGTCCGGCCCCGGCGGCGCCGACCGGGGAGCCGGTCTACTCGTCCTCGTCCCACGGCGGTTCGAGCTCGTCCATGTCCCACGGCGGTTCCTCGTCGTAGGACGGCGCGACGTGCGGCTCCGCACCCCGCTTCGGAGGTGCGACGGCCGGAGCCGGAGCGGCGGGGGCGGCGGACGCCGGGGCGGCGGTCCCGCTGCCGCCCGTCCGGGCCAGGGCGTCGAGGACGCCCTCCGCGTACTTGGTCAGCTTGGCCTCGCCGACGCCGCCGACGGTGCCGAGCTCCTCCACGGTGCCGGGCATGAGGGTCGCGATCTCGCGCAGCGTCGCGTCGTGGAAGACGACGTACGCCGGGACGCCCTGCTCGCGCGCGGTCGCGGCCCGCCAGGCGCGCAGCGCCTCGAAGACCGGCACGGCGGCCTCGGGCAGATCGACCGGCACGCGGGCGCCCTTCCCCGAGCGGGCCCCGGACTCCTTGCGGGCGGCGGCGACGGCCTTCTCCTTGCGCATCGGGACCTGGCGGCGGCCCCCCAGCACCTCGCCGCTCTCCTCCGTGAGCACGAGCGTCCCGTAGTCGCCCTCCACCGCGAGCAGCCGCTGCGCGAGGAGCTGGCGGACGACCCCGCGCCATTCGGCGGTGCCCAGGTCCGAGCCGACGCCGAACACCGAGAGCCCGTCGTGGTCGAACTGGATGACCTTGGCGGTCCTCTTGCCCTGGAGGATGTCGATGATCTGGCCCGCGCCGAACTTCTGGCGCCGCTCCTTGGCGAGCCGCCACACCGTGGACAGCAGCTTCTGCGCGGCGACGGTCCCGTCCCAGGACTCCCCCGGCGTCAGACAGGTGTCGCAGTTGCCGCAGGGCTTGCCGGACTGGCCGAAGTACTCCAGGAGGCGCACGCGGCGGCAGTCGACCGTCTCGCAGAGGGCGAGCATCGCGTCCAGGTGCATGGCCAGCGAGCGGCGGTGCGTCTCGTCGCCCTCGGAGCCGTCGATCATCTTGCGCTGCTGGACGACGTCCTGGAGGCCGTACGCCAGCCATGCGGTGGCCGGCTCGCCGTCGCGGCCCGCACGGCCGGTCTCCTGGTAGTAGCCCTCGACGGACTTGGGCAGGTCGAGGTGGGCCACGAAGCGCACGTCGGGCTTGTCGATGCCCATGCCGAAGGCGATGGTCGCCACCACGACGACCCCGTCCTCCCGCAGGAAGCGGGACTGGTTGGCCGCGCGCGCCCGGGCGTCCATCCCTGCGTGGTACGGGACGGCGTCGATGCCCTGCTCCACGAGGGCGGCCGCGGTCTTCTCCACCGAGGCGCGCGAGAGGCAGTAGACGACGCCCGCGTCCCCGTCGTGCTCGGTCCTGATCAGCTCCAGGAGCTGCTTGACCGGGTTGTTCTTCGGGACGATCCGGTACTGGATGTTCGGCCGGTCGAAGCCCGCGACGAAGTGCCGGGCGTCCTCCAGACCGAGCCGCTTCGCGATCTCCGCGTGGGTGGCCTCGGTGGCCGTCGCGGTCAGTGCGATCCGCGGCACCTTCGGCCACCGCTCGTGCAGCATCGAGAGCGCGAGGTAGTCGGGCCGGAAGTCGTGGCCCCACTGGGCGACGCAGTGCGCCTCGTCGATCGCGAAGAGCGACACCGTGCCCCGGTCGAGCAGCCGCTGGGTCCCCTCGGTGCGCAGCCGCTCCGGGGCCAGGTAGAGCAGGTCGAGCTCGTCCGCGAGGAACGCCTGCTCGACGGCCTGCCGCTCGTAGGGGTCCTGCGTCGAGTTCAGGAAGCCGGCCCGCACCCCGAGCGCCCTGAGCGCGTCCACCTGGTCCTGCATCAGCGCGATGAGGGGCGAGATCACGACGCCCGTGCCCGCTCTGACCAGGGCCGGGATCTGGTAGCAGAGAGACTTGCCGCCGCCCGTCGGCATCAGGACCAGCGCGTCGCCGCCGCCGACGACCTGCTCGATGATCTCCTGCTGCTCCCCGCGGAAGGAGCTGTAGCCGAAGACGCGCTGGAGCACCCGGGCGGCGTCGGAGATCTCGCCGGAGGCGTCGGAGACCGCCTCCGGGGTGCCGGTGATCTCGTCGGAGGTGTCGGGAGCGTCGGAAAGGACCATTTCTGAAGCCTAGCCGTCCGCACCGACACCCCGGCCCCGCCCGGGGTGATCTGTGGACAACTCCGGAGGGGCCCGTCAGCGCAGGCCGGCGGCCGGGGCGGGGGTGTCGTCGAGGAAGCCGCCGGACTGGTGCTGCCACAGCTTCGCGTAGGCGCCCTCGGCGGCGAGCAGCTCCCGGTGCGTGCCCTGCTCGACGATCCGCCCGCGGTCGAGGACGACGAGCCGGTCCATGGTGGCGACGGTGCTCAGCCGGTGGGCCACCACGAGCGCGGTCCGCCCCTCCATGAGCCGCCAGAGCGCGTCCTGCACGAGGATCTCGCTCTCGGAGTCCAGGGCGCTGGTCGCCTCGTCGAGCAGCAGGATCGGCGCGTCCCGCAGGATCGCGCGGGCGAGGGCGACCCGCTGGCGCTGGCCGCCGGAGAGCTTCACCCCGCGCTCGCCCACCATGGTCTCGAAGCCTTCGGGGAGGGCGTCCGCGAACTCGGTGACGTGCGCCGCCTCGGCCGCGCGCCGGATCTCGGCTTCGGTGGCGTCCGGCCGGGCGAAGGCGATGTTCTCGCGGAGGGTGCGGTGGAACATGGCGGGGTCCTGCGGCACGTACGCGATCATGCCGCGCAGGTCGGTCTGGCGGAGGCGGCTGATGTCCTGGCCTCCGACGGTGATCCGGCCGCCGTCGATGTCGGTCA
Organism: Streptomyces sp. NPDC059695; assembly: GCF_042733785.1. NCBI lineage: Bacteria > Bacillati > Actinomycetota > Actinomycetes > Kitasatosporales > Streptomycetaceae > Streptomyces > Streptomyces sp. NPDC059695. Next base: position 10,732 of record NZ_JBHWFF010000054.1, on the reverse strand, counting down.
TGCGCAGGAGCAGCCGGGTGAGCGTGGTCTTGCCGCCGCCGGACCGGCCCACGAATCCGATCTTCGCTCCGCCGGGTACGTCGAGGTCGAGGCCCTCGAAGAGCGGCTTCGCGCCCGCGTGGGCGAAGGTGACCTTCTCGAAGCGGACCTCGGCGGTCTCGGCCCGGAGGGGTTCCGGGTCCGCGGGGTCGAGGACGGTCGGCCGTTCGAGGAGGAGTTCGGTGAACTGGCCCGCCTCCGTCATCGCGCTCTCCAGGCGCCGGTAGATCTGGTTGAACTCGAACATGATCCGGGTCGCGTTGGCGTAGTAGGTGAAGGCGACGATGACGGCCTCCACGCCGTGCTCCCCGCCGCCGAGGGTGACGGCGAGGACGAGGCCGAGGACGTTCGTCAGGACGGACATCGGTGCGACGAGCGTGTCGATGCGCAGGTTGCCGTAGTCCCAGGAGCGCAGCGTCAGCCGCCGGGACTCCGCGACACGGGACCGGTGCTCGGCGGCCTCGCGCCGCTCGGCTCCGAAGGACCGGACGGTGTCCATGTTCGTGAGGCTGTCGGCGACGTGGCCCGAGACCCGGGCGATCGCCTGCTCGCGCCGGGCGACGAGCGCCTGCCGGCGCCGGATCAGCGGGGCCACGCCGACGCCGGTGACCGTGATGAGGACCAGGAGTCCGGCCACGAGCAGCGGGTCGTACTGCCAGAGCACCACCGACGCGAACAGCAGCGGGACGAAGCTGCCCATGACCGAGAAGGTCAGGGTGTCGACGAACTCCTCGAAGCGGGAGGCGAAGCTGAGGACCCGTTTGGTCAGTGATCCCGCGAAGTTGTCGTGGAAGAACGCGGCGTCCTTGGCGAAGAGTTCGTCCATGCCGATGACGTAGAGGTTCTCGATGCCGCGGGCGTCGACACGGTTGAGGCAGTGCAGCCCGACTCGCCACAGGGCCTCACCGAGGAGGAGGACGCCGGCGAAGGCGAGGACGTGGGGAAGGAGGCTCCCGAGCCCGCCGCCGGTTCCGTCGCCGGCGATGCGGCCGACGAGCTTGGCGACCACGAGCGGGGCGATGTAGTTGATGCCGATGTTGCCGAGTGCCGGCAGCAGGAGAGCGGGAGCGGTCAGCCGTCGGAGGCGGAGCAGTTCCCGTGCGTAGAAGCGGAGTGCGAGGAGTACCGAGCCCTTGTTCGGTAACCCTTCGTGCGATCGTGGTGATCCCATACCCAACCCTGTGATGTGGTGACGAAGGCGAGTAAAGGGAGTCTCCCGCGCGGACGCCGTCGCGGTCCAAGCAATAAAAAAACCACGTGGCGGCCGGGACGAGTCCCGACCACCACGTGGTGTGTCTTCTGTGTCCGAGGGGGGACTTGAACCCCCACGCCCGATAAAGGGCACTAGCACCTCAAGCTAGCGCGTCTGCCATTCCGCCACCCGGACCGGTAGCCCGCCGCGATCCGCATCTCTGCTGCCCGCGGCGACAGAGAACAATCTACCAGGCCTCCGGGGTGGTCTTCACCCACGTTTCCGGTGGTCAGCGGGGGTGAGGGCGTCACGGCGCGACCGTGGCGGCGGGTGGGGTCCAGCGGCGGGTGCGGGGCGGTCCCGACGGGAGGCCGTAGTCCTTCCTGAGGTGCTCGGGGATGGCGTAGTGCATGACGCGTCCGCGCGTGAGCGAGGACAGTTCGAGGACGGTGGTGAGGTGGCCGAGTCGGTCCAGGGCCCACGCCCCGAGCGGGGAGCGGTCCTCGATCGTCTCCAGGACGCCGAGGAGGTGCGGGACGGCCTTGACCGCCGTGTCCCACGGGGTGCGCGGCACCTCCAGCCAGTCGCCGCACGTGTCGCCGACGAGGTAGCGGATGAGAGCGGAGACGATCGGGTCGAGCAGGGTGCCGGGGACGACCTCCTCGTAGAGGTCGATGAGCTGCCGGGTCAGGTGGACGCCTTCGGGGGAGGGTCCCATGTGGCGGATCATGTACAGGTCGAGGAAGCCGCGGGCCTCGTCGAGGGTCGTGGGGACGGCCTCCTGGTCCACGCCCAGCATCGCGCCCACCACGCGCCAGGCGTAGTAGTAGGCGTCCGCGCCCTCGGAGGACATGTGGACGCCGAGGCGGTGCAGGCTGTCCAGGACGAGCATCGAGAAGAACATCTGCCCGCCGATCATGTCCTCCTGGCAGATCGGCACCCCCAGCCCCTCGACGTCCCAGCGGTCCTCGCGCCGGAGGTGGTGCCGGATCGAGGCGTGCAGCAGGCGGACCTTCTGCGCGGCGGGGATGAACCGGCTGCCGGCCTCGAACGCGTCGGGCTGCATCAGGTGGACCGTGAACTGCCCCGTCTCCGCCATCCGCTTGGACGGGTACTGCAGGCCGTGCGTCGCGGACAGCAGCTTCGCCACGTGCGGGACGAGGTAGCAGGCGGGCATGGACGCGAAGGACAGCGCCGTGGAGATGTGCACGTTGTTGTCGATGAAGAACAGCCGGGCCCGCTCCATCTCCCCCCAGTCGACCCAGGACGGCGGGGCGCTCGTGGCGTGGAGGTACTCCCGGGCGACGTCGGGCAGTCCGTCCGGCAGGGGGGAGCCCGCGGTGGAGACGTACCGCATGAGGGTGTTGAAGGTGCCGACCTCGCCGCGTTCGAAGAGGGTGGCGACCGTGGCGTCGGCGAGTTCGTCGCCGGTCCGCCGCAGGGCGTCCATCGACGCCTCGGTGAAGGTCATGGCAGGGGCTCCTTGTGTCTCGGTCAGGAAGAGCGGACCGACGCCGAGTGCGCCAGGGCGGTGAGCGCGGTGGCGGGGGCCGGGGGCAGGGCCAGCGCGTCGAGGGCGCCGAGGGCGTCTCCGACCCGCTCGGCGATCATGGCCTCGACACGTTCGGGCGCCCCCAGACGTCGCATCACCTGGCGTACGGCCTCCAGCACGTCCCCGTCGGGCTCGCGCCGGTCCAGCAGCGCGCGCAGCCGGGCGCGTTCCCCGTCGCCCGCGAGCCGCCAGGTCTCGGCGAGCAGCGCCGTGGGCCGTCGTCCGCGCACGTCGTCGGCGCCGGCCTTGCCGGTGGTCTCCGGGTCGCCGAACAGGCCGAGCAGGTCGTCCCTGAGCTGGAAGGCCTCGCCCAGCGGCACCCCGTACGCGGAGCAGCCCGCGCGCAGCCGCCCGCCGGCGCCGCCCAGCGCGCCGCCGATCAGCAGCGGCTGCTCGACGGTGTACTTGGCGGTCTTGTAGCGGATCACCTTCAGGGAGGCCTTCGTGTCCGGGGCGGCTCCGGTGTGCAGGATCTCCAGGCACTCCCCCGCGACGAGGTCCCGGGCGAGCGCCGCCCAGAGCGGACGGGCCCGGCCGAGGTAGGCGGCGGGGAGGCCGCTGGTGACGAAGAGCTGCCCGGCGAGCGACATCAGCAGATCGCCGACGAGCATCGCGAGCGAGCGGGCCCCCGCGGCGGCCCGCGGGTGGTGTGCGAGGGCGGCGCGCAGGGCCACGTGCGGGGTGGGCCGGCCGTGGCGCAGCGGGCTGTCGTCGATCAGGTCGTCGTGCACGACGGCGGCCGCGTGCACCAGTTCCATGGAGGCCGCGGCGCGCACGAGGGCGTCGCTGTCGGGCTGTCCCGCCGCGCGCCAGCCCCAGTAGCAGAACGCGGCCCGCAGCCGCTTGCCGGCCGCGACCGCCGACTCCAGCTGGTCCGCCACCGGGCCGAGGGCCGCGTCGACCGCCGTGAGTTCACCGGCCTCGTGGGCGACGTAGCCGCGCAGCACCTCGTCGACGCGCGCCTTGAACGCGGCCGGCTCCCACCGCTCAGCCACCGTCGGAGGCCCGCCGCGCCACCACGTGCCGGGCGAGGAGTTCGAGGTGGGCCGGCGGCGGGGACACGTACCGGTCGAGGGCGAGACGGCCACGCGCCTCCAGGTCCCGCTCGGCGTCGGAGGCCAGTTCGGCGGCGTCCGAGCGCCGCAGCAGCCCCCGTAACAGTCCGAGGCCCGACCCCACCGTGCTCACCGCCAGATCGGCGAGGCCCGCCGCGAGGAGCACGGCCCGCCCGTCGGGTCCGCCGCCGGATCCCGGTTCTCTCGTCACACCAAGCCCCCCCACATCCACAGCGCCGACGTCACTGCTCCCAGGCTGGTGCCGACCGGGGCACGGCCGTGGCGGAACTCACGAACGAGTGATCATCTCGACGGCGTGTACGAGGTCCGCTTCCGGCCTCAACCCACCACGCCCTCTTGCCACTTGGGCCACCTCCTTTCGAGAATGCACATGACAACCGAAGGATTCTCGGTTGCACGGTCGTTCCAGAGGGGAACCCCCACATGAAGAAGCCTCTCGCCGGCGCCCTGCTCGCCCTGCTCCTGGCAGGCGCGGCAGCGGTCCCGGCCGCCGCCTCCACACCCCGGGAGACGGTCGCGCAGACCCCGGCCGCCGCGCCCGCACCCCAGGGCCAGGCCGTCACCGCCGTCGACTTCGCGGGAACCGTCGCGCTCAGCAACTGTTCCGGCTCCGTCGTCCGCGCACCCAGCTCGCTGCCGAGCGACCCCGCGCTCGTCCTCTCCAACGGGCACTGCCTGGAAACCGGCATGCCCACGGCGGGCCAGGTCGTCAAGGACCAGCGGTCCAGCCGCTCGTTCACCCTGCTCAACTCGGCCGGCACGGGTGTCGGGACCCTGCGCGCCAGCAAGATCTCGTACGGCACGATGACCGACACGGACATCTCGATCTACCAGCTGACCAAGACGTACGCGCAGATACAGAGCCAGTACGGCATCAGCGCCCTGACCCTCAACGACGCCCACCCGACGCAGGGTTCGGCCATCAAGGTGGTCTCCGGGTACTGGAAGCGGATCTACAGCTGCAACGTCGACGGCTTCGTCTACCGCCTGAAGGAGGGCGGCTGGACCTGGAAGGACTCGGTCCGCTACACCTCGGCGTGCAACACGATCGGCGGCACCTCCGGCTCGCCCGTGATCGACGCCACCACCGGCAAGGTCGTCGCCGTCAACAACACGGGCAACGAGAGCGGTGAGAGCTGCACCGTGAACAACCCGTGCGAGGTCGACCAGAACGGCACCGTGACCGTCCGCCAGGGCATCAACTACGCCCAGGAGACGTACACGATCGTTCCCTGCATCGGCGCCGGGAACGTGATCGACCTGAACCGCGCCGGGTGCACCCTGCCCAAGCCGTGACGCGGGGCGGGGGGGGGGGGGGGGGGCGGGGCCGCCGGCGCCGCGGCGGGCCCGAGCCCCGCGCGCCGCTGCGCGAGGGCACGCGGGCCGCCGCCCCCCCGCGCCCGCGCCGCGCTCCCCCCCGCGCGCGTCCGGCGCCGCCGGCGGCCCGCCGCCCGCTGCCCCCCGGGGCGCCCCCCCACGACTCACCCGCGGGTGAGTACGCGTACTCATCACGGACCTCCCCCGCTCGCCGAGACTGGGTGCACCAGCGAGAAAGGCCCGTGAAAGTGACCAGCCGGCAGACCCGCAGTCCCCGCCGCCCCCGGCGCGCCCTCCCCGTGCTCACCGTCGCGGGCCTGGCCGCCGCCCTGCTCCTGACGGGCTGCGCGAGCGGGGAGCGCGTCTGCGGCTCCGGCCGCTACCCCGTCAAGGCGGTGGGCAACGCCTCCGGCCAGGACTGCGTGGCCGACGGCCAGGAGCCGCCCCGGGGCTGGGTCCGCTACCCGGCGGGCGAGGTCCCCGAGTACGTCGGCGACCGGTGGGACCGCCACTGGGACACCGTCGTCGTGGACGCCGAGGGCCGACCGGTCCGGGGCTGACCCCGAGGAAGGGTCAGGGCTTCATCTCGTACGCCCCCGACAGCGCCTCGACCCGCTGCCAGACCCGCCCCGACCGCGCCTCGTCCACGACCGGCCGCCGGACGGCGCCGAGCGCCCAGAGCTGCTGCTGCTCCGTCGCCGAGTCCTTGCCGTGCAGCTCGACGGCGTGCGCGGAGAAGTCGCGGACCAGGACGGCGAAGAGCTCGTCGAGCACGTCCTCGTCGAGACCGGTCAGGGCCGCCTGCTCCAGGACCAGCTGCCCGTGGACGACGAGCGCGAAGAGCTGGCCGACGGCGAGCAGCAGGTCGAGGTCACGGCTCTGCTGCTCGTCGGGAGCGGCCTCGAGCACGAACGCGCACAGCGCGTCGGCCTGTTCGCGGAAGCGGGCGACGTTGGCCACGTGGGCGAACGCCTCGTAGGCCGGGCGCCAGTCGTGGAAGCGGACCGAGCCGAGACCGCGCGCCGGGCCCTGGCGGAACAGGAACGTGTCGTCGGCCGCCTCCAGGCGGGTCGGGACGGGCTCGTACGCGACCGGGTCGAGCAGGTGGTTGCGCATGAACTTCAGGATCAGCGCCAGGTTGACGTGGACCGTGCCCTCCAGCTTCGGCAGGCCGCGGATCTCCACGGCGGCCTCCGCGAAGTAGTTGTCCTTCTCGAAGCCCTTGGCGGCGATGACGTCCCACATCAGGTCGATGACCTTCTCGCCCTCCGTGGTCACCTTCATCTTCGTCATCGGGTTGAAGAGGAGGTAACGGCGGTCGTCGGGGCCCGCCGTGCGGAAGTAGTCGACGGCGCGGTCGCTGAACAGCTTCATGCCGACGAGCCGGACGTAGGCGTCGGCCAGCTCGCGCCGCACGTGCGGGAAGGCGGTGACCGGGCGGCCGTACAGGATGCGGTTCTGCGCGTGGGTGACGGCCTCGTACATCGCGTGCTCGCAGATGCCGATCGAGGCGGTGCACAGGTTGAACTTGCCGACGTTGACGGTGTTCAGCGCGGCGTCGAAGGCGGCGCGCCCGGTGTGCAGCACGTCCTCGGCGGAGACCGGGTAGTCCTCCAGGCGGAACTCGCTGACGTACTTGGAGGAGTCGACGACGTTCTTGACGAGCCGGTACGCCGGGTGACGGCTGTCGGCGGCGAAGAAGACGTAGCCGTCGGGGCCCTCGACGTCGGTGCGGCGGCCGAAGACGGAGACCAGCCCGGCGGCGTTCCCGTTGCCGATGTAGTACTTGGAGCCGGTGGCGCGGAAGCCGCCCGTGCCGTCGGGCTCCAGGAGCATGTCGGTCGAGTAGATGTCGGCGCCGTGGGACTTCTCGGAGAGCCCGAACGCGAACACCTCGCCCTGCGCGAGGAGTTCGGCGGCGCGGGAGCGGGCGGCGGCGTTCTCGCTCTGCCAGACCGGGCCGAGGCCGAGGATGGTGACCTGCCAGGCGTACCAGTAGTCGAGCCCGTAGAAGCCGAGGATCTCGTTGAGGGCGGCGATGCGGGCGGTGTCCCAGCGCTTGTCGTCCTCACCCTCGCCCGCGGCGGAGCCCGGCGTCAGGAAGGTGGCGAAGAGCCCCTCCTCGGCGGCGAAGGCGAGGAAGTCGCCGAGCCAGGCCCGGGTCCGGTAGTCCTCGATGATCCTGCGCTTGCCGCGGGCCTCGAACCAGTCCACCGTGGCGCGCAGCAGCCGGCGGGTCTCCGGGTCGAAGTGGGCCGGGTCGTAGGTGTGCGGGTTGAACAGCAGCGGGTCGGCCATGACGTCCGCCTTTCCGGCTCGGGATGAGGGTGTGGTGGTACGGGAGGTGGGTGCGACCGGGCGTACGTGGGGTGCGCGCGACCGGTGGCGCGGGAGGGGTGCGGGAGGCCGTTTCAGCGGCCGGTCCCGAAGCGGCCGAGCGTGGCGAGCACGTCGTCGAGCCAGGTGATCATCATCCGCTCGTACGCGATGCCGCCGCGCAGCACGGCGTGCTGGAGCTCCCGTTCGGCGTCGGGCGGACCGGCGGCTCCGGAGGCGGGGAAGTCGCGTGCCTCGCCCGCGAGGTAGTGCTCCAGACGGTCCGTGTGCGCCTGCCTGTGCCGCTCGACCTCTCCGGTCAGCGCGGCCGGATCGTCGAAGGCTGCGCCCCGGATCTTCACGGCGAGGTCGTGGCGCACGCTCTCGGGCTCGATGGGCGCGTGCAGCCACGCGGAGAGCGCCGCCCGGCCGGGCCCGGCGACGGAGTACTCCTTCTTGTCGGGACGCCCCTGCTGCGGCACGTCCCGGACGTCCACCCAGCCCTCGCTCTCCATGCGCTTGAGCACGCGGTAGATCTGCTGGTGGGTGGCGGTCCAGAAGTATCCGATGGACCGCTCGAAGCGCCGGGCCAGCTCGTAGCCGGATCCGGGCTTCTCGAGCAGGGACACGAGGATCGCGTGGTCGAGCGCCATGCGCCCGATCTTGCTATGCAACGAGTTGCATAGCAAGGCGGACCCGGGCGATGAGACGCGGCTCACGGGCGTTGTCAGTGGCGCGCGATAGCTTCGAGGTCGTTCGGAAGTGTGTGCGTGAGGGGGAATTCGTGGGTGTCGAGCGTGCGTTGAAGGTCGTCCTCGTCGACGTCAACGACGAGGTGGTGGAGGCCTGGCGGTCCGCGTTCGCGGACACGCCGGCGGTCGAGATCCGGCAGGGGTCCCTGCTCGACGTGGACGTCGACGCGTGGGTGTCCCCCACCAACGCCCGGGGCCGGATGGACGGAGGGGTCGACGCCGTCGTCAAGCGGCACCTCGGCGCCGGTGTCCAGGTGCGGGTGCAGCGGGCGATACGCGACGGGTTCGGCGGCAGCCTTCCGGTGGGCAGCGCCGTGTGCGTCCCGTCCGGAGCGGCCGTGCCGCGGTATCTGATCTCCACGCCGACGATGCGGCAGTCCTCGCAGAACATCAGCTCCACCATGAACGTGGCGCTGGCGTGCGCGGCCGCGTTCCAGGCGGTCCACCTGCAGAACCTGGCGAAGCCCGGCAGCATCCGCTCGGTGGCTCTCGTCGGGATGGGCGCGCGGACCGGGCAGGTGCCCGCCCAGGTGTGCGCCAACCTGATGTGGACGGGCTACACCCTGTTCCACGACCACGGGTTCGCGGACTACGACCGGTTGCGGGCCGCGGTCCTGGGGCAGCTCGACGACATCGAGGGCGCGGGACCGGCGCAGCGGGTACGGATCAAGGTGCCCGAGCAGGCGCCCGTCGCCGAGCAGCAGCCGGGCGAGCAGTCCGCCGCCGTGCAGACCGCCACCCCGGCTTCGCCCGCCGCCCCGGCCGCCGCGCCGGCCGACCCGCTGGGGCTGGCCGGGCTGTTCACCGGGGGCGGTGAGCCGTGGCTGCCGCTGCTCGGCCCGGTGATCGAGGCGCAGCCGGGGGCCGGGGCCTTCATCGGCCCGAAGCGGAGCCCGGAGGTGGTTCCGGTGCGCGAGCTGACGTTCCAGGCGCTCAAGCCGCATCCGCCGCACAAGTGGAAGGTCGTCGCCTTCGGGCAGAACCCGTACCCGCGGGCGGAGAGCGCGACCGGCATCGCCATGTTCGACAACACGTTCCACGACTGGAAGGACAGTCAGTTCGGCCGGGTGGTGAGCATTCGCTGCCTCATCAAGGCGGCCGCGATGTGGAAGTACGGCATCGCCAGGAAGACGCCGGTCGGCGAGGTCCGGGCCCTGCTGAAGAAGGAGGACACGGTCCAGCCGCCGGAGTGGTTCCAGGCGATGCTGACCCAGGGCGTGCTCCTCCTGAACGCCTCCCTCACCGCGAGCGCGGACGGGGCGGTGCCGACCGATCAGCACACCGCCTTCTGGCGCCCCGTGGCCGAGCAGATCGTGGAGGAGATCCTCCGGGCGAAGCAGGACGCCGAGGAGGAGGACCGCGGGGTGGTGTTCGCCTGGTGGGGCGCGCACGCCCGGAGCCTGAAGCGGGTCGTGCAGCGGCTGGAGAAGAAGTACCCGGGGGTCGAGGTCCGGCACCTGGACCACGCGAACCCGGCGGCGCAGGGGGACCTGTTCTGCGAGGGGGACCACTTCTCCCAGGTGAACGACGCCCTGGTGGCGGTGGGGGCCGAGCCGGTCGACTGGCTGCCGCGCAAGGGCTGGGACCAGGACGCGGCCGGGGCCGGCGGCTCCGGTGACGGGGGCGTCGCGGCGCGCATGGGCGCGTTCATCGCGTCGACGATGGAGCTCCACCAGCTCTATCTGGAGCGGCTCACCAGCGTCAAGGACGAGGGGCTCGTCCTGCCGCCGATCACCGGGGTCTTCGACACGCCGGTGATGGACTTCCGGAAGGCTCTCGAGCCGGTGACGAAGGTGCTGGCGAACCTCGACCGGTACGTCGAGCGGTCGAGCCGGTTCGCGGAGGCGAAGGTCGCGGAGGCGGGGGCCGGCCTGTCGGCGGACGCCATCTCGGCGCTGTACCTGTACACGTGCGAGTCGGCGTTCTACCGCGAGATCAACGCCGTGCTGCGCTCCCCGGACCGGGATCGGCTGGAGCCGTACCTGCCGTATCTGCGGCTGCTGTTCTCGGCCGTCGCCGACCTGCCGGTGCAGAAGCGGCCGCTGTGGCGCGGTGTGGCGCTGGACCTGCGGTCGCAGTATCCGCTCGGGCGCACCGTGACCTGGTGGGGCGTCTCGTCGTGCACGTCCGAGCCGAGCGTGGCCCGGGCGTTCCTGGGGAACCGCGGCAGGCGGACCCTGTTCGAGGTGACGCCGGCGCGCGCGGTGGGGATCCGGCGGTTCTCCGCGTTCACGGGCGAGGAGGAGTACATCCTCACCCCGGGCACCCAGCTGAAGGTGACGGAGGTGACGACCGAGCGCGGCGGGCTGAGCACCGTACGCCTGACGGAGCTGGAGGGGCAGGGGATGGTGTCCTAGCCCTGACGTGCCCCGCCGCGCCCCCCCGCGGGGGGGGGGGGGGGCGGGGGGGGGGCGCGGGGGGGGGGGCGAACACCCGCCCCGCCGGGGGCCCCCGCCGCCGCGGCGACGGGACGTAAACGCGCGCGCGC
>NZ_JBHWFF010000053.1:0-35596 GCF_042733785.1 Streptomyces sp. NPDC059695 | reverse complement strand
GGCGAGCGCTCCCTCCGCTCGCTCCAGCTGTGGATCTACGGCGGCGACGAGGCCGCCCGGGAGGGCCGCCGGCTCAGGGAGCTGCACCGGACGATCCAGGGCACCGACGCCCACGGGCGCCGCTACCACGCCCTCACCCCGGCCTACTACTCCTGGGTCCACGCGACCGGCTTCCCGATCTACCGGTACGGTCTCGGCCTGCTCGCCCGCCCGCTCACCGACGCGCAGGAATGGCAGCTGTACGCCGAGTGGCTCCGGGTCGGCCGGATCCTCGGCATCCACGACCGGGACATGCCGCAGACGATCGAGGACTTCTGGCCGTACTACCGGAAGGTCCTCGCCGAGGAGATCGAGGCCACCGCCGTCGTACGGGAACTGCTCGACACCGACCTGCCGCTGCCGGCCCCCGACCGCGGCCCACTGCCGCTCCGGCTCGCCCTCCGGGTGCTCTGGCCCGTCCTGCGCCGCCCCTTCCTGAGGCTGCGCGCGTTCCTCACGGTCGGCCTGATGCCGCCGGACGCCCGCGAGACCATCGGCCTGGAATGGACGCAGGCGCAGGAGCGCGCCCTGCGCCGGTTCGCCCGCGTCGTCCGGACCGTGGTCCCGGTCCTGCCCGAGCGCCTGCGCTATCTGCCCCTGGCCAGGAAGGCCCGCGAGGCCGCCCGCCGCGCGCAGCGCTGACGGACGGCCTCGTGAAACCCCGCGGCCCGGAGACCGGAGGGCGGTGGGATCAGTGCCCGGCGTGGCCCTCGTGGCCGCCGTTCTCGTGGATCGTGTTCGTCTCCGCGATCTTCTTCCACGACTTCGGCTGCGCCGGCTTCGACGGCTTCGCGGCGCGGGCCGACGGCGCGGCGGCGGGGGAGGACAGACCCGCCGCGGTCGCCGCCGGGGCGGCCGGCTTCGACGGCTGGTACAGCCAGGTGTCGAAGAGCCCGGCGAGCGGCTTGCCGGAGACCTTCTCCGCGTACCGGACGAAGTCGGCGACCCGCGCGTTGCCGTAGGCGAACTGCTGCGGCCAGCCCTTCAGGATCGCGAAGAAGTCCTCGTCGCCGATCTCGTTGCGCAGCGCCTGGAGCGCCAGCGCGCCCCGGTCGTACACGGCGATGTGGAACTGGTTCTCGGCGCCCGGGTCACCCGGCTTCACCGTCCAGAACGGGTCGTCGGCCGGCCGCGTGGCGTACGCGTAGTCCGCCAGCTCCTGGGCCGTGCCCTCGCCCTCCTTCTCCGACCACAGCCACTGGCTGTACCGGGCGAAGCCCTCGTTGACCCAGATGTCCTTCCAGTCGCGGACGGACACGCTGTCGCCGTACCACTGGTGCGCCAGCTCGTGGACGACCACCGACACGTTCGCGCCGTTGGCGAACTGCCGCGGGCTGTAGAACGGGCGGGTCTGCGTCTCCAGCGCGAAACCGCTGGTCACGTTCGGCACGTAGCCGCCGAGGGAGTTGAAGGGGTACGGCCCGAAGACCGACTCCAGCCACTCGGCCACCTCGGTCGTGCGCTCGATCGAGGCACGCGCGGCGCCCGCGTTGTCACCGAGGTCCTTGCTGTACGCGTTCAGGACGGGCAGCCCGTTCGCGGTCCGGTCCGTCGTGATGTCGAACTTGCCGACGGCCAGCGTCGCCAGGTAGGTGGCCTGGGGCTTGTTGGACCGCCAGTTGAAGCGGGTCCAGCCGAGCCGCGAGGACTGCGACTGCAGCACGCCGTTGCTGATGGCCTGGGTGCCGTCCGGCACCGAGACCGACACGTCGAACGTGGCCTTGTCCAGCGGGTGGTCGTTGGACGGGAACCACCAGACGGCCGAGTCCGGCTCCTGCGCGGCCACTCCGCCGTCCGGGGTGCGGGCCCAGGCCGACCAGCCGTCGATCTTGAACTCGGACGGCTTGCCCGCGTAGCGGACGACGACCGTGACCGGCGTGTTCTTCGCCAGCGGGCTCGCCGGGGTGACCTCCAGCTCGTGGTCCCCCGAGGTGGTGAACTTCGCCGGCCGGCCGTTGACCCGGATCTCGCTGACCTTCAGCCCGAGGTCCAGGTTGAAGCGGGACAGGTTCTGCCGGGTCGTGGCGAGGATCGTCGCCGTGCCCTCCAGCAGGTCCGTGGCGGGCTGGTACGTCAGCCGCAGGTCGTAGTGGGAGACGTCGTAGCCGCCGTTGCCACTGGCGGGGTAGTAGGAGTCGCCGATGCCCGGGGCGCCGGGGGTGAAGTCGGCCGCCGATGCCGGGATCGCCAGCAGCAGCGAGGCCGCGAGGGCGCTCGGAACGATGATTCTGCGGTGCACGGGTGCTCCCCAAGTCATAAGAAACGTAAGACGCACGGGTGGTCGTCGGTCCTTAACTCGGACCCTATTCAGCCCCTCGACGCACCGTCACGTCCAGAGGACCCCCTGTCACACGATCGCCATTCGGCCGACATGAACCCGTCCGTCTCCGGAATCACCCTGAATCCCCCCTGATTCCCTCCGGCACTCTTTTGCACGGGAGTTGACCGGGGTACGTTCCGCCGCATGCCGATGCGAAAGCGGAGAACCCGCGGAGCCCGACTGACGTACGGAACCCTCGTGTCCGCGGCCACGGCCGCCCTGTTCGCGACCCTGGTCACCCCCGCCGGGGCGCGCCCCGAGCCGGCCGCGCCCGCCGCGCCCTTCGTGCGCGAGTCCCGCCCGGTCCACTCGTACGCCGACGCCGTCCGCGAGTCCGTCTGGGTCGACACCGGCCTCGACGGCGACGGCGACGGGCGCGCCGACCGGGTCGCCGTCGACATCGTGCGCCCCCGCGAGCCCGCGGCCGCCGGCCGGAGGATCCCGGTCATCATGGACGCCAGCCCGTACTACTCCTGCTGCGGGCGCGGCAACGAGAGCCAGAAGAAGACGTACGACGCCGACGGGAACCCCGTCCAGTTCCCGCTCTTCTACGACAACTACTTCGTCCCGCGCGGCTACGCCTTCGTCGCCGTCGACCTCGCCGGCACCAACCGCTCCGACGGCTGCGACGACGTCGGCGGACGCTCGGACGTCCAGTCCGCCAAGGCCGTCGTCGACTGGCTGAACGGCCGCGCGCGCGGCTACACCTCCCGCACCGGCGGCACCCCGGCCCGCGCCACCGCCTGGAGCACCGGGAACGTCGGCATGATCGGCAAGAGCTGGGACGGCGCCATCGCCAACGGTGTCGCCGCCACCGGCGTCGAAGGGCTGAAAACGATCGTTCCGATCGGCGCCATCTCCTCCTGGTACGACTACTTCCACTCGCAGGGCGCCCCGCTCTACGACGCCAACCCGAGCTGGCTCTCCGACTACGTGAACAGCCCCGAGGCGCAGGGCCGCTGCGCCGCCGTCCAGGACCGGATCACCGCCGGCACCCCGTACAGCGCGGACTGGACCCCGGCCTGGACCGAGCGCGACTACGTGAAGGACGCGGGGAAGGTCAGGGCCAGCGTCTTCGTCGTCCACGGACAGCAGGACCTCAACGTCCGCACCAAGCAGTTCGGCCAGTGGTGGGACGCCCTCGCCGCCCACGGCGTCGAGCGGAAGATCTGGCTCTCCCAGACCGGCCACGTCGACCCCTTCGACTTCCGGCGCGCCGACTGGGTCCGCACCCTGCACCGCTGGTTCGACCACTACCTCCTCGGCTACGAGAACGGCATCGACCGCGAGCCCGTCGCCGACGTCGAGCGGGCCCCGGACGTCTGGACCACCGACCGGCAGTGGCCGCCCCGCACCACCGCGACCACCACCCTGCGGCCCGCTCCCGGCGCGGCCCCCGGTCCGGGCGTCCTCGGGCGCGCGCCCGCCCGGCCCGGCTCCACCGCGGCCTTCACCGACGCCCCGGGCCTCGGCGAGCTGGACTGGGCGGCCCGGATCGACGCCCCGACCCCGGAGAAGGCCGGGTTCGTCACCCGGCCGCTCTCCCGGGACCTGCGGATCTCAGGCTCCTCGAAGGTGACGGTGACCGCGACCCCCAGCACCTCCACCGCGCACCTGTCCGCCGTCCTGGTCGACCTCGGGCCCGACACGATCCGGGACTACGCGGCGGCGGGGGAGGGCATCACGACCCTCACCGACCGCACCTGCTGGGGTTCGAGCACTCCGGGCGACAGCGCCTGCTTCAAGGAGACCGAGGCCCGGACGGCGGCCGTCGCCTCCACGGTGGTCAGCCGGGGCTGGGCCGACCTCGGCACCTGGGCGGACCCGCGCCAGGGACGCCCGCTGACCCCCGGCAGGGCGTACACCCTCACCCTGGACCTCGCCGCGACCGACCACGTCGTCCCGGCCGGCCACCGGCTCGCCCTGATCGTCGGCGGCACCGACAAGGACCTCCTCGACCCTCCGTCGACCACCCCGACCCTCACCCTCGACCTCGCCCGCACCTCGGCGAAGCTGCCCCTCGTCGGCGGCGCGGGGGCGTTCGACCGGGCGACGGCGGGACCGGCCCCGGCCGCGCCGGCGCCCTCGTACGTCCCGTCCCTGACCGGCCCCCTTCCGCCGGCCGCCGTGAGCGGACCCCGCCTGCCCGGCCCGGCCGCGGCCCCGCGTCCGGGAGCCGCCCGATGAACCCCCGTACCGCATCCGCCAGGAACCGGAGCCGCCGATGAACCCCCTGGTCAGGAGCCGGAGTTCCCGGCGGACGCTCGCTCTCCTGGTGGGGGCCGCCGCCCTCGCGCTGCCGCTCGTCACCGTCCCCGCCAAGGCGGCGGACAGCGCGCCCGCGCGGTCCCTCCCGCGCACCGGGTTCGAGGAGAGCGGGGGCGCCCGGTGGACGACCGGGGCCGAGGAGGCGGACTTCCTCACGGCGGTCGACCGGGGCAGCGAGCGGGTGTCGCTGCGCGAGATCGGCACCACCGGGCAGGGCCGCCCGCTGCGCCTCGCCACCCTCGGGGCGGGCCGCGCCGGCACGACCGTGCTGCTGGTCTGCAGCCAGCACGGCGACGAGCCGGCGGGCCGGGAGGCCTGTCTGAGCACGGTGCGCGACCTCGCCTACGGCCAGGACCCGGAGACCCGGCGCTTCCTCGCCCGCACCACCCTCCTGGTGGTCCCCACCGCGAATCCCGACGGCCGGGAGGCCGACACCCGCGGCAACGGCGACGGCGTCGACGTCAACCGCGACCACATCGCCCTGCGGACCGCAGAGGCGCGCGCGATCGCCGCCGTGATCCGCGACCGGCGGCCCGCCCTCGTGTACGACCTCCACGAGTACGGCGCCACCCCCCGCTACTACGACAAGGACCTGCTCGCGCTCTGGCCCCGCAGTCTCGACACCGATCCGCGCGTCCACGGGGAGTCGAGGACGCTCTCGGAGTCGTACGTCCGGCCGGCCGCCGGGCTCGCGGGCTACAGCAGCGGGATCTACGGCATCTGGACCGACCCGCTCACGGGCGAGCCGGTCAAGCAGGTCGCCGGCGACGGCCAGGAGCGGATCCTGCGCAACACGGCCGGCGTCAAGCACGCCGCGGGACTGCTCGTGGAGACCCGGGTGGACGCCCTCGACCAGGCCGAGAAGGACGACCCGGCGCGCAACCACCGGCGCCGCGTCGCCACCCAGCACGCCGCCCTGAAGGGGGCCTTCGCCTACCTGGACGCGCGGCGCGGGCCGCTCACCGCGGCCACCGTCCTCGCCCGGGCCGCCGGGTTCGCGGACCGGGGTCCGGTCTACCTCGGCGGCGCCGACAACGACCCCGCCGAGCCGGAGGAGATCCTCGCCGACCCGCCGTGCGGCTACCGCCTGGACGCCGCGCAGTACGCCGAGGCGGGCGACGAACTCGCCCTGCACGGGGTGACGGTACGGGCGGAGGGCGCCGGCGCGTTCGTTCCGCTGCGCCAGTCGCAGCGCGCCCTGGTCCCGCTGCTCCTCGACGCGCGGGCGGCCTATCACCTCGTCAGTGGGAGTCCTGTGGAGAGGTGTTGACGATCAGGTGCCCCCGGCCGGGCGTGGCGTGAATCCGACGTTTGCCGAGGTAAAGTTACCCGCTGGTACTGACCATGCCTCGAACAGGCCCACAAGGCCTTGAAGTTGGAGAACCACCATGCGCCACACCAAGCCCGCCCGCCGCACCCTGACGGCCCTGCTCGCCACGACGCTGCTCGCCGGGGGCATGCTGCTCGGACAGACGGTGACGGCCGAGCCGGCCGCCGCCGGGACCATCACGTGCAACGTCGGCAAGCTGCGGGCCGACGCCCACAAGGAGCGCGACCGGGGCAACCAGCTCAAGCGCCTCGGCGCCACGACGGAGGCCCGCAAGGCCTTCGCGCGCGCCGACGCCCTGGAGCGCCAGGCCAAGGCGTGCGAGGACGCGGACAACAACAGCAAGCCGCCGCTCTGGAAGTAGTACGGCACGCGGGGCGGTCGCGATCCGAAAGGACGGCGACCGCCCCGCGGTCGTTTCCGGCCGTCGGCCCGCCCCGCGGCCGCGTCGGCCCGCCCCGCGGTCCGACGGAGCGGCCGTCCTCACCCGACGGCCAGCTCCGCCGCAGCCTCCGCGCAGCCCCAGGCCACCGTCACCCCGGCGCCTCCGTGCCCGTAGTGGTGGACGAGGCGTCCACCGCCGGGCAGCGGCACCGCCTCGATCCGCACCCCGCCCGCCCGGGCGGGCCGCAGCCCCACCCGGTGACCGAGGATCCGGGCCCCCGCGACCTCCGGACGCACCCGCGCGCACCGCGCCACGATCGCCGCCGCCGTCGCGGGATCCGGGTCGAGCCGCCCGTCCCCCTCCTCCGCCGTCCCGCCCAGCACCAGCCGGTCGGCGTGCGGGAAGAAGTACGTGGTCTCGCCCGCCGACTCGTCCGCCGCCGTGAACCACTCCTCGATCCCCGGGTTCTCCACCAGGACCAACTGACCCCGTACGGGACGCAGTCCGGGATCCGGCACGAGCTCACGCGCCGCGAGCCCCGTGCAGTCGACCACCACCGGAGCCAGTGCCGCCGCCTCCGCGAAGCCGTCCACCGCGCGCCGCTCGAAGACCCCGCCCATGGCCTCGAACCGGCTCCGCAGGAACCGCAGATGGACCGGCATGTCGAGCAGCGGAAGCCGCGCCGCCAGCCCCGTCCGGTACGGCCCCGG
Organism: Streptomyces sp. NPDC059695; assembly: GCF_042733785.1. NCBI lineage: Bacteria > Bacillati > Actinomycetota > Actinomycetes > Kitasatosporales > Streptomycetaceae > Streptomyces > Streptomyces sp. NPDC059695. The sequence goes on along the minus strand of NZ_JBHWFF010000053.1, from coordinate 28,547 downwards.
CACCTCCTCCGGCGCCAACTGCCGCAGCCCCTCGACCTCCTGCGCCCAGGGGCCCAGACCCTTCAGGACCGTGCCGGCGTGCACCCCGGCCACCTGTCGCACCCCGCTGCGTCCCGGATCGGCCGCCCACTCCCCGTACACCCGCAGGGAGCGGAGCGCCCAGGCCCCGACCTCGGCCGCCGGCTCGATCCGGTAGGGCCACCACAAGGCGCCCGCCACGGCCGAGGTCGTCCCCGTCACCGCGTCCCGCGACCAGATCCGCACCCGCAGCCCGCGCTCCGCCAGGGTCGTCGCCGTCGCCAGTCCGACGACCCCGCCGCCCACCACGATCACGTCGCTCCTCATGCCCCGGACCGTACCGGGACCGGGACATTTCCGGGACGGCGCGGCCACGGAACGGGGAAAGACTGGAGTCATGCCGGTCCCGTACACGACCCTCGACCTCGTCTCCGCCGCCAGTCCGGGCGGCGAGCACCCCCACCACGACTTCCTCGTCGACGGCAGGCCGCTGCTCCACCGGCTCGACGAGACCGACGGCTTCGACTCCGTCTCGCCGCTCGCGGCGGACGTGCCGCCCGCCGTCCGCGCCGGTCACGCCCCCGCACTCCTCCTCGCCGACGGCACCCGCCGGGTGATCCACTCCTGCCCCGACTGCGACGACCCCGGCTGCGGCGCCGTCACCGCCGTCGTCGCACGCGAGGGCGGGGACGTCGTCTGGCGCGACTTCGCCTGGCAGACCGGCCCGACCGCCGACCTCGCACGCGAGGGCTACCCCGGCGTCGGCCCGTTCCGCTTCCACGGCGAGACCTACCGGGCCGTCCTGCTCGGGCTCCTCGGGCTCCTCGGATCCCCGGCGTGTCGCAGCGTCGCCTAGGATTCGTTCCCTGATGACTGCAACCCTCGTCGCCAAGGACCTCGCCGCCGGCCACGGCGAACGCACCCTCTTCGCCGGGCTCGACCTGGTCGTCGCCCCCGGCGACGTCATCGGCCTCGTCGGCGTCAACGGCGCCGGGAAGTCGACCCTGCTGCGCCTGCTCGCCGGGCTCGACACCCCGGAGGAGGGCGAGCTGCGGCTCTCCCCGCCCACCGCCGCCGTCGGCCACCTCCCGCAGGAGCCCGAGCGGCGCGCCGGGGAGACCGTGCGGGAGTTCCTCGCCCGCCGCACCGGCGTCGCCGCCGCCCAGACCGCCATGGACGAGGCCACCCAGGGACTCGTCGACGGCACCCCCGGCGCGGACGACGCGTACGCGGTCACCCTGGAGCGCTGGCTGAACCTCGGCGGCGCCGACCTCGACGAGCGCGCCGAGGAGGTCGCCGACTCCCTCGGCCTCACCGTCGGCCTCGACCAGCCGATGACCTCGCTCTCCGGCGGTCAGGCGGCCCGCGCCGGTCTCGCCTCCCTCCTGCTCTCCCGCTACGACGTCTTCCTGCTCGACGAGCCCACCAACGACCTCGACCTCGAGGGCCTGGAGCGCCTGGAGTCCTTCGTGAAGGGACTGCGCGCCGGGACGGTCGTCATCAGCCACGACCGCGAGTTCCTCACCCGCACGGTCACCAAGGTCCTGGAGCTCGACCTCGCCCAGCAGCAGATCACCCTGTACGGCGGCGGCTACGAGGCGTACCTGGAGGAGCGGGACACCGCCCGGCGCCACGCGCGCGAGGACTACGAGGAGTACGCCGGCAAGAAGGCCGCCCTCGAAGCCCGCGGCCACATGCAGCGGTCCTGGATGGACAAGGGCGTCAAGAACGCCCGGCGCAAGGCCACCGACGGCGACAAGCTCGGCCGCAACGCCCGCAGCGAGGCCAGCGAGAAGCAGGCCGCCAAGGCCCGGCAGACCCAGCGCATGATCGAGCGCCTCGACGTCGTCGACGAGCCCCGCAAGGAGTGGGAGCTGCGGATGGAGATCGCCGCCGCGCCCCGCTCCGGCTCGGTCGTCGCGACCCTCCGCGAGGCGGAGGTGCGCCGCGGCGACTTCTCCTTCGGTCCCGTCACCCTCCAGATCGACTGGGCCGACCGGGTCGCCGTCACCGGGGCCAACGGCGCCGGGAAGTCGACCCTGCTCGCCGCCCTCCTCGGCCGGCTGCCGCTGGACTCCGGCGACACGGTCCTCGGCTCGGGCGTCGTCGTGGGCGAGGTCGACCAGGCCCGCAAGCTCTTCCACGGCACGGAGACGCTCCTGGAGGCGTTCTGCGCGGCCGTGCCCGACACCGAGCCCGCCGAGGTCCGGACGCTGCTCGCCAAGTTCGGCCTCAAGGCCGTCCACGTCATGCGGCCCGCCACCACGCTCTCCCCGGGCGAGCGCACGCGCGCCGCGCTGGCCCTGCTCCAGGGCCGGGGAGTGAACCTGCTCGTCCTCGACGAGCCGACGAACCACCTGGACCTGCCGGCCATCGAGCAGCTGGAGTCCGCGCTCGACTCGTACACGGGCACCCTGCTGCTCGTCACGCACGACCGCCGCATGCTCGACGCGGTCCGCACCACCCGCCGCATCGAGGTCGCCGACGGAAAGGCGACCGAACTCTGATGCCCGTTCCGTGCCCACGGGTGCCGCGGTGACCGTCTCCTTCGGCTGGGGGCCCGTGGAGGCGCGGGTCCTCGCCCCGGCGGCCGCCTGCGTGGTCGTCGTCGACGTGCTGTCCTTCACCACCGCCGTCGGCGTCGCCGTCGAGGGCGGCACCGCCGTCCTCCCGTACCGCTGGCGGGACGCCACGGCCGCCGCGTACGCGCGGGAGAACGACGCCGTGCTCGCCGTCGGCCGGCGCGAGGCCACCGGGGCGCACCCCTGGTCGCTCTCCCCGGCCGCCCTGCGTGCGGCGCCGCCTCCCGGCCGCCTGGTCCTGCCCTCCCCGAACGGCTCCACGATCGCGGCCGGGGCGGCCTCCGGCGGCGCGACCGTCGTCGCCGCCTCGCTGCGCAACCACACCGCCGTCGCCCGGTGGCTCCGCGACCGGGGCCACGGCACGGCGGAGCGCCCGCTCGCCGTCATCGCCTCCGGCGAGCGGTGGCCGGACGGTTCGCTGCGCCCGGCGCTCGAAGACCTGCTGGGCGCGGGAGCGGTGCTCTCCGCCCTGCGGGGCACACACCCCCTGACCCCGGAGGCGACCGCGGCGGCCACGCTGTGGGACGCGACCGAGGACCCGGTCGCCGCCTTGCACGGCTGCGACTCGGGCCGTGAACTGTACGAGTACGGCTATCCGCAGGACGTGGCCGTGGCCGCCGAGACCGACCGCTCGACGACCGTCCCCGTCCTCGTGGACGGCGCATTCCAGGAGGCACCATGACCGACCTACTGACCCGGCTGACCGAGATGCTGGACGATCTGGACGCCGACGTGGACGAGACGATCGACCTCGCCGACGAGATCGCGGCCTCGGGCGACGCCGGCCTCCTGCCGCGCCTCCAGGCGGAGCTCGACCGTGCCCTCTCCGAGCGGAACGCCTACGCCCGGGAACTCCTCGGCGGCGTCCTCGCGGCCCTCGGCGGCCCGGACGCCCTTCCGACCCTGATCCGGGCCTCCGCCGTCGACCTCGGCGACGACCAGGACGGCCTGGCCGCCGAGATCGTCGAGCTGGTCCAGGCGGATCCGAAGGAGGCCCGCCGGCTCCTCCAGCCCATGACGGAGGACGAGGACCTCTCCGTCGCCAACCGCGCCGACTGGGCGCTGCGCTTCCTCCCGTAACCGGGGCCGGACGCGAGGAGGCCACAGCCCGGTGGGCTGTGGCCTCGCTTCACGCGGACGCCGGGGCCGGCGGTCTACCAGAAGTTGCTGCAGGTCACGTTGTTGTTGTCATTGATGCACACGCGGTAGTAGGCGCTGCCGCTGCCCAGCATGTTGGACCAGTCGGTGCCCGCCTCGTAGGGGAACTGCACCGAGAGGCTGCGCTGGAAGTCGGTGCCGGCACCCAGCCACTTCTCGACGGAGCCGTACCGGGGCCACCACTGGCTGCCGTCGGGGGACGTGGTGCGGACCCACCCGGCCTGACACGCGTTGGACCAGCGCAGCTCGGCCTTGAAGCCGTTGCCGTTGACGGTGGACACCTTGGTCGTGGCGTCGGCGTCGCAGCCCATGGAGACGGGGCCGCGGTTGTCGCAGCCGCTGCCGGAGCAGCCGGCGGCGTAGGAGGTGCCCGCGAGCGGGACCAGGGCCATGGTCATCGCGGCGGCCGCGACGCCCGCCGTCTTCGCGAGGATGGTCTTCATCAGGGGGATGCCACTTCGTGAGAAGGAGTGTGTCGGGGACGTCACGGAGCCGCGGCGCGACGGCCGCGGCTCCGCTCACGCGGGGGTCGGCGGTCTACCAGTAGGGGCTGCAGGTGACGTCGCCCGTGCCGGTGTCCTTCAGGCAGACGCGGTAGTAGTAGCCGCTGCCGCCGAGCATGTTGGACCAGTCGGAGCCCGGGTCCGGGATCTTGACCGAGAGGCTGCGGACGAGCGGGCCGGCGTAGCCGTTGTGCTTCTCGATGTAGCCGAGGTGGTCCCACCAGTTGTCGGGACCGTACGGGTCGGTCACGCGGACCCAGGCGGCCTGGCACTTGGGCGACCAGCGCAGCTCGGCCTTGTCGATGCCGTCGGAGACGGACGCCTTGGTGACGGCGTCGCCGTCGCAGGCCTGCGAGACCGGACCGAGGTTGTCGCAGCCGGCGCCGGTGCACCCGGCGGCGTAGGAGGTGCCCGCGAGCGGGACCAGGGCCATGGTCATCGCGGCGGCGGAGATGCCCGCGACCTTCGCGATCATGCGCTTCATGGTGTGTTCCTTCCTTCTGGTGCGGGATCGACCGCGGCCCCCGTGGGAGCCGCGGTCGATCTTGGTTGCCTGTCCTGTCCGCGTCAACGGGCAAAAGGGGCTGCCTCGTTCACGCGGGCGCGGGGGCCGGCGGGTCTACCAGAAGGGGGTGCAGTCCACCTCGTTGGTGGCGGCGGGGGCGCTGATGCAGGCGCGGTAGTAGGCGCTGGGGCTGCCGAGCATGTTGGTCCAGTCCGAGCCCGGGTTGGGGAACGTCACCTGGAGGCTGCGCTGGAACCCGGTGCCGTAGCCCGACCACTTCTCGATGTGGCCGTACCGCTCGTACCACTGCTCACCGGTGGCGGTGACCCGGGCCCAGGCCGCCTGACAGCTGGGGGACCAGCGCAGCTCGACCCTGAGGCCGGAGTGGGTGCGGGACGTCGCGCTGCCCTTGGTCACGGCGTCGGCGTCGCAGCCCATGGAGACGGGGCCGCGGTTGTCGCAGCCGGCGCCGGAGCAGCCCGCGGCGTACGAGGTGCCGGCGAGGGGGACGAGGGCCATGGTCAGGGCGGCGGCGGAGACGCCGGCGACCTTCGCGATCATGCGCTTCATGGGTGGAACGACCTCCAGGAGCAGGAATCGTGCACCTCCCCCGTGGAGGCCGATGATGATCATGGTTGGGTGTCCTAGCCATGTCAACGCATTTACCGGCCACCTCGACGCGCTGCCCGGCTGAACGCGGGTCGTCCCCGCACCCCCCCGTCGGGGAGCGCGGGGACGACCCGCTCAGCCGGCCGGAGGTCCCTAGCGGCGCTTGCCGCCGCCCTCGCCGAGCAGGCCGGCCTTGCGGAGGGCGTCCGCCATCGCGCTGTTGGCGGGGGCGGACGCCGCCGAACGATCCCGGCCACCGCGGTCCCCGCGGTCGTTCCGGTTCCCGCCCTCGGCCCTGCGGCCGCCGCCCTGACGCTGCTGCGGCGGCCGGCCGCCCCGCTCGCCGCGGTCGCCCCGCTCGCGCCGGGGTGAGCCGCCCTGGCCGTCCGCGCCCGGCTCGTCGTCGAGCCGCAGCGTCAGCGAGATCCGCTTGCGCGGGATGTCCACGTCCACGACCTTCACCTTCACCACGTCGCCGGGCTTCACCACGTCGCGCGGGTCCTTGACGAAGGTCTTCGACATCGCCGACACGTGCACCAGGCCGTCCTGGTGCACACCGACGTCCACGAACGCGCCGAACGCGGCCACGTTGGTGACGACGCCCTCCAGGACCATCCCGGACGCCAGGTCGCCGATCTTCTCGACGCCCTCCTTGAAGGTGGCCGTGCGGAACGCCGGACGCGGGTCGCGGCCCGGCTTCTCCAGCTCGCGCAGGATGTCCGTCACCGTCGGCAGGCCGAAGGTCTCGTCGACGAAGTCGTCCGCCCGCAGCGAGCGCAGCGTGCCCGTGTCGCCGATCAGCGCCGCGACCTCGCCGCCCGTCGCCTTCACCATCCGGCGCACCACCGGGTACGCCTCCGGGTGCACCGACGAGGCGTCGAGCGGGTCGTCGCCGTTCCGGATGCGCAGGAAGCCCGCACACTGCTCGTATGCCTTCGGGCCGAGCCTGGCGACGTCCTTGAGGGCCCGGCGGGAGCGGAAGGGGCCGTTGGCGTCCCGGTGCGCGACGATGTTCTCCGCGAGGCCGGAGCTGATGCCCGAGACCCGCGAAAGGAGAGGTGCCGAGGCGGTGTTGACGTCCACGCCGACGCCGTTCACGCAGTCCTCGACCACCGCGTCGAGCGAGCGCGAGAGCTTCACCTCGGCCAGGTCGTGCTGGTACTGGCCGACGCCGATCGACTTCGGGTCGATCTTCACCAGCTCGGCGAGGGGGTCCTGCAGGCGTCGCGCGATGGAGACGGCGCCGCGCAACGACACGTCCAGGCCGGGGAGTTCCTGCGAGGCGAAGGCGGAGGCCGAGTAGACCGAGGCCCCGGCCTCCGAGACCATGATCTTGGTGAGCTTCAACTCGGGGTGCTTGGCGAGGAGTTCGGCGGCCAGCTTGTCGGTCTCCCGGGAGGCCGTGCCGTTCCCGATCGCGACCAGCTCGACCGCGTGCTCCTTGGCGAGCCGCGCCAGCCTGTCCAGCGCCTGGTCCCACTTGTTGGCCGGGACGTGGGGGTGGATCGTGTCGGTGGCGACGACCTTGCCGGTCGCGTCGACCACGGCGACCTTCACGCCCGTGCGGAAGCCGGGGTCGAGCCCCAGCGTCGCCCGGGTGCCGGCCGGGGCGGCGAGCAGCAGGTCCCGCAGGTTCGCCGCGAAGACCCGGACCGCCTCGTCCTCGGCGGCCGTCCGCAGCCGCATCCGCAGATCGATCCCGAGGTGCACCAGGATGCGGGTGCGCCAGGCCCAGCGGACCGTGTCCTGGAGCCACTTGTCCCCGGGGCGGCCCCGGTCGGCGACGCCGAAGCGACCGGCGACGATCCCCTCGTACGAGGAGGGGCCCTCGGCCGGCTCCTCCGGTTCGAGCTCCAGGGCGAGGGCGTCCTCCTTCTCGCCGCGCAGCATGGCGAGCACCCGGTGCGAGGGCAGCGCCGTGAAGGGCTCGGCGAAGTCGAAGTAGTCGGCGAACTTCGCCCCCGCCTCCTCCTGCCCCTCGCGGACCTTCGCCACGAGCCGCCCGCGGCCCCACATGCGCTCGCGCAGCTCGCCGATGAGGTCGGCGTCCTCGGAGAACTTCTCGGCGAGGATCGCCCGCGCGCCCTCCAGGGCCGCGGCGGCGTCCGCGACGCCCCGGTCGCCGTCCACGAAGGCCGCGGCGGCCGCCGCGGGCTCGACGGACGGGTCGGCGAGCAGACCCTCGGCCAGCGGCTCCAGACCGGCCTCACGGGCGATCATGGCCTTCGTCCGCCGCTTCGGCTTGAACGGCAGGTAGATGTCCTCCAGGCGCGCCTTGGTGTCGGCGGCCCGGATGCTCGCCTCCAGGGCGTCCGTCAGCCTGCCCTGCTCGCGGACCGAGTCGAGGATCGCCGACCGGCGGTCCTCCAGCTCGCGCAGATAGCGCAGCCGTTCCTCCAGGGTGCGCAGCTGCGCGTCGTCGAGCATCTCGGTCGCTTCCTTGCGGTAGCGCGCGATGAACGGCACGGTCGAACCGCCGTCGAGGAGCTCGACGGCTGCCCTCACCTGTCGCTCGCGTACGCCGAGCTCCTCGGCGATCCTTGCTTCGATGGACGTCGTCACGGTGTCCCGACTCGCCTTCTCGTGCCTCAAGCTTGCGAGTGCATTGTGCCGGGTCGGTCACCCGGACGCGGCAACCGACCCGTCCCGCGCGCGTCCCCGGAGCGTCCGGCCGGCCCCGCCGGCCGGGCTCAGCCCTTGCCGACCAGGTCCGCCGGGAAGGCGCCCGCGCCCGCCGCGGCGAACAGGAAGCCGCGGCCCAGCTCGGTGAGGCGCTCGACCCCGGCCGCGCCGAGGTGCTCGTACGGTGCAGAGTCCAGCCGGTCCGTGTGCTCCTCCAGCTCGGCGCGCAGGGCCGTGCCCGACTCCGTCAGCTCGCCGTCCGCGCCGAGGAGCCCGCGCTCGCGCAGCCGCTCCGTCGCCGCCTCCCAGTCGGCCCGCCCCCAGCCGCGCGTGCCGAGGACCCAGCGCGGGGCCATGCCCTTGCCGGTGGCGGTGTGCGAGGCGAGGGCCTCGACCGGGTCGAGCCCGGCGGAGAGCAGCGCCGAGAGGTGGCCGTCGCCCCGGTGCTCGCGGAGCAGGGTGGCGGCGTACCAGTACGCGAGGTGGGGCCGCTCCGGCACCGGCAGGTCGGCGTGGGCCGAGTACAGCGGCCGGGCGTGCCGGGTGCAGGCCTCGGTGGCGCGCAGGGCGAGCGCCGCCGCCTCGGCCATCTCCGGGGAGGCGACGGCCTCGTCACCGAGCAGCCGGCGCAGGGTCGCGTCGACGGTCCGCAGCCGCGCGTCCAGGACCTCGGCGGGGGAGGCGGTCTCCCAGACGGCCGGCAGGCGCGCGGCGAGGAACGCGTGGCTGTAGTTGTAGAAGGTCGCGGCGACCGTGCCCGCGCCCACCGCGCCGAGGGCGGCGCTGCGCGCGGCGAGCCGCATCGCGCTCCGGTCGGTGAACCCGAGGGCGGTGAACTCGCGGTCCAGGTCGGGCGAGAAGTACAGCGTGGAGTGCAGCGGGTTGAGGACGTTGTGGCAGCGGCGTCCCGCGCGCGGAGGCAGATCAGTCGTCATGGTCCGAACGTTACCGACTGGTCGGTACGGAGGGAACGGCCGGACCGCGCCGAAACGGGCGCCGGATGGCAGGAAAGGTGGGCGATCCGTCGTTGCGGACACCCGCCGGGCCGCCAAGGATGGAGTCATGCCGCAGCGACCCGTCCTCGTCGTCCTCTTCGACGACGTCCAGAGCCTCGACGTCACCGGCCCCGTCGAGGTGTTCGCCGGCGCCGCCCGCGCCGCGGGGGACCCGTCCGCCTACCCCATTCGCACCGCCTCCCTGGACGGCGGACCCGTCCGGACGCACAGCGGACTGCGCCTGCTCCCCGACACCGCCCTGGACGCCGCGGTCGCCGACGGGCCCCCGCACACCCTCGTCGTGCCCGGTGGCGAGGGCACCCGCGCCCCCGACCCGGCCCTGATCGACTGGCTGCGCCTGCACGCCCCGCAGGCCGGGCGGCTGGTCTCCGTCTGCACCGGGGCGCTGCTCCTCGCCGAGGCGGGGCTCCTCGACGGACACCGGGCCACGACCCACTGGATCGCCTGCGACCACCTCGCCCGACGCCACCCGGCGGTCGACGTGGACCCCGATCCCATCTTCGTGCGGGACGGACGGATCGCCACCTCGGCGGGGGTCACCGCCGGCATCGACCTGGCCCTCGCCCTGGTCGAGGAGGACCTCGGCCGGGACGTGGCCCTCACCGTCGCCCGCCACCTGGTCGTCTTCCTGCGGCGGCCCGGCAACCAGGCCCAGTTCAGCGCCCAGCTGTCCGCCCAGACCGCCCGCCGGGAGCCCCTGCGGGACCTCCAGCAGTGGATCACCGAGCATCCCGGCGAGGACCTCTCCGTCGCGTCGCTCGCCGCCCGCGCCCGGCTCTCGCCCCGCCACTTCGCCCGCGCCTTCCACGCGGAGACCGGAACCCCGCCCGGCCGGTACGTCGACCGGGTCCGCCTCGAACACGCCCGCCGTCTCCTGGAGGAGACCTCGTGCGGCGTCGAGGAGGCCGCCCGCGCCTCCGGCTACGGCACGCCCGAGACCATGCGCCGCGCCTTCCTGAAGGCCCTGGGCACCGCTCCCGCGGAGTACCGCCGCCGCTTCCACGCGTCCGTCACCTGAGAGGAACCACCGATGCAGATCGCCGTCCTGCTCTACGACCGCTTCACCACCCTCGACGCCGTCGGCCCGTACGAGCTGCTCGCCCGCCTCCCCGGCGCCGAGACCGTCTTCGTGGCCAAGGAGCCCGGTCCGGTCCGGAACGACCAGGGCAGTCTCGCGCTCGTCGCCGACCGGAGCCTCGCCGAGGTCCCGCGACCGGACATCGTCCTGGTCCCCGGCGGCCCCGACGCACGGGTCGCCATGACCGACCCGGAGATCCTCGACTGGCTCCGCACCGCCGACGCCACCAGCACCTGGACCACCTCCGTCTGCACCGGTTCGCTGATCCTCGCGGCGGCGGGCCTGCTCCGGGAACGCCGGGCGACCACCCACTGGCTCGCCTTCGACGAACTGCGGGCGCTCGGCGTCGAACCCACCGGCGAGCGGGTCGTCTTCGACGGCAAGTACGTCACGGCGGCCGGCGTCTCCTCCGGCATCGACATGGCACTGCACCTGCTCGGCCGGATCGCCGGGGACGAGACCGCCCAGACGATCCAGCTGCTGACCGAGTACGACCCGCAGCCGCCGTACGACGCGGGCTCGCCCGAGAAGGCCCCGGCCGCGATCGTCGCGCACTGGCGGGGAACGCCCGTCGGGCCGCTCGCGCGGGACTGAGGTTCAGAGCCCGTACGTGAAGCGGGGCGCGCGCCGTTCCAGGAAGGCGGCGACGCCCTCGGCGGTGTCGCCGCTGCCGCGCGCCTGCTCCGCCCAGTGGTCGTCCCGGTCCAGGCGTCCGTCGGCGAACTCCTTGGCCGCCGCCTGGGTGAGCAGCGAGCGCGAGGCGAGCACCCGGGCGAACTCGGCCACCCGCTTGTCCAGCGCGCCCGCCGGGTGCAGCTCGTCCACGAACCCGGTCCGCAGCGCCCGCTCGGCCTCCATCAACTCCCCGGAGAAAAGGAGGTACTTGGCCGTCGAGGGGCCGACGAGGGCGGTGAGCCTGCGGGTCGAGGAGGACGGGTAGACGATGCCGAGCTTCGAGGGCGTGATCCCGAACCGGGCGCCCTCCTCGGCGAAGCGCAGGTCGCAGGCGGCGGCGAGCTGGCTGCCGCCGCCGACGCAGAAGCCGCGGACCGCGGCGAGGGTCGGCCTGGGGAAGGCGGCGAGGGCCTCCTCGGCCCGCACGGCGAGCGTCTGCTGCTCGTCCCCCGGCTCGCGCAGCGCGGAGATGTCCGCCCCGGCGCAGAACGTGTCGCCCTCGCCGGTGAGGACCAGGACGCGGACGGCGGGATCGGCGGCGAGGCGCTCCAGGAGGCCGGGCAGGGCGCGCCACATCCCGGCGCTCATCGCGTTGCGCTTGGCGGGGTTGGCGATGACGACGGTGGCGACCCCGTCCGTGACACTGTCCTTCAGCTGCGGCTCCATGGGCCGGATGCTATCCGCCGGGCCCGAACGTACGATCAGGAACCGCACGGGAACAGTCGAACAACTGACATGGGCATACTCAGCCGATCAGAAGGTGGCCGATAGGTGTCGACTTCTGGTCAGTAGGCCGGTCTGCCCCCGCGCATTGCCAAGACTCGATCCGTGGCGAGAATCGAGCACGAGGGTGGGAACGGGACCGTGGAGACCCACGGAGGCGTCCCCGCCCGTCAACCGTCCTACGAAGGAGTCTGGCGCTTCACCGCTGCAGCGGTCGACGTCTCCGTCCCGCAGGCCCGGCACGCCGTACGCGACCTGCTGGTCCGTCAGGGAGCCCCCGTCCATGAGGAGATCATGGACGGCCTGCTGCTGATCGTCTCCGAGCTGGTGACCAACGCCGTGCGGCACGCGGCGCTGCTCTCCCCGGAGATAGCGGTCGAGGTCGCGATCGGCCCCGAGTGGGTCAGGGTGTCCGTCGAGGACAACCACCCCTACCGCCCCAAGGCCCTGGAAGCGGACTGGGGGCAGACCGGCGGCCGCGGACTCCTCCTGGTGCGCGAGATCGCCCAGGAGGCCGGCGGCGCCTGCGACGTGGAGCACACCGCGAGCGGAGGGAAGATCATCTGGGCGGCCCTCCCGCTCGGGCCCGTCTGACGGTCCCCAGGGTGCGCCGCGCGATGCGACCCGGCCCCGGCCCCGATGGCACCGGGGCCGGGAGGCGCGCCCGCGCGCCGGTGGTCACCAGCCCCCGGAGGGCCCCGTCAGTTCCCTGATCGCCGGACGCGCCGCGTCCAGGACCGTCATGAACCAGGCGGAGAACGGGGCGGCCGCGTGCCGCTCGACCAGCTCGTCGGCGGTCACGAAGGCGGTGGACTCGATCTCCTCCGGGTCCGGCCGCGGTTCGGCCTGCACCAGGCCGACGAAGAGGTGGTTGAACTCCTGCTCCACCAGGCCCGAGGCCGGGTCCGGGTGGTTGTAGCGGACGGTGCCGGCCTCGGCGAGCAGCGTCGGCGAGACGCCGAGCTCCTCGAAGGTCCGGCGGGCCGCCGCGGCGAACGGAGCCTCGCCCGGGTAGGGATGGCCGCAGCAGGTGTTCGACCAGACGCCGGGGGAGTGGTACTTGCCGAGCGCCCGCCGCTGGAGCAGCAGCCGGCCCGAAGCGTCGAAGAGGAAGACGGAGAAGGCGCGGTGGAGCTGCCCCGGCGCCTGGTGCGCGGCGAGCTTCTCCGCGGTGCCGATGGTCCTCCCCTCCTCGTCGACCAGTTCGAGCATGATCGGCTCCGGGGCTCCGGACGGCTGGACACCGTTCGACGCGATCTCCGGCGAGATCTGAGCCGCGGTGGCTGGTGTGGTCGGCATACCCATCCTTCGCATCGGTCCTCGGCCCATGGGGGCCACCACAGTCTGCCGTACAAAAGCGGCTTGTCCGTACTTCGACGGCCGGACGTGGTCGCTCCCACCGCACCGGAGTACACCCGGTGCGGCAGGAGCGGGAGGGACGCGACGGGGCACTACACCCCGAAAGGTGCCGGATAGGCCAGTGTGCCCCGGGGGACGGCCGCGGAGCCGTCCAGGACGAGCGCCATCATGGCCTCGTCCGGAACCTCGAAACCTGGCTTGATTCCATACTCGGACGCGCGTACGAACCCGAACCGTGGGTAGTACTCCGGATGGCCCAGGACGAGCACGAGCTCCTCCCCGCGCAGCCGCGCCGCGTCGAGCACCGCCCGGACGACGGCCTGCCCGGCCCCCGTCCGCTGGTACGCGGGAGCCACCGAGACCGGGGCGAGCGCGGCCGCGGGGGCGCCGTCCACCAGGCAGCGGGTGATCAGCGCGTGCGCCGCGACCGTGCCGTCCGGCGCCTCGGCCACGTACGACAGGCCCGGCAGCCAGGCGTCGTCGACGCGCAGCGCCTCGACCAGATCGGCCTCGGCCCCGGACCCGAAGGCCGCGGCCACCAGCGCGTGGACCGCCTCGACGTCCTCCGCCGTCTCCGGGCGGGTGCGCCAGCGGGCGTCGGCGGGCCGCAGGACGAAGCCCGCGTAGCCGTAGTCGGCGCCGTGCCCGCGCCGCAGCGCGATCTCGGCCCGTGCCCCGGCCACCGCCTCGGCCATGCCGGGCACGGCGGTGTCCGCCGCGTCGGCGTGGGCGGCGAGCGGGACGTAGTACTCGTCCCAGTCGCCCTCGGGCTGCGGGAGCGTCCCCAGGACGTGGTAGCCGGCGGCGACGGCCGCCTCCGCGTTCCCGGCGACGGTGCGGAGGGCGTAGTGGTCCTCCCAGAAGGCGCGGGCCACCGGGCCCGGCTCCTCGGTGGTCCAGACGCACTCGGTGAGCACCAGGGTGCCCCCGGGGGCGAGGAGCCTGCGCCATGAGGTCAGGGCCCGGTCGAAACCGAGGACGAAGACCGAGCTCTCGGCCCAGACCAGGTCGAAGGAGCCGTCGGGGAAGGGCAGTGCTCCCATGTCGGCGTTCAGGGTGTGGACCGAACCGTCGAGCCCGCGGGCGGCGGCGGTCTCCCGCAGCTGGGCGAGGAACGGTTCGTGGGTGTCGACGGCGGTCACCTCGGCGCCCGCCTCGGCGGCCAGGAGCAGCGCGGAGCGGCCGGGGCCGCAGCCCAGGTCGAGGACGCGCGGGCGCTCCGGAAGCCGCCCCGCGAGCGCGAGGAGCCGGCGGGTGGTGGTGTCGGATCCGGGACCCTGCCGCGGCAGGCCGTGGTGCAGGGCGAAGAAGGAATCGTGCAGAGCGTTGTCGGACAACGTGGAAACCCTTGGTGACGAGGGTCCCGGCCGACGACGTGACGGACCGGTGGGAGAACCGGGATCAGGTCAGCCGGAGACCCGGAGGCTGAGGGACGACCGGGCGCTGCCGCACAGGGCAGCCTCCATCGCGACGGTCATCAACCTCAGCTCCTCTCCACACGTGTTCGTACGAAAAGACTAACAGGTGCGGTCGCCTCAGAGGCAGAGCTTCGCCTCGTGCTCCGCGTGCCCGACGGGCTCCAGCTGGAAGGTGCAGTGCTCCACGTCGAAGTGGGAGCCCAGACAGCCCTGGAGGGAGTGCAGCATCTTCTCGTGCCCGACCGAGTCCAGCGCGCCCTGGTCGACGACCACGTGCGCGGAGAGCACCGGCATCCCCGAGGTGATCGTCCAGGCGTGCAGGTCGTGCACGTCCTCGACGCCCGGCAGGGCCAGGATGTGCGCCCGGACCTCCGCCATGTCGACGCCCTTGGGCGCCGCCTCCAGGAGCACGTCCAGGGTCTCGCGCAGCAGCTTGAGCGTGCGCGGCACGATCATGAGGCCGATCACGATCGAGGCGATCGGGTCGGCGTACTGCCAGCCCGTCGTCAGGATGATCGTGGACGCGACGATCACGGTGACCGAGCCCAGCGCGTCCGCGAGCACCTCCAGGTACGCCCCGCGCACGTTGAGGCTCTCCTTCTGGCCCCGCATGAGCAGCGACAGCGAGATCACGTTGGCCACCAGGCCGACCGCGGCGAACGAGATCGCCAGACCGCCCTTGGTCTCGGCCGGTTCGACGAACCGCTGGACGGCCTCGTACAGCACGTAGCCGCCGACCACGAGGAGCAGCAGACAGTTGGCGAGCGCCGCCAGGATCTCGGCCCGGGCGAAGCCGAACGTGCGGTTCCCGGAGGGCGGCCGGTTCGCGAAGTGGATCGCGAGGAGCGCCATCGCGAGACCCACGGCGTCGGTCGCCATGTGCGCCGCGTCCGCGATCAGCGCGAGCGAGTCGGCGACCACACCGCCGATGATCTCGATCACCATCACGGAGAGCGTGATGCCGAGCGCGATCCGCAGCCGGCTCTTGTACGCGGCCCCCGCCGTGCCCGTCGGCGGCGGGCCGCCGTGGCTGTGCCCGTGGTCGTGTCCAGCCCCCATGACAAGGCCTCCCGGTCGTGTCGTGTCTGTGCCCCGATTCGCAAGTGAACTACGGGTGGGGGGTATGTGCAACACGGTACTGAACACCGTTGTCATATGCTCTGACCTGCGACAACGTCGAAGGGCGGCGATCCGGCCACCGGCCCCGCCGAACGGGGTTCGCGAGGCGGGCCGCCGATCGGCCATGATGACCTCCGCGGACGCGGCGCACCCGGACGGACACGGACGGTCCCGGGGGCGTCCTGGCGGAGAAGCCTCGGTGAACTCACGTTCCGTTCATCCGATAGCCTCAGCCGACGTGTCGCCGCCCGGTGCCCGGCCACACCGCCGCGCCCGGGGCCGCCATGGCCCCGGCGGCCCCTCCGTCAGCTCCAAGGAGTGAGTTCGTCTGTCGACCGCCATCCTCACCGGCCCGCCGGCACCCGGATCCTCGCTCGACGGAGATCTGCGGTCGCTCGGTTTCGACGTCCGGATCGCCTCCGGTCCCGAGGAGGCCGGCGTCCTGCTGGCCGCCGTCCCGGCGGGCGAGCGCGTCGCGCTCGTCGACCCCCGGTTCGTCGGTCACCTGCACGCGCTGCGCCTCACCCTGACCGACCCCCGCTTCCCCGCGGCCGCCGCCCCCGGCGCGCTCACCGCGCAGCGCGAGGCCCGCCCCGCGCTCGCCCGCGCCCTGGACGCGGCCTCCGCCGCCACCGGGACCGCCGGCACCGGCACGCTCACCGACGGCCTCACCGACGCCATCGCCGACGCCCTGGACGCCGACGGCGTCGCCGTGCACCGGCCCCAGCTCGGCACCCTCGTCGCCACGGTGCCCACCGACGCGGAGGCCCGCCACGAGGCCCGCGCCGCCGTGGACGCCGTCGACGACGAGGCCGTACGCCTGCGCTCGGCCGTCAAGGCGCACGACGGCTTCTTCACCACCTTCTTCATCAGCCCGTACTCGCGCTACATCGCCCGCTGGTGCGCGCGCCGCGGCCTGACCCCCAACCAGGTCACCACCGCCTCGCTGCTCACCGCGCTGATCGCGGCCGGCTGCGCGGCGACCGGGACGCGCGGCGGCTACGTCGCCGCAGGCGTCCTCCTCCTGGTCTCCTTCGTCCTGGACTGCACCGACGGGCAGCTCGCCCGCTACGCGCTCAAGTACTCGACGATGGGCGCCTGGCTCGACGCCACCTTCGACCGGGCCAAGGAGTACGCCTTCTACGCGGGCCTCGCCCTCGGCGCCGCCCGCAACGGCGACGACGTCTGGGCCCTCGCGCTGGGCGCGATGGTCCTCATGACCTGCCGGCACGTCGTGGACTTCTCGTTCAACGAGGCCAACCACGACGCCACGGCCAACACCAGCCCGACCGCCGCCCTGTCCAGCAGGCTCGACGGCGTCGGGTGGACGGTCTGGGCCCGCCGCATGATCATCCTGCCGATCGGCGAGCGCTGGGCGATGATCGCCGTCCTCACCGCCGTCACCGACCCCCGGATCGTCTTCTGGGCCCTGATCGTCGGCTGCGCGTTCGGCGCCTGCTACACCACGGCCGGCCGGATCCTGCGCTCCCTGACCCGCAGGGCGCAGCGGACCGACCGGGCCGCCCAGGCCCTGGCCGACCTCGCGGACTCGGGCCCGCTGGCCGGGATCGCGGGCCGGACCTTCGGCCGCGCCGGACTCGGGCTGCTCCCCGGGTTCGTCCTCGCGATGATCGGCACGGGCACGCTGATCGCCGCGGTGCTCGGCCGCCCCTTCGGGGACGGCGGGACCGTGGTCGCGGCGGCCCTGTACGTGATGTTCGCGGGCGCGGCCGTCGCCCGCCCCCTCAAGGGCGCCCTCGACTGGCTCGTCCCCCCGCTCTTCCGCGCCGCCGAGTACACGACCGTCCTCGTGCTCGCCGCCCGCTCCGACTCCCCGCACGCCCTTCCCGCCGCATTCGGGCTGGTCGCGGCCGTCGCCTACCATCACTACGACACGGTGTACCGCATCCGCGGCGGCACCGGCGCGCCGCCCGCGTGGCTGGTGCGCGTCACCGGCGGACACGAGGGGCGCACGCTCCTGGTGACCGCCCTCGCCGCCCTGCTGGCGGACCGCGGTGACGACTTCACCCTGGCACTGACCGCGCTGGCGGTCGCCGTCGCGCTGGTGGTGCTCGTGGAGTCCATCCGCTTCTGGGTCTCCTCCGGAGCACCCGCCGTTCACGACGAAGGAGAAACAGCATGATCGGCCTCGTACTGGCAGCCGGTGCCGGACGGCGACTGCGCCCCTACACCGAGACGCTTCCGAAGGCCCTCGTGCCCGTGTCCGGCGAGGGCACCGAGAACGAGCTGACCATCCTCGACGGCACGCTCAAGAACTTCGCCGAGATCGGTCTCACCGAGGTCGCGATCGTCGTCGGCTACCGCAAGGAGGCCGTCTACGCCCGCAGGGACGCCCTGGAGGCCACGTACGGCCTCAAGATCACCCTCGTCGACAACGACAAGGCCGAGGAGTGGAACAACGCCTACTCCCTGTGGTGCGCCCGTGAGGTCCTCAAGCGCGGTGTGATCCTCGCCAACGGCGACACCGTCCACCCGGTCTCCGTCGAGAAGACCCTGCTCGCCGCCCGCGGCAAGGGCCAGAAGATCATCCTCGCCCTCGACACGGTGAAGAACCTCGCCGACGAGGAGATGAAGGTCATCACCGCCGAGGGCAAGGGCGTCCAGCGCATCACCAAGCTCATGGACCCGGCCACCGCCACCGGCGAGTACATCGGCGTCACCCTCATCGAGGCCGAGGCCGCCGAGGAGCTCGCCGACGCCCTCAAGGCCACCTTCGAGCGCGACCCCGACCTCTACTACGAGGACGGCTACCAGGAGCTCGTCAACCGCGGCTTCACCGTCGACGTCGAGCCCATCGGTGATGTCAAGTGGGTCGAGATCGACAACCACGACGACCTCGCGAAGGGCCGTGAGATCGCGTGCCAGTACTGACTCGGCTGATCCCCTCGCCGGTCGTCGTCGACATCCGCCGGGGAGCGCTGGACGACCTGTCCGCGCTCCTCGCGGACCAGCGGATCTCCAGCAACGGCAAGATCGCCGTCGCCATCAGCGGCGGCTCGGGCCTCAAGCTGCGTGACCACTTCGCCCCCGAGCTGCCCGGTGCCGACTGGTTCCCGGTCTCGGGCGGCACGATCGACGAGGCCGTGAAGCTCGCCGACGCCATGCGCGGCAAGCGCTACGACGCCGTGGTCGCGCTCGGCGGCGGCAAGATCATCGACGTGACGAAGTACGCGGCGGCCCGGGTCGGGCTGCCGCTGGTGGCCATCGCCACCAACCTGTCGCACGACGGGATCTGCTCGCCGGTGTCCACCCTGGACAACGACAACGGGCGCGGCTCCTACGGCGTGCCCACCCCGATCGCGCTGGTCATCGACCTCGACGTGATCCGGGACGCCCCCGTGCGGTACGTCCGCTCCGGCATCGGCGACGCGATCTCCAACCTCTCCGCCATCGAGGACTGGGAGCTCTCGCACCGCGAGACCGGCGAGCCCGTCGACGGCCTGGCCGCCGCCATGGCCCGCAGCGCGGGCGAGGCGGTGCTCCGCCACCCCGGCGGCGTGGGCGACGACGACTTCCTCGTCACGCTCTCCGAGGGCCTGGTGATGTCCGGCATCGCCATGTCCATCAGCGGTGACACGCGCCCCTCCTCGGGTGCCTGCCACGAGATCAGCCACGCCTTCGACCTGCTCTTCCCGACGCGCGCGGCCAGCCACGGCGAGCAGTGCGGTCTCGGCGCGGCCTTCGCGATGCACCTGCGCGGTGCCCGGGACGCCTCCGGCGTGATGGTCGAGACCCTCCGCCGGCACGGGCTGCCCGTCCTGCCCCAGGAGATGGGCTTCACCGTGGACGAGTTCGTCCAGGCGGTGTCCTTCGCCCCGCAGACCCGGCCGGGCCGCTTCACCATCCTCGAACACCTCGACCTGTCAGACGACGAGATCAGGGACGCGTACGCCGACTATGCCAAATCCATCGGTAACTGAGGTCCGTCCGGTGCGGAAGCCTTCGGTGGCCGAGCTCCGGCCGGTCGTCCACCCCCCGGGTGTGAAGGACCGGCGCAGCGGTGAGCACTGGGGCGGCCGCCTGTACATGCGGGAGATCTCGCTCAGGATCACCCGGCAGCTCGTCGGCACCAAGGTGACGCCGAACCAGCTCACGTACGTCATGACGCTCGCGGGCGTCCTCGCCGCACCGGCCCTGCTGGTGCCCGGGATCCCGGGGGCGCTGCTCGGCGCGCTCATGGTCCAGCTCTACCTGCTGCTCGACTGCGTCGACGGCGAGGTGGCCCGCTGGAAGAAGCAGTTCTCGCTCGCCGGCGTGTACCTGGACCGGGTCGGCGCCTACCTGTGCGACGCGGCGGTCCTCGTCGGCTTCGGCCTGCGCGCCGCCGACCTGTGGGGCTCCGGCCGGATCGACTGGCTCTGGGCCTTCCTGGGCACGCTCGCCGCCCTCGGCGCCATCCTGATCAAGGCGGAGACCGACCTCGTCGGCGTCGCCCGCCACCAGGGCGGACTGCCGCCGGTCAAGGAGGCGGCCTCCGAGCCGCGCTCCTCCGGCATGGCGCTGGCCCGCCGGGCCGCCGGCGCGCTCAAGTTCCACCGGCTCGTCCTCGGCATCGAGGCCTCGCTGCTCATCGTGGTCCTGGCGATCGCGGACCAGATCCGGGGAGACCTCTTCTTCACCCGGCTCGGTGTCGCCGTCCTCGCCGGCATCGCGCTGCTCCAGACCGTGCTGCACCTGGTGTCGATCATGGTCTCCAGCAGGCTGAAGTGAGGCCGGCCGTCAGCACGCCGCTCAGGGTGGGCGCCGTCATCATCACGATGGGCGACCGCCCCGACGACCTGCGCGCGCTCATCGACTCGGTCGCGCGCCAGGAGGGCGACCGGATCGAGGTCGTCGTCGTCGGTCAGGGCACCCCGGTCACCGGGGTGCCCGACTGGGTCCGGACCGTCGACCTGCCCGAGAACCTGGGCATCCCCGGCGGCCGGAACGTGGGCATCGAGGCCTTCGGCCCCGGCGGCACCGACGTCGACGTCCTGCTCTTCCTCGACGACGACGGGCTGCTCGCCCACACGGACACCGCCGAGCTGGTCCGGCAGGCCTTCACCGCCGACCCGCGCCTCGGGATCATCAGCTTCCGGATCGCCGATCCGGACACCGGGGTCACCCAGCGCCGGCACGTGCCGCGGCTCCGCTCGGCCGACCCGATGCGCTCCTCCCGGGTGACCACCTTCCTCGGCGGCGCGAACGCCGTCCGTACCAAGGTCTTCGCCGAAGTCGGCGGTCTGCCGGGCGAATTCTTCTACGCGCACGAGGAGACCGACCTCGCCTGGCGCGCGCTCGACGCCGACTGGATGATCGACTACCGTTCCGACATGGTGCTGCTGCACCCCACCACAGCCCCGTCCCGGCACGCCTCGTACCACTTCAACGTGGCCCGCAACCGAGTCTGGCTGGCACGTCGCAATCTGCCCGCGCCCCTGGTGCCGGTCTATCTCGGCGTCTGGCTCCTGCTCACCCTGGCCCGGCGGCCCTCGCTCTCCGCGCTCACGGCGTGGCTCGGCGGATTCCGCGCGGGCTGGACGACTCCCTGCGGACCGCGCCGCCCCATGAGGTGGCGTACGGTGTGGCGGCTGACCCGGCTGGGTCGCCCCCCGGTCGTCTGACATCGTGGTACCCACACGTGCCGCGCATCTTGAACACGAAAGTTTCGACTGTGAGTGACACACACCTGGGCGGGGCGGTCGCGACGAGCGCGCCTCCGTCCTCCGCCGGCGAGGGCCTGGAGCCGGCCGCCCTCGCCGCGAAGTACGGCCTCGCCGTCAGCGGCGCCCGGCCGGGTCTGTTCGAGTACGTCCGCGATCTGTGGAGCCGGCGCCACTTCATCCTGGCCTTCTCCTCGGCGAAGCTGGCCGCGCAGTACAGCCAGGCCAAGCTGGGCCAGGTCTGGCAGGTCGCGACCCCGCTGCTCAACGCGCTGGTCTACTACCTGATCTTCGGGCTGATCCTGGGCGCGGGACGCGGGATGTCCGAGGACGTCTACATCCCGTTCCTGGTCACGGGCATCTTCGTGTTCACCTTCACCCAGAACTCGGTCATGGCCGGAGTACGGGCGATCTCGGGCAACCTGGGCCTCGTCCGGGCGCTGCACTTCCCGCGCGCCACCCTCCCGATCTCCTTCTCGCTCCAGCAGCTCCAGCAGCTGCTGTACTCGATGATCGTGCTCGTGGCGGTCGCGCTGTTCTTCGGCAGCTACCCCTCCCTCCGGTGGCTGCTCCTGATCCCCGCGCTGCTGCTGCAGTTCGTGTTCAACACGGGCCTCTCGATGATCGTGGCCAGGATGGGCGCCAAGACGCCCGACCTCGCCCAGCTGATGCCCTTCATCATGCGCACCTGGATGTACGCCTCGGGCGTCATGTTCTCGATCTCCGCGATGCTGGCCGACAAGCCCGCGTGGATCGCCAAGGTCCTCCTGTACAACCCGGCGGCGGTCTACATGGACCTGATCCGCTATGCCCTCATCGAGGGCTACGGCGCGGAGAACCTGCCGTCGCACGTCTGGATCACCGCCCTGGCCTGGGCCCTGCTCTTCGGCATCGGCGGTTTCTTCTACTTCTGGAAGGCCGAGGAGAGGTACGGGCGTGGCTGACACGAACCAGGGCAACGTCCCCACCGTCATCTGCGACGACGTCCACATCGTGTACCGGGTCAACACCGGGGGCGGCGGCAAGGGCAGCGCCACGGCGGCGCTCAGCCGGATCGTCGGCCGCGGCAAGGCCGAGGTCTCCCGGGGCGTCCGCAAGGTCCACGCCGTCCGCGGCGTCACCTTCACCGCGTACCGGGGCGAGGCCATCGGCCTCATCGGCACCAACGGCTCCGGCAAGTCCACGCTGCTGCGTGCCATCGCCGGTCTGCTCCCCACCGAGAGCGGCAAGGTCTACACCGACGGGCAGCCCTCGCTCCTGGGCGTCAACGCGGCCCTCATGAACGACCTCACCGGCGAGCGCAACGTGATCCTCGGCGGCCTCGCCATGGGCATGAGCCGCGAGGAGGTGCGCTCCCGCTACGAGGACATCGTCGACTTCTCCGGCATCAACGAGAAGGGCGACTTCATCAGCCTGCCCATGCGGACGTACTCCTCCGGCATGGGCGCCCGGCTGCGCTTCGCCATCGCCGCCGCCAAGAACCACGACGTCCTCCTCATCGACGAGGCGCTGGCCACCGGCGACCGCAAGTTCCAGATCCGCTCCGAGGAGCGCATCCGCGAGCTCCGCAAGGAGGCCGGCACGGTCTTCCTGGTGAGCCACAGCAACAAGTCCATCCGGGACACCTGCGACCGGGTGCTCTGGCTGGAGAAGGGGCAGCTCCTGATGGACGGCCCCACGGACGAGGTCCTCAAGGCGTACGAGCGCGAGACCGCGCGCTGACCCCCGGGAAGCGCACCGCAGGAGCCCCCGCCGGATGCATCCGGTAGGGGCTCTTCCGGTTTTCGCGCGTCGTGTCCCCACCTGGAATGTTCCTGCGGTTAACTTCGGGCAGGATGAGCCCATGGCAGCGACCTCGGCGGGAAAGACCTACCACCACGGCGACCTGCGCAACGCGCTGATCTGCGCGGCCGTCGACCTCGCCACCGACGGCGGCCCCGAGCGGGTCGTCCTGCGCGAGGCGGCCCGCCGGGTCGGTGTCTCGCCCACCGCCGCCTACCGGCACTTCGACGGGCGCGGCGAACTCCTCCGCACCGTCAGGGCGCACGCCCGCCGGGAGCTCGCCGCCGCCATGGAGCGGGCCGCCGCCCGCGAGCCCGGCGCCGACGACCCCGTCCTCGCGGCCGAGCGCCGCGTCGCCGCCCTCTGCCGGGGCTACGTCGGCTTCGCGGTGGAGCAGCCGGGCCTCTACCGGGCCGCGTTCTGCGTCCCCCGCCCCGCTCAGGGGGGCGAGTGTCCGCCGGACCGGTCGGCCGCCGAGCCCGAGATCCGCGCGTTCACCCTGCTCGGCGAGGCGCTGGAGGCGCTCACCGCGCTCGGCGCCGCACGGCCGGGAACCCGCCCCGCCACCGGTGCCGCCGCGTGGTCGGCCGTGCACGGGCTGTCACTCCTCCTGGTGGACGGGCCCCTTCGCCGCCTCTCCGCGCAGGGCAGGAGCGTCGCCGTCGAGGCGACCCTCGCCATGGTGGTCTCCGGAGTGGACGCCTCCTGAGCCCGAACTCCCTTGCCGTGCAGGCGAGTTGACCGCTCGCGCCGGCCGGGTGTGCGGCGCGTGCCACCCCGGAATGGCGAAGGTCGTCGTGCAACGTAAGCTGGACCGGTCTGTTTCGCGGCAAGTAGGGCGATACCCCGCGGCCATCGGGCCCGCGTGTGGCGGCCCTACGGGCAGGGGTCGGCGGCGTGTCCGAAATAGGATGGATTGGATCGGCAGTGTAGAACGGGAGACGTGACGGCCATGACGCAGATTCTCCAGCTCCACGAGGGTGTCGCCGTCCCTCCGTCAGGAACCGCCCAGTGACGGAGACCAGGCAGGCGCGCACCGACGCCTCCTCGCGCGCCACACTCGGCAAGGCCGCGGACGAGAACTTCCCCGTGGCCCCCTTCTTCCTGCCCCGCGCCTGGCGCGACGACCTCATGGCCGTCTACGGCTACGCCCGGCTCGTCGACGACATCGGCGACGGCGACCTCGCCCCCGGCGGCGCCGACGCCCGCCACCTCGGCGTCGCCCCCGGAGCCGAGGAGGACCGGGTGGCCCTCCTCGACGCCCTGGAGGCGGACCTCCACCGCGTCTTCGACTCCACCCCGCACCACCCCCTGCTGCGCGCCCTGCAGCCGACGGTCCGGCGGCGCGGGCTCACCCCCGGGCCCTTCCTCGGCCTGATCGCCGCCAACCGGCAGGACCAGCTGGTCCGCCGCTACGAGACGTACGACGACCTCCTCGCGTACTGCGAGCTCTCCGCGAACACCGTCGGCCGGCTCGTCCTCGCGATCACCGGCACCGACACCCCCGAGCGGATCCGGCGCTCCGACGAGATCTGCACCGCACTCCAGCTCGTCGAGCACCTCCAGGACGTCGCCGAGGACCTCGCCCGCGACCGGATCTACCTGCCCGCCGAGGACCTCAAGCGCTTCCACGTGACCGAGCGCGACCTCGCCGAGCCCACCGCCGGAGCGTCCGTGCGGGCCCTGATCGCCTTCGAGGCCGAGCGCGCCCGCGCCCTCCTGCACGCCGGAGCCCCGCTCGTCGGCAGTGTCCACGGACGGCTCCGCCTCCTCCTCGCCGGATTCACCGCCGGGGGCCTCGCCGCCCTCGACGCCGTCACCGACGCCGGATACGACGTACTGGCCGGCCCACCGAAGTCCACCAAGCCGAGCCTGATGCGCCAGGCGGGAGCGGTACTGCTCCGGGCGCGGAGAGAGGGGTGAGCGCGACCGTGGAGGCACAGCACCAGCCGTCCGCACCGGTCCAGGCCGCCTACAGCTACTGCGAGGCGGTCACCGGCGGCCAGGCCCGCAACTTCGCCTACGGGATCCGGCTGCTCCCCGCCGAGAAGCGACAGGCGATGTCCGCGCTGTACGCCTTCTCGCGGCGCGTCGACGACATCGGCGACGGCACGCTCGCGCCCGGGGAGAAGCGGGAGCGGCTCGAAGCGACCCGGGACGTCCTCGACCGCATCCGCAAGGGCCTCGTCGAGGAGGACGACACCGACCCCGTCGCCGTCGCCCTCGCCGACTCGGCCCGCCGCTTCCCGATCCCGCTCGCCGGTCTCGACGAGCTCATCGACGGCGTCCTCATGGACGTGCGCGGGGCGACCTACGAGACCTGGGACGACCTCAAGGTCTACTGCCGGTGCGTCGCGGGCGCGATCGGCCGTCTCTCCCTCGGCGTCTTCGGCACCCAGCCCGGAGCCCACGGCGTCGACCGCGCGGGCGAGTACGCCGACACCCTGGGCCTCGCGCTGCAGCTGACCAACATCCTCAGGGACGTACGCGAGGACGCCGGGAACGGGCGCACCTACCTGCCCGCCGACGACCTCGCCAAGTTCGGCTGCTCGGACGGCTTCGACCGCGACACCCCCGGCCCCGGGGCCGACTTCGCCGGGCTCGTCCACTTCGAAGTGCGGCGCGCCCGCGCCCTGTTCGCCGAGGGCTACCGGCTCCTGCCCATGCTCGACCGGCGCAGCGGAGCCTGCGTCGCCGCCATGGCGGGCATCTACCGGCGCCTGCTCGACCGGATCGAGCGCGACCCCGAGGCGGTCCTGCGCGGCCGCGTCTCCCTGCCGGGACGCGAGAAGGCGTACGTCGCCGTGCGCGGGCTCTCCGGCCTCGACACCCGCCACATCGCCCGCCGCACCGTCAGGAGGCGTGCCTGATGCGCCCCTGCGCCCCCGCCCGCCGGGCAACCCCGCGCGCCGTCCCGGCGTCCCTGCCGGAGGCACCCCCGCATCCGACCGCGCCGACCCGAACGGAGGCCGCGTGAACGACGAAGCAACCGAGCGGAACACCCCGCCGGGCACGCCCGGCACGGAGGCGGGCCCCGGCACGGACGCGCACGGCGGTGCCGGGTCCCGTCCGGCGCGTGGCGCGAGCGACGGGTCCGGTGGCGGCGCGCGGCCCAGCGCCGTCGTCGTCGGCGGCGGCATCGCCGGGATCACCACCGCCCTCCGGCTCGCCGAGAGCGGCGTCCGGGTCACCCTGCTCGAAGGCCGGCCCCGGCTCGGCGGCCTCGCCTTCTCCTTCCGCCGCGGCGACCTGACCGTCGACAACGGCCAGCACGTCTACCTGCGCTGCTGCACCGCCTACCGCTGGTTCCTCGACCGGGTCGACGGCACCGCGCTCGCCCCCCTCCAGGACCGGCTCGACGTCCCCGTCCTCGACGTCGCGCATCCCCGCGGCCCCCGGCTCGGCCGGATCCGCCGCGACAGCCTGCCCGTGCCGCTGCACCTCGCGCGCAGCCTCGCCACGTACCCGCACCTCTCCCTCGCCGAGCGCGCCTCCGTGGGCCGCGCCGCGCTCGCCCTGAAGAAGCTCGACCCCGCCGACCCGGCACTCGACGGCATCGACTTCGCCACCTGGCTCGGCCGGCACGGACAGTCCCCCCGGACCGTCGAGGCCCTCTGGGACCTCGTCGGCATCCCCACCCTCAACGCCCCCGCCCCGCAGGCCTCCATGGGTCTCGCCGCGATGGTCTTCAAGACCGGGCTCCTCTCCGAGCCCGGCGCCGCCGACATCGGCTGGGCCCACGTCCCGCTCGGCGAACTCCACGACACCCGGGCCGCGAAGGAGCTCGACGCCCTCGGCGTCCGCACCGCGCTGCGCACCAAGGCCGAGCGGATCTCCCGTACCGAAGACGGCCGTTGGGCCGTCGACGTGCCGGGGGAGCGGATCGAGGCCGACGCGGTCGTCCTCGCCGTACCGCAGCACGAGACCCACGGCCTGCTGCCCGAGGGCGCCCTCGACGACCCCGACCGGCTCCTCGACATCGACACGGCGCCCATCCTCAACCTGCACGTGGTCTACGACCGCAAGGTGCTGAAGCGGCCCTTCTTCACCGCGCTCGGCTCCCCGGTGCAGTGGGTCTTCGACCGCACCGACTCCTCCGGGCTCACCGGCGGGGGCCAGTACCTCGCCGTCTCCCAGTCCGCCGCCCGGGACGAGATCGACGAACCCGTCGCCGCCCTGCGCGCGAAGTACCTCCCCGAGCTGGAACGGCTCCTGCCCGCCGCCCGCGGCGCGGGGGTCCGCGACTTCTTCGTCACCAGGGAGCGGACGGCCACGTTCGCCCCCACCCCGGGCGTCGGCCGGCTCAGGCCCGGCGCCCGCACCGGGGCCCCGGGGCTTTATCTGGCCGGGGCCTGGACCGCCACCGGCTGGCCCGCGACCATGGAGGGTGCCGTCCGCAGCGGTTTCAGCGCCGCGAGCGCCGCGCTCTCCGCCCTCGGCCGCCGCCACGACCACCCGCTGCAGGAGGCGGTATGAGTGTGAGTACCGGAACAAGAGGAGAGACCGTGCCGACAGTGCCGCCGGGACAACCGGCCGTCGACACCGCGGACGTGTCCGCACTGCTGGAGCGGGGGCGGACACTGTCCACCCCCGTACTGCGGGCGGCCGTCGACCGCCTCGCGCCGCCCATGGACACCGTGGCCGCCTACCACTTCGGCTGGATCGACGCGCAGGGCAACCCCGCCGACGGCGACGGCGGCAAGGCCGTCCGCCCGGCCCTGGCCCTGCTGTCGGCCGAGGCCGCCGGCGCCGCGCCCGAGGTCGGCATCCCCGGCGCCGTCGCCGTGGAGCTCGTGCACAACTTCTCGCTGCTCCACGACGACCTGATGGACGGCGACGAGCAGCGCCGCCACCGCGACACGGTGTGGAAGGTGCACGGCCCCGCGCAGGCGATCCTCGTCGGCGACGCCCTCTTCGCCCTCGCCAACGAGATCCTGCTGGAGCTCGGCACCGTCGAGGCCGGCCGCGCCACCCGCCGGCTGACCACGGCCAGCCGCAAGCTCATCGACGGCCAGGCCCAGGACATCTCCTACGAGCACCGCGAGCGGGTCACCGTCGAGGAGTGCCTGGAGATGGAGGGCAACAAGACCGGCGCCCTGCTCGCCTGCGCCGTCTCCATCGGCGCCGTCCTCGGCGGTGCCGACGACCGCACCGCCGACAAGCTGGAGGAGTACGGCTACCACCTCGGCCTCGCCTTCCAGGCCGTGGACGACCTCCTCGGCATCTGGGGCGACCCGGAGGCCACCGGCAAGCAGACCTGGAGCGACCTGCGCCAGCGCAAGAAGTCCCTGCCGGTCGTCGCCGCCCTCGCCGCGGGCGGCCCGGCCTCCGAGCGGCTCGGCGAACTCCTCGCCGCGGACGCCAAGTCCAATGACTTCGACACCTTCTCCGAGGAGGAGTTCGCCACCCGCGCGGCCCTCATCGAGGAGGCCGGAGGACGCGAGTGGACCTCCCAGGAGGCCCGCCGCCAGCACGCGATCGCGATCGAGGCCCTCGACGAGGTGGACATGCCCGCCCGCGTGCGGGACCAGCTCGTCGCCCTGGCCGACTTCGTGGTCGTACGGAAGAGATGATCACCATCACCCTGATATGAGTTCGCGGTCGCGGGGGGGGGGGGGCCCCCCCCCGCCCCCCCCGCGCCACCGCAAAAAAAAATAAACAAACCCCGCCACACGGTCACACGAAACAACAACACCCCCCCACGAACCGCCGGCCCC
>NZ_JBHWFF010000052.1:32670-36012 GCF_042733785.1 Streptomyces sp. NPDC059695 | reverse complement strand
GCCCCCAAACCCCCGCGTTGGGGGGGGCCGTTCTACCCCCGGGCCCGGCCCGGGGCCAACAGGCCGCCCCCCCTCCCCCCCCCCCCCCGGCCCCGCCCCGCCCGGGCCGGGGGCCGAGGTGCACCCGGCGCGGGCGGGCCCGGGTCGGGTATCACCACCCGGCGCGGGCGGTGCCGGGGCCTGGACGTCACCCGGCGCGGGCGACCGCGGGGCGACGAGTCGGCGAACTTCCGGAATTCGTCTGCCCCTCGGGCGTACTCGTCAGTAATCTGACTGCCCGTGACCAGTCGTTTCATATCCCCCGCCCCCACCCGGCGCTCGGTCGTCAAGGCCGCCGCCACCGCCGCCGTCGCGCCCGCCCTCCTGGGCGCGGCCTCCCCGGCGCTCGCGGACACCGGGGCACCCGCCTTCCTCCACGGCGTCGCCTCCGGCGACCCGCTGCCCGACGGCGTCCTGCTCTGGACGCGCGTCACCCCCACCCCCGAGGCCGTGCCCGGATCCGGGCTCGGCCCCGACGTCCAGGTCGGCTGGGAGCTCGCGGAGGACCGCTCCTTCGCCCGGGTCGTCGCCTCCGGCACCACCACGGCGAGTGCCGCCTCCGACCACACCGTGAAGGCCGACGTCCGGGGCCTGCGCCCGGCCACCGCCTACTGGTTCCGCTTCACCGCGGGCACCGCCGTCTCCCCCGCCGCCCGCACCCGCACCGCGCCGGCCGCCGACGCCGCCGCCCCCGGTGTCCGCTTCGGCGTGGTCTCCTGCGCGAACTGGGAGTCCGGGCACTTCTCCGCGTACCGCCACCTCGCGGCCCGCGGCGACCTGGACGCCGTCCTGCACCTCGGCGACTACCTGTACGAGTACGCCACCGGCGCCTACCCCGAGGCGAGGTACGTCGTCCGGCAGCACGAGCCGCGCCACGAGATCGTCTCGCTCGCCGACTACCGCACCCGCCACGGGAAGTACAAGACGGACGGCGACCTCCAGGCGCTGCACGCCGCGCACCCGGTGATCGCGATCTGGGACGACCACGAGTTCGCCAACGACGCCTGGTCGGGCGGGGCCGAGAACCACACCCCCGGCACCGAGGGCGAGTGGGCGGCCCGGGTCGCCGCCGCCAAGCAGGCGTACTTCGAGTGGATGCCGGTCCGCGCCTCCACGGAGGGCACGGTCTTCCGGCGCCTGCGCTTCGGCCGTCTCGCCGATCTGCACCTGCTCGACCTGCGGTCGTTCCGGTCCGCGCCGGCGAAGACGGGCAGCGGCACGGTCGACGACCCGGAGCGGAGCATCACCGGCCGGGCTCAGCTGGACTGGCTGAAGGCGGGGCTCGCCGGTTCGGACGCGACCTGGCAGCTGGTCGGCACCTCCGTGATGATCTCGCCGGTCGCCTTCGGCGCCCTGCCCGCCCACCTCCTGGAGCCGCTCGCCGGCCTGCTCGGCCTGCCGAAGGAGGGGATCGCGGTCAACGTCGACCAGTGGGACGGCTACACGGACGACCGCAAGGAGCTCCTCGGGCACCTGACCGCGCGGTCGATCCGCAACACGGTCTTCCTGACCGGCGACATCCACATGGCCTGGGCCAACGACGTGCCGGTGAAGGCCGCGACGTACCCGCTCTCGGCCTCGGCGGCGACCGAGTTCGTGGTCACCTCGGTGACCTCGGACAACCTGGACGACCTGCTCCACGTGGCACCGGGCACGCTCTCGGTGGTGGCGGCGGGCGCCGTGAAGGCGGCCAACCGCCATGTGAAGTGGGTGGACATGGACCACCACGGCTACGGCGTGCTCGACGTGACCGCCGCGCGCTCGCAGATGGACTACTACACGGTCTCCGACAAGACGGACCCGGCGGCGACGACGGCCTGGGCGCGCTCGTACCGGACGCTGAGCGGAACGCAGCGTGTCGAGCGGGTGTACCAGCCGGTGCTGTAGTCGCCTTCCTGGCGGCGATTTTCAGCCATGATCCCCCTTGTTAACGGGAGATCACATCACTACGGCGGGTGGTGGGTTCCGGAGATCTAATCCGGACACACCACCCGCCTCCGTCACATGGCTTGTTACATACGTGTCTCAAACCCGGCGAGCGGCGCAAGTTTTTCTTCCCGATGCCCCGAATCGCCCCACGAATGATTGGGCTTGATCAACCCTCAACGACCTCTGACATGGACGCGTAATCTCCGGGCGGTGGCGAGGAAGTCCCTCTCCACAACCCCCCGCAAGGAGTCACCGTGCGTGCTCTTGTCCGCATATCGCCGCGTATGACACGTCGTCTGATGGGCACCGCCGTCCTGGCCGGAACCCTGGCCATCGCTCCCCTCTCCGCCCCCGTGGCCGCCCCCGCCGGAGCCACCCTGGCCTCCGCCGAGGAGTGCGCGGACGGTACGACGGCGCTCTCCGGCGCCCGCAAGGCGCGCGGCGCCGCGGACCACGCCGCCGAGCCCAACGAGGTCTCCGCCGCCAAGGCCAAGGCCATGGACGACGACCTCAGGAAGAAGGTCTCCGCGGCCCGCGCCTCCGGCCGGGTCAGCGCCACGGCGGCCGCCGCCGGCGCCACCGTCCCCGTCTACTTCCACGTGATCCACAGCGGCACGACGGGCAAGCTCAGCGCCACGGCCATCAACAACCAGATGGCGGTCCTGAACGCGGCCTACGGCGGCCAGGGCACCGGCAACGTGAACACCAACTTCACGTTCACGCTGGCCGGGACCGACTACACGGACAACGCCACCTGGTACAACGTCTCCGACGGCACCCAGGCCGAGAAGGACATGAAGAACGCCCTGCGCAAGGGCGGCAAGAACGCGCTGAACGTCTACACCGCCAACCTCGGCGGCGGTCTGCTCGGCTGGGCGACCTTCCCCTCCTCGTACACGTCCGCGCCGAAGATGGACGGCGTCGTCATCCTCGACGCCTCGCTCCCGGGCGGCTCCGCGACCAACTACAACCTGGGAGACACCGCGACCCACGAGGTCGGCCACTGGATGGGTCTATACCACACCTTCCAGGGCGGCTGCTCGGGCAACGGCGACTACGTCTCCGACACCCCGGCCGAGAAGAGCGCCGCCTTCGAGTGCCCGACCGGCCGTGACTCCTGCACCAACAAGACCGGTGTGGACCCGATCCACAACTTCATGGACTACACGTACGACTCCTGCATGTACCAGTTCACCGCGGGCCAGGTGACCCGCATGAACGACTCCTGGACGGCGTACCGCGCCTGACGCGGAGCCCGCGGCACACAGGCGTGGGGGGGGGGGGGGGGGGGGGGCGGGGCCCCGCCCCCGCACGCCCGGGGGGGGGGGGGGGCGCGTCGACAAGGCGCGCGCCCCCCCGCCCGCCGGCCGCGCC
>NZ_JBHWFF010000052.1:0-32660 GCF_042733785.1 Streptomyces sp. NPDC059695 | reverse complement strand
CTCTCCCGGGGGCCAGGGGTCACCCTACCACACTCCCCCGGGCCGCGTGCCCGGGCGTGCGGGGGCGCGCGCGGCCCCCGGGGTGGCCCCGCGGCGCCCCCCCGCCCCCCCACGCCCCTTCTCCGTGCCGTCCTACAGGCTGTCCAGGAAGGACATCGCCACCGCCCAGGTCCGCTCCGCGGCCTCCTCGTCCCAGTCGGGCAGCTCCGGGTCCGTGTACACGTGGCCCGCGCCCCGGTAGCGGTAGACCTCCACGTCCGCCCCGGCCCTGCGCATCTGGAGGTACCAGGAGGACAGCCAGTCGTCCGTCTCGAACGGGTCGGGCTCGGCGACGTGCAGCTGGACCGGCAGCTCGTCCACCGAGGCGGACTCCGCGATGTCCGAGGTGCCGTGGAGCAGCAGCAGCCCGCGCGCCTTCTCGTCCCCGAGCGCCAGGGTCTGCGCGATCGAGGCACCGAGGGAGAGACCCATGTAGACAAGGCCCCGCTCCGAGTAGGGCGCGGCGGCCAGGACCGCCCGCTTCAGCAGCTCGTCCTTCCCGATCTCGTCCCGCAGCACCACGCCCTCCTCGACGGTCCCGACCGTCCGGCCCTCGTAGAGGTCCGGAGTCCAGACCTGGTGCCCGGCGGCCCGGAGCCGCTCGGCGGCGGCCTCGACGGAAGGGGTCAGCCCGTAGGCCGAGTGGAAGAGCATGATGTCCATGCGTCCCATCCTGCCACCCGGCGGCGGGCGCCCGGCCGTCAGCGCAGGCTGCGCACGTCCAGCTGGCGCAGCACCCGGTCCACCACCTCGGGGTCGGCGCCCGGTTCGCTGCGCGCCGCGAGGACCTCGTGCCGGGCGGCCGACATCAGCTCCCGCTGGATCCGCTGCACCGCCTTGAACCGCTTGGTCCGCTCCACGAAGGCGGCCCGCCGTTCGTCGTCCACCATGTCGGGGCTGATCCGCGCCCCGATGTCGTACGCCCCGCGCAGCAGCCGCTCCTGGACCTCCTCGGGCAGCTCCTCCACCTCCTCGATCTCCTTCAGTCTGCGCTTGGCCGCCTTCGCGGCCCGGATCGCGAGCTCCCGCTCCAGGGCCCGCTCGGCGTCGGCGTCGGCCCGCACCCCGAGCCGCTTGACCAGCCAGGGCAGGGTGAGTCCCTGGAAGACGAGGGTGGCGATGATCACGCAGAAGGCGATGAAGACGATCTCGTCGCGGCCGGGGAAGGGCGCGCCGTCGTCGGTGCGGAGCGGGATGGCGAGCGCCAGCGCGACCGAGGCCACCCCCCGCATCCCCGCCCACCACATGACGACCGTCTCCCGCCAGCTCATCGGGATCTCCTCGTCGACGTCCCGGAGCGTGTGCAGCCGCTTCGCCAGCCAGGTGGCGGGGAGCAGCCAGAGGAGCCGCACGCCGACGACCACGCCGACGACGGCGGCGCCCCAGCCGAGCATCTGCCAGCCGCGTCCCTCGGCCACGCCGAAGACGTGGATGAGCTCCAGCCCGATGAGGCCGAAGGCGATGCCGGTGACGAGGGTGTCGACGATCTGCCAGAAGGTCTGCCCGGCGAGCCGGCCCATGACGTCGTCGGCGTCGGACGCGTGCTCGGCCAGGAACAGCGCGGTGACCAGGACGGCGAGGACGCCGGAGCCGTGCAGCTCCTCGGCGAGGACATAGCTCACGAAGGGGACGAGGAGCGTGAGGCCGGTCTGCAGGGTGACGTCGCCGAGGAGCCCGATGAGCTTGTGGGAGAGCCAGCCGAGCGCCAGACCGATGGCCACGGCGACCACGGCGGACAGCACGAACTCGCCGAGCGCCTCGGGCCAGGAGAAGGAGCCGCTGACGACGGCGGCGATCGCCACGTGGTAGAGCACGATGGCCGTGACGTCGTTGAAGAGCCCCTCGCCCTCCAGAATCGACACGAGCCGGCGGGGCAGGCCGAGCGAGCCGGCCACGGCGGTCGCGGCGACCGGGTCCGGCGGCGCGACCAGGGCGCCGAGCGCGAGCGCGGCGGCCAGCGGAAGGCCCGGCACGAGCGAGTGCGCGACGGCGCCGACGGCGGCGGTGGTGACGAAGACCAGGGCGACCGCGAGCAGGAAGATGGGCCGCCGGTTGGCCGCGAACTGCCGCCAGGAGGTGCGCTGCACGGAGGCGTACAGCAGCGGCGGCAGCACCAGCGGGAGGATGAACTCCGGTGGGATGTCGACGTTCGGCACGAAGGGCAGGAAGGCCAGCGCGATCCCGATGAGGGTCATCAGGACGGGCGCGGGCAGTCCCAGCCGGTCGCCGAGCGGCACGGTGAGCAGGGCGCCGAGGAGCAGCAGGAAGAGCAGGGCCAATTGATCCACGGCCCCACCCTGTCACGTACGTCCGTTTTGGAGGCAATCGCCCCCGCTGGAGGCTTTAGAGCGTGCGCCTCATGGCCCGGTGCGGCATCCCCGCGTCCGGGAACTCGGGGCCGTACGCCACGTACCCCAGCCGCTCGTAGAAGCCCAGCGCGTGGGTCTGCGCGTGCAGGTCGACGGCGCTCAGACCGCGCTCCCGGGCCGCGCCCTCGATGCCGCGCACGAGCGCCGCGCCGATCCCGAGACCGCGCGCCGCCTTGGCGACCGCCAGCCGGCCGAGCGAGCCCACGGAGGCGTCCCCGCCGGTCCTGCCGAGCGCGTCCGCCCCGTGCAGCAGGCGTCCGGTGCCCAGCGGCTCCCCGTCCGCGCGGACCGCGAGCACGTGCACGGCGGTCGCGTCGTACGGGTCGTACTCCAGCTCCTGCGGAACGCCCTGCTCCTCGACGAAGACCTCGCGGCGCACCGCGAAGCACGCCTCCCGGTCCCCCTCGGCGACGGCCTCGCGGACGCTGTACGTGTCGCTCACTGGCTCTCCGAGGCGATCCGGTCGAGGGCCTTCTGCAGGTCCTCGGGGTAGGTGCTGGCGAACTCCACCCAGGACCCGTCGCCCGGGTGCTCGAAGCCGAGGCGGACGGCGTGCAGCCACTGCCGGGTCAGGCCGAGGCGCTTGGCGAGCGTCGGGTCGGCGCCGTAGGTGAGGTCGCCGACGCAGGGGTGGCGGTGGGCGGACATGTGCACCCGGATCTGGTGCGTGCGGCCCGTCTCCAGCTTGATGTCGAGCAGGGAGGCCGACCGGTACGCCTCGATCAGGTCGTAGTGCGTGACGGAGGGCTTGCCCTCGGCGGTGACCGCCCACTTGTAGTCGTGGTTCGGGTGCCGGCCGATCGGCGCGTCGATGGTGCCGCTCATCGGGTCCGGGTGGCCCTGGACCAGCGCGTGGTAGCGCTTGTCGACCGTGCGCTCCTTGAACTGGCGCTTCAGCGAGGTGTACGCGTACTCGGACTTGGCGACCACCATCAGACCGGAGGTGCCGACGTCGAGGCGGTGCACGATGCCCTGGCGCTCGGCGGCGCCGGAGGTGGAGATGCGGTACCCGGCGGCGGCGAGACCGCCGATGACCGTGGTGCCGGTCCAGCCGGGGCTGGGGTGCGCGGCGACGCCGATCGGCTTCATGATCACGACGATGTCGTCGTCGTCGTGGACGATCTCCATGCCCTCGACGGGCTCCGCGACGATCTGCACGGGCGCGGGCGCCCCCGGCATCTCGACCTCGAGCCACGCGCCGCCGCTGACCCGCTCGGACTTGCCGACGACGGAGCCGTCGACCTGGACCTTCCCGGCGGCGGCCAGCTCGGCCGCCTTCGTACGGGAGAACCCGAACATACGGGCGATGGCGGCGTCGACGCGCTCGCCCTCCAGGCCATCGGGAACGGGCAGGGTGCGGATCTCGGGACTCGTGCTCACCCGTCGAGTATGCCTTGTGCCGGGAGTGCTCGGTCCTGCGTGCTCAGTCCTTGTGGACGGTGCCGTCGGGGTCCAGGCCCCGGAACGACAGGATGACGATCAGGATGCCGCCGCAGACGATCGCCGAGTCGGCGAGGTTGAAGACGGCGAAGTGCGCGGGGGCGATGAAGTCCACGACCGCGCCCTCGAAGACGCCCGGGGCCCGGAAGATCCGGTCCGTGAGGTTGCCCAGCGCGCCGCCGAGCAGCAGACCGAGCGCGATCGCCCAGGGCAGGCTGTAGAGCTTCCGGGCCAGCCGGATGATCACGACGATCACGGCGGCCGCGATGCAGGTGAAGATGATCGTGAAGGCCTCGCCCATGCCGAACGCGGCGCCCGGGTTCCGGATGGCGTCGAGCCGCAGCAGGTCGCCGACCAGCTCGATCGGCTCGTGGCCCTCCAGCTTGGCGACCACGAGCATCTTGCTGCCGAGGTCGAGCAGGTAGGCGAGCACGGCCACGACGAAGAGGGCGACGATCCGGCGCCTGCCCCTGGGCCGCTCCTCGGGAGCGGCCGCGCCGTCGGGGGTGGCCGCACCGTCGTCGGGGGCGGCCGTCTCGTCGGCCCCTGCTGAATCCGGCGTACCGATGATGCGCTCCACCTCTGCCACGTGAGTGAGTCCCTCGACCTCGATGCCTGACCGTGCACCGAGGGTACGACACAGGTGTACGGGACCGGCAGCCGAGATCGTCAGCCGCGCCGCTCCTGTCGCTGTTTGTCCTCGACGCAGAGCGTGGCCCGGGGGAAGGCCTGCATCCGCGCCTTGCCGATCGGCTTGCCACAGACCTCGCAGAGGCCGTACGTGCCCGCGTCGAGCCGCTCCAGGGCGTGCTCGCTCTGCTCCAGCATCTCCTGGGCGTTCGCCGCGAGGGCCAGCTCGTGCTCGCGCGTGATGTTCTTGGAGCCGGTGTCGGCCTGGTCGTCCCCGGCGCCGTCGCCGGAGTCCCGCATGAGACCCGTCAGCTCCTCCTGGGAGTGGACGAGCTCGCTGCGCAGCCGCAGCACCTCCGCCTGGAGGCCGCTGCGGGCCTCGGCGACCTCCTCCGGCGTCCACGGGTCCTCGCCTGGACGCACCGCGAGCTCACCGGCGCGCGCGGGGGGCACCGCCGCCTCGTCCCCGACGGTCGTGACGCCACCCGCGGTCTTCTTCGCTGCCACCGTCCTGGCTCCTGTCTGCTTCTTCGCGGCGGGCGCCTTCCTGGCGGCCGCCTTCTTCGCCACGGCCTTCTTGGCCGGCGTCTGCGGGGGTGAGGCCGCGGCGGTCTCCGTCGCGTCCTCGGCGTCCGCCCTGCGGACCGCGGCCTTCCCGGCGGCCGCCTTCTTCGCGGCGGGCGCCTTCCTCGCGGCCGCCTTCTTCCCGGCGGTCTTCCTCGCGGCGGTCTTCCCGGCGACCGCGACCGGCTTGCCGTCGACCGTCGACTTCGTGCCGGACACGTCCTTGGCGCCCTCGTCCGGACCGGCGGAACCGGCGACCGAGGGCTTCTTCGCGGCGGTCTTCTTCGCCACCATGTCGCGGCCCCTTCACATTTTGTGATCTTGCTCGCGAATCGTGCTGGGACGATAAATCGGCCCAAGGCCCGCGGCAACGGGGCACGCCGCCGTTCCCACCCGCCCCCGCTCCCCGCGGGGCGGGCCTGCCTCCGTTGTGCCCAGCTCCCCGCCCGGTTATCCGTCCCGCCGCTCCCCCACATGGCCGCACGGGAAGTCGGGCGCGGCCGGTGTGGCCATTCGGGTCACGCGAAAACCGGTCGGCCGCCGCCTCCGGCGGCCCGTACACTGGCGGGAGCGAAAGGCTTGGATGGGGACGAGTAGCGTCGCAAGCAGCCATGAGCGACCCGGGGACGGTGAGAGCCCGGGGGCGAGCCCGATGTGAAGCATCACCCCGGAGCCGTCGGAAGAAAGCCGTGCGGGAGCACGGCGAGTAGAACCGGCGTCGCGACCCCAATGAGGGGGCTCAGGGCGTCCGTGCCCGGGGCCAAGGAGGGTGGTACCGCGGGAGCAGTGCTCTCGTCCCTCCGGACGGAACGAGGCACATCCGCCGGAGGAAGATCGATGTCTTCGCAGTACCGCCAGGTACCCGCCCAGGTAGACCTGTCCGCGCTCGAGCACGCCGTGCTCGACTTCTGGCGCGACAACAAGGTCTTCGCCAAGACCCTGGAGCAGTCCGAGGGACGCCCCGAGTGGGTGTTCTACGAGGGCCCGCCGACCGCCAACGGCATGCCGGGCGCCCACCACATCGAGGCCCGCGTCTTCAAGGACGTGTTCCCCCGCTTCCGGACCATGCGCGGCTACCACGTCGCCCGCAAGGCCGGCTGGGACTGCCACGGCCTGCCGGTCGAGCTCGCCGTCGAGAAGGAGCTCGGCTTCTCCGGCAAGAAGGACATCGAGGCGTACGGCATCGCCGAGTTCAACGAGAAGTGCCGCGAGTCCGTGACCCGGCACACCGACGCCTTCGCCGAGCTCACGACCCGCATGGGCTACTGGGTCGACCTCGACGACGCGTACCGGACCATGGACCCCTCGTACATCGAGTCGGTCTGGTGGTCCCTGAAGCAGATCTTCGAAAAGGACCTCCTGGTCCAGGACCACCGCGTCGCCCCCTGGTGCCCCCGCTGCGGCACCGGCCTCTCCGACCACGAGCTGGCGCAGGGCTACGAGACGGTCGTCGACCCCTCCGTGTACGTGCGCTTCCCGCTCACCTCCGGCCCGCTCGCGGGCAAGGCGGCGCTCCTCGTCTGGACGAC
Organism: Streptomyces sp. NPDC059695; assembly: GCF_042733785.1. Lineage (NCBI taxonomy): Bacteria > Bacillati > Actinomycetota > Actinomycetes > Kitasatosporales > Streptomycetaceae > Streptomyces > Streptomyces sp. NPDC059695. Next base: position 26,089 of record NZ_JBHWFF010000052.1, on the reverse strand, counting down.
GACCCCCTGGACCCTGGTGTCCAACACCGCGGTCGCCGCCCACCCCGAGGTGACCTACGTGGTCGCCACCGACGGCGACGAGCGCGTCGTCGTCGCCCAGCCGCTGGTCGAGAAGGCGCTCGGCGAGGGCTGGGTCACCACGGGCGAGTCCTTCACGGGCGCGGAGATGGAGCGCTGGACGTACCAGCGCCCCTTCGAGCTGATCGACTTCCCCGCCGAGGCGCACTACGTCGTCAACGCCGAGTACGTCACGACCGAGGACGGCACCGGTCTGGTCCACCAGTCCCCCGCCTTCGGCGAGGACGACCTCAAGGTCTGCAAGGCGTACGGCCTGCCGGTCGTGAACCCGGTCCGCCCCGACGGCACCTTCGAGGAGGACGTGCCGCTGGTCGGCGGCGTCTTCTTCAAGAAGGCCGACGAGGCGCTCACCGCCGACCTGGACGCGCGCGGCCTGCTCTTCCGGCACATCGCGTACGAGCACAGCTACCCGCACTGCTGGCGCTGCCACACGGCCCTGCTCTACTACGCGCAGCCGTCCTGGTACATCCGTACGACCGCGGTCAAGGACCGCATGCTGGCGGAGAACGAGCGGACCAACTGGTTCCCGGAGTCGGTCAAGCACGGCCGCTTCGGCGACTGGCTGACGAACAACGTCGACTGGGCGCTCTCCCGGAACCGCTACTGGGGCACCCCGCTGCCGATCTGGCGCTGCGAGGACGACCACCTGACCTGCGTGGGCTCACGCGCGGAGCTCACCGAGCTCACCGGCACCGACCAGTCGGAGCTGGACCCGCACCGCCCGTTCATCGACGCGGTCACCTTCCCGTGCCCCACCTGCGCGAAGACCGCCACGCGCGTGCCGGAGGTCATCGACGCCTGGTACGACTCGGGTTCGATGCCGTTCGCGCAGTACGGCTACCCGTACCAGAACAAGGAACTGTTCGAGTCCCGCTACCCGGCGCAGTTCATCAGCGAGGCCATCGACCAGACCCGCGGCTGGTTCTACACGCTGATGGCCGTCGGCACCCTCGTCTTCGACAAGTCGTCCTACGAGAACGTGGTCTGCCTGGGCCACATCCTCGCCGAGGACGGCCGCAAGATGTCCAAGCACCTGGGCAACATCCTCCAGCCCATCCCGCTGATGGACCAGCACGGCGCCGACGCCGTCCGCTGGTTCATGGCGGCCGGCGGCTCCCCGTGGGCGGCGCGCCGCGTGGGCCACGGCACCATCCAGGAGGTCGTGCGCAAGACCCTCCTCACGTACTGGAACACGGTGGCCTTCCAGGCGCTGTACGCCCGTACGTCCGGCTGGGCGCCCTCAGCGGCGGACCCGGCTCCGGCCGACCGCACGGTCCTCGACCGCTGGCTGCTGTCCGAGCTGAACACCCTGGTCGCCGAGACGACCGAGGCGATGGAGGCGTACGACACCCAGCGCACCGGCAAGCTCGTCTCCGCCTTCGTCGACGACCTGTCCAACTGGTACGTGCGCCGCTCGCGCCGCCGCTTCTGGCAGGGCGACGCCTCCGCGCTCCGCACCCTCCACGACGTCGTCGAGACGGTCACCCGCCTGATGGCCCCGCTGACCCCGTTCATCACCGAGCGGGTCTGGCAGGACCTGGTGGTGCCCGTGACGCCGGACGCCCCGGAGTCCGTCCACCTCTCCACCTGGCCGGAGGCGGACGCCTCGCTGATCGACGGCGCCCTCTCCGAGCAGATGCTCCTGGTGCGCCGCCTGGTCGAGCTGGGCCGGGCGACGCGGGCCGAGTCGGGCGTGAAGACCCGTCAGCCGCTCTCCCGCGCGCTGGTCGCGGCGACGGGCTTCACGGCGCTGTCGCCGGAGCTCCGGGCGCAGATCACGGAGGAGCTCAACGTCTCCTCCCTGGCCTCCCTGTCGGAGGTGGGCGGTTCGCTCGTCGACACCACCGCCAAGGCGAACTTCCGCGCGCTCGGCAAGCGCTTCGGCAAGGGAGTCCAGGACGTGGCGAAGGCGGTGGCCGCGGCCGACGCGGCGGCCCTCTCCCTGGCCCTCCGCTCGGGCGAGGCGACCCTCTCGGTGAACGGCGAGGAGATCACCGTCACCCCGGAGGAGATCATCATCACGGAGACCCCCCGTGAGGGCTGGTCGGTCGCCTCCGACGCGGGCGCGACGGTCGCCCTGGACCTGGAGATCACCCCGGAGCTCCGGCGCGCGGGCCTGGCCCGTGACGCGATCCGCCTGATCCAGGAGGCCCGCAAGAACAGCGGCCTGGACGTGGCGGACCGGATCGCGCTGCGGTGGACGTCCACGTCCCCGGAGACGACGGACGCGCTGACGGCGCACGCGGAGCTGATCGCGGACGAGGTGCTGGCGACGGACTACGCGGAGGGCGGGGCCGACGACACGTACGGCACGCCGTTCGAGGACGAGACCCTCCCCCTCACCTTCCGCCTCCGCAAGGCGTAACCCCCACCCCGAAGGGCCCGCCACCACCCGGTGCCGGGCCCTTCGGCCGTCGCGGGCGGCACCGAGGCCATTGGCGGGCCCACGTCCCCCGTTGCGGGCCATCGTTCCGCCGGGGCGGTGCCCACCCCCGTTGTGGGCAATCGTTCCGCAGGGCGGAACGGGTGGGCACAACGGAACGGCGCCCCGTGCCGGGCCCAGGCTTCCGCGCCCTGACCCGCACCCATGGTGACGGCGCCCTGGTGGTGCTGGTCCAGGCACAGAACGCGGAGGCGCCGCTGAAGCGCGCCGTCCCGTGTGCCCACCCGTCCCGCCCCAGCGGGACGATTGCCCACACGGGCGCGGGCGCAAGCCCACACGGGCGCGGGCGAACGCCCAGCAGGGGCGCGGGCCGACACGGACCCGGGCGGAGGCCCACGCGGGCAGGGGCGCGGGTGGAGACGCCGAAGGGCCGGTTCCCGTGAGGGGAACCGGCCCTTCAAGACTGCCGACGGCTACGCGCTCAGCACGCGTAGACCCGCCGCGTCAGTTGTCGTCCTCGTCGATCAGGAAGCCCCGCATCGGCGCCGGCGCCTGCTGCATCGGCTGCGGCGCCTGCGGCCGGACCGGAGCCATCGGCTGGGTCATCGCCGGGGACATCTGCTGCTGGCCGCCGTAGGACGGGGCACCGCCCATGGACGGGGCACCACCCATCGCGCCGTTGCCGTAGGACGGCGCGCCGGCGCCGGCCGAGGCCATCGACGGGGCCGGCGGCAGCGAGGCCGCGGCCGGGGTGCGCGGCGGAGCCAGCGAGTCGTCCGCCTGGGTCTCCAGCTGACGCAGCTGGGACTCCAGGTAGGACTTCAGACGCGTGCGGTACTCGCGCTCGAAGCCGCGCAGGTCCTCGACCTTGCGCTCCAGCGTGGCGCGGGCGGACTCCAGGGAGCCCATCGCGACGCGGTGCTTCTCCTGCGCGTCCCGCTCAAGAGCGTCCGCCTTGGCGCGGGCGTCCCGCTCCAGGCCCTCGGCGCGGGAGCGCGCCTCGCCGACGATCTTGTTGGCCTCGGAGCGCGCCTCGGCGATCGCCTGGTCGGCGGTCTGCTGGGCGAGCGAGAGGACACGCGCGGCACTGTCGCCACCGGGGCCCTGCTGCGGCTGCTGCTGCATCTGCGGCTGCATCTGCTGCTGCGGGTGACCCATGGGGCCGCCCTGCATCGGGCCGGGACCCATCGGACCGCCCTGCATGGGGCCGCCCTGCATCGGGCCGGGGCCCATGGGCCCGCCCTGCATGGGGCCGCCCTGCATGGGGCCGGGGGGAAGCGCGGGGGCACCGGACGGCAGCTGCGGCGGACCCATCTGCGGCTGCTGCTGCTGGGCCGGCGGTCCGGATATGGCGGCGGGCACGGGCGCGCCGGGACCGACGGGACGATCCTGCGGCTCCGGGGGCTTGCGCATGCCCTGCTGCTGGTTCTGCGCGGCGGCACGCGTCGCGGCGGCCAGCTTGGCGCGCAGGTCCTCGTTCTCGCGGAGCAGGCGGGTCAGTTCGGCTTCGACCTCGTCGAGGAAGGCATCGACCTCGTCCTCGTCATAGCCTTCTCGGAGGCGGACGGTCGTGAACTGCTTGTTCCGCACGTCCTCGGGGGTCAGCGGCATCTCTTCTTCACCTCTACGTAGTCGTCGGCAGTCGGCAAGACCGTATCGTCCACTTGTCCCTCCACCATCACCTCGCGAAGCTGCTCACGATGGAGATCAGGATGTAGACGATGATCATCAGAACGAAGAAGGACAGGTCGAGTGCCACGCCCCCGAGACGCAGCGGCGGGATGAGTCGCCGCAGAAGCTTGAGCGGTGGATCGGTGACAGTGTAGGTGGCCTCAAGGACGACCACCATCGCCTTACCGGGTTGCCATGAACGGGCGAACTGGAAGACGTAGTCCATGACAAGCCGGACGATCAGGAGGACGAGGAAGCACATCAGCACGATGTAGACCACCTGTAGTGCGACGCCCATCCCGCGTTTCCCTCTCCCCTGGTTTTCGTGCTCTCGCTCGTCCGGCCGCCTCGCGACCGGTCCGTCCGGTTCTCGTGTTCTCAGCTCTGGTTGAAGAATCCGCCCTCTGCGATCCGGGCCTTGTCCTCCGCCGTGACATCGACGTTAGCAGGCGACAACAGGAACACCTTCTGCGTCACGCGCTCAATGCTGCCATGGAGCCCGAAGACGAGTCCGGCGGCAAAGTCGACAAGTCGCTTCGCGTCCGTGTCGTCCATCTCCGTGAGGTTCATGATCACCGGGGTGCCCTCACGGAAGTGTTCCCCGATGGTACGGGCCTCGTTGTAGGTCCGCGGGTGCAGCGTGGTGATGCGGTACGGCTCCCGCTCGGACACGACCTTGGGCATGATCACCGGTGCGTTCTTCTCCAGGCTCGGGCGTTCGGGTGTGATGGATGCCACGGGGGCAATTCGGGCCGGACGTCCGCTTTCGGCGAGTACCGGGACAGAATGAGCGATCGGCTCCCGGGGGGCCGGGGGCTGCGGCACGCGTACCGGCTCCTCGCGCTCCACCTGCCGCGGGGGGGTGTGGCGCCGCTCGCGCTCGGGTTCCGGCTCCAGCTCGGGTTCGAAGTCGTCGTCGGGGTCGAAGCCCCGGCCGTCGTACCCATCGTCCTCCACGAGGCCGAGGTAGACCGCCATCTTGCGCATCGCGCCGGCCATGCTCTGAGTCCTCCGCTCTGTGGTGGATCGGCCTTGTCACCAAGTGCCGGCGATCCACGGGCCACCCCGCCGTTCTGCGGAATGACCATATTTTCTGCTGTGGTCCGACTTGCTTCGCGACGTTACCCGAGCTTCGGGCGCACACCGAGTACCGCCGTACCGACGCGTACGTGTGTCGCCCCGGCTGCGACGGCCTCCTCGAGGTCCGCACTCATCCCTGCCGACACCATGTTCGCAGCAGGACGGGTCGCGCGCAGGGCAGTCGACAAATCCATCAGCCGGTCGAAGGCGGCGCGTTGCCGTCCCGCGTACTCCCCGGCCAGCGGGGCGACGGTCATCAGTCCGTCGAGCCGCAGTCCGGGCGCGGCGTCCACGGCCGCGGCCAACTCCTCGATCCCGTCCGGCGCCACGCCGCCGCGGTCGCCCCGCGCGCCCGACTCGGCGTCGAGCGCGACCTGGATCAGACAGCCGAGCTCGCGGCCCTCCTTCTCCGCGGCCGCGGACAGGGCGGAAACGAGCTTCGACCGGTCGACGGACTGCACCACATCGGCATAACCCACCACGGATCTGACCTTGTTGGTCTGCAACTGGCCCACGAAGTGCCAGGTCAGATCGAGGTCGGCACAGGCCGCGGCCTTGGGGGCGGCGTCCTGGTCCCGGTTCTCGGCGACGTGCCGCACCCCGAGCTCGTGCAGGAGCCTGACGTCGCTCACGGGGTAGGTCTTGGTGACCACGATCAGGGTCACCTCGTCGCGCTCGCGCCCGGCGGCGGCGCACGCGGCGGCGATGCGCTCCTCCACCCGGTCCAGGTTCGCGGCGAGTTCCGACTTCCGGTCCGTCATCAGCTCTTCCCTGCCAACCAGACATATCCCGCGAGTCGCCCCGTGGTGCGGTCGCGGCGGTACGAGTAGTGGTCGCGCGACTCCAGGGTGCAGACCCCGGCGTCCGCGACGTCCCGGACCCCGAGCCGCTCCAACTGCGCGCGCACTCCGGCGGCGACGTCGACGGCGGGGGTGCCCCAGGAGGTCTCGGCGTGGGCGGCCGGTTCGACGGCCGCGACCTCGGCGCGCATCGCCTCCGGCACCTCGTAGCACCGGCCGCAGACGGCGGGTCCGGTGCGGGCGGTGATCCGGGCGGGGTCGGCGCCGAGCCTCACCATCGCCCCGACGGCGGCGGGGACGACACCGGCGACCATGCCGGGCCGTCCCGCGTGGGCGGCCGAGACGACTCCGGCGACGGGGTCGGCGAGGAGGACGGGGACGCAGTCCGCGGTGAGGACGGCGAGGGCGAGTCCGGGCCGGGCGGTGACGACCGCGTCGACGGACGGGATCTCCCCGTCCCCCCACGGTGCGTCGACCTCGGCGACACCGGCTCCGTGGACCTGGTTCATCCAGACCACCCGGGCCGGGTCGAGCCCGAGGGCTCCGGCGGCCGCCGCCCGGTTGGCGAGGACGGCCGCGGGGTCGTCCCCGACCGCTCCGCCGAGGTTGAGCTCCTCGTACGGAACGGCGCTCACCCCGCCCCACCGGTCGGTGAAGGCGAAGTGCGCGCCGTTCGCGTCGAAGCGCTGTCCTATCACTTCAGGAAGTCCGGGACGTCCAGCTCCTCGGCCTGGCTGTCCGCGTACGGACGGGCCGGCGGGACGACCGGCGGAGCGGGCGTCAGCGGGGCCTCGTTGACGGCCGGGGCGGGCTCGACCGGGACGGACACCGGCTCCTCGCGCGGGGCGACGGTGCCGAGGCCGCCGTGCGGGCGGGGGCTCTCGGTGACGCGGGGCGCCGGGGCGGGCTCCTCGCGCTTGGCCGAGACCGAGCCGATGATGTTGTCCCGGCGGGCCGGCGGCTGGCCGCCGTCGAAGCCGGCCGCGATGACGGTGACGCGGACCTCGTCGCCGAGGGCGTCGTCGATGACGGCGCCGAAGATGATGTTGGCCTCGGGGTGGGCCGCCTCGCTGACCAGCTGCGCGGCCTCGTTGATCTCGAAGAGACCGAGGTCGCTGCCGCCGGAGATGGAGAGCAGCACGCCGCGGGCGCCGTCGATCGAGGCCTCCAGGAGCGGCGAGGAGATCGCCATCTCGGCCGCCGCGACCGCGCGGTCGTCGCCGCGGGCGGAGCCGATGCCCATGAGCGCCGAACCGGCCTCGGACATGACCGACTTGACGTCGGCGAAGTCGAGGTTGATCAGACCCGGGGTGGTGATGAGGTCGGTGATGCCCTGGACACCGCTCAGGAGGACCTGGTCGGCCGACTTGAAGGCGTCGAGCACGGAGACCTGGCGGTCCGAGATCGACAGCAGCCGGTCGTTCGGGATGACGATGAGGGTGTCGACCTCTTCGCGGAGCTCGGCGATGCCGTCCTCCGCCTGGTTGGCGCGGCGCCGGCCCTCGAAGGTGAACGGCCTGGTGACCACACCGATCGTCAGGGCGCCGAGCGAGCGCGCGATGTTGGCGACGACGGGTGCGCCGCCGGTGCCGGTGCCGCCGCCTTCGCCGGCGGTGACGAAGACCATGTCGGCCCCCTTGAGGACCTCCTCGATCTCCTCACGGTGGTCCTCTGCCGCCTTGCGACCGACGGCCGGGTTGGCCCCGGCCCCGAGGCCGCGGGTGAGTTCACGGCCGACGTCGAGCTTGACGTCGGCGTCGCTCATCAACAGCGCTTGCGCGTCGGTGTTGATCGCGATGAACTCGACGCCCTTGAGACCGACCTCGATCATTCGGTTGATGGCATTGACACCACCGCCGCCGACACCGATGACCTTGATGACTGCGAGGTAGTTCTGCGGTGCTGCCACGTCGAAGGCCTCTCGCCTCGAGTTACGTGTCGTCGCTGCGCGGTTGGTCGCGCCGCTCCGACGGATGCCGATTGGGACGGTCCGAAACGCCGACCCGAACCCTAACGTTGAAGTTTAGGGTTACCAGTGTCTCTGTTCGCTGGACTCTTCCGGACAGGACACTAAGTCGACAAGTGGCGCACGTTCAACGAACACGCCGAACCTCCCGTTTTTCTTTTCACCCTATGTGATCACCCGTAGCGCTGGCCAACCAGGGTGCTGGCCAGCGGAGATGCCCGTCAACTTCCGGACGAGGCGGGGGCCGTGGGGGCACTTACGTCGAAGTGCCCCGCTTTGGGGGTGGCCTTCATGAGGGCGGTCAGCACCCTGGCCTTGACCGGACCGTGCTCACCACTGCCCCAGAAGACCGTTCGGCCCCGGGTCAGCTCCAGAGTGACGGAGTCGTACGAGGTGATGCGCACGACACGAGTGTCCCGGGCGATTTCCGCCGGGAGTTCACCCCTGACGCGCACCGCCTCCCGCAGCAGCCGGTCCGCGCCGAAGCGGCGGAGGCTCGGCGAGGAGGCGCTGTCGAGGACGAGCAGGGGGACGCCGCGGGGCGCGGTGTCGACGGTGGCGAACCGCAGCCCCGTCGCGTCCACTTCGGTAAACTTTCCGCCCTTTTCGACCAGGAGGACGGGCTTCCGTTCCGTCACTTTCAGCCCGATTCCGTGCGGCCATGACCGCACGACGTCGATCGACTCGATCCGCGGCAGACTCCGCCGGAGCCGGGCCTCGATCGCGTCGGTGTCGACGGTGACGAGCGGGGCGCCCATGGGCACGGCGGCGACGGCCTCGACCTCGGCCGGCGTCAGGACCCGGGTGCCGGAAGTCTTCACACGTTCCACACGGAACCAGGTCGAGCCGTAGAGCGCCCAGACCCCGCCCGCGACGAGCGCGACGAGGCCGAGCGCCACGAGGAGCACCCGGCCCGGCACCCGGAACCGACGGTTCCGGGCGTCGGTGCCGGACGGCCGCCCCGACGACCCCTTCGGCCTTCTGGTGCCGCGTTCCTCCGCGGTCGTCGGTCCGGCTGCCACCCGGTGCCTCCTTCGGGCCGCTACGCCTGCCGGCGGGCGGCGATCGCCTCGTACACCATGCCGACGAGCAGGTCGTCGGCGTCCCGGCGGCCGAACTCGGCGGCGGCGCGGGACATCTCGTACAACCGGTGCGGATCGGCCAGTACGGGCAGGACGTTGCCCTGCACCCACTGCGGCGTCAGCTCCGCGTCGTCGACGAGGAGTCCGCCGCCGGCCTTCACCACCGGCTGGGCGTTGAGCCGCTGTTCACCGTTGCCGATGGGCAGCGGGACGTACGCGGCGGGCAGCCCGACGGCGGAGAGCTCGGCGACGGTCATGGCGCCCGCGCGGCACAGCATCATGTCGGCCGCGGCGTACGCGAGATCCATCCGGTCCACGTACGGTACCGGCACGTACGGCGGCATACCGGGCATGTTGTCGACACGCGGCATCTCGTTCTTCGGGCCGACCGCGTGCAGGATCTGGATGCCGGAGCGCTGGAGCACCGGGGCGATCTGCTGGATCACCTCGTTGAGCCGCCGGGCGCCCTGGGAGCCGCCCGAGACGAGCAGGGTCGGCAGGTTCGGGTCCAGGCCGAAGGCGGCGCGCGCCTCGGGCCGCACCCGCGCCCGGTCGAGGGTCGCGATGGTGTACCGCAGCGGGATGCCGATGTAACGGGCGTTGCGGAGCTTGCTGTCCGGGGTGGCGACGGCGACCCCGGCCGCGTAGCGCGAGCCGATCTTGTTGGCCAGGCCGGGGCGCGCGTTGGCCTCGTGGACCACGATGGGCACCCCGAGGCGCTTGGCCGCGAGATAGCCGGGCAGGGCCACGTAGCCGCCGAAGCCGACCACGCAGTCCGCCTTGGTGCGCTCCAGGACCTGCTCGGCCGCCTTGATCGTGCCGCGCAGCCGCCCGGGGACGGTGATCAGCTCGGGGGTGGGCTTGCGGGGCAGCGGTACGGCGGGGATGAGCGCCAACTCGTAGCCCCGCTCGGGCACGAGCCGGGTCTCCAGACCCTTCTCCGTGCCGAGCGCCGTGATCCCCACACTGGGGTCCTGCCTGCGCAGGGCGTCCGCGAGGGCGAGCGCGGGCTCGATGTGGCCGGCGGTCCCCCCACCGGCGAGTACGACATGCACCGAAATTCACCGCTCTCCGGACGGGCGCTTCTTGACGCGCCGTCGCATCGACTTCCATCTCTTCCCGGCCCGCTTGCCCCAGCCGGGGCGGCGCATGGCCAGGGCCGCTTTCGCGGCGGGTTCCTGTCGCGCGAAGGCGATGAGGAGCCCGACGGCGAACATGGTCGGCAGCAGGGCCGACCCTCCGTAGGAGAACAGCGGGAGCGGGACACCGGCGATCGGCAGCAGGCCGAGCACCGCACCGATGTTGATCACGGCCTGAGCCGTGATCCAGGTGGTCACACCTCCCGCGGCGAACCTCACGAAGGGGTCCTCCGTGCCTCCGGCCACGCGGATACCCGCATAGCCTAGAGCCGCGAACAGGGCGAGTACCGACAGCGTCCCCGCGAGACCCAGTTCCTCACCGGTGACCGCGAAGATGAAGTCGGTGTGCGCCTCGGGCAGTTGGCCCCATTTCTCGACGCTCGCACCGAGTCCGGAACCGAACCATCCGCCCGAGGCCAGAGCATAGATTCCGTGCGCGGCCTGCAGACAGGGGGCTCCCTCGCCACCGGGGTCGGTCGCGCCGATGCAGTCGAAGCGCTTCATCCGGTTCGCGCTCGTCTTGATGAGCAGCACGCCGATCGCGCCGGCCACCGTGAGCACCCCGACGAAGAGCCGGGTGGGTGCGCCGGCCGTCCACAGCAGGCCGAAGAGGATGGCCGCCAGGATGATCGAGGTGCCCATGTCGCCGCCGAGCATGATCAGTCCGAGCAGCATGAACGCGCCCGGGACCAGCGGCACCAGCATGTGCTTCCACTGGGTCAGCAGCCGCATGTCGTGCTTGCGGGCGAGCAGGTCGGCCCCCCACAGGATCAGCGCCAGCTTGCCGAACTCGCTGGGCTGGAGCTGGAAGGGGCCGCCGAGGGAGATCCAGTTCTGGTTGCCGTTGACCGCGTGCCCTATCCCCGGGATCTGCACGAGGACCATCAGGAAGACCGCGCCGACCAGGATCGGGTAGGCGAGCGCCCGGTGCAGCTTGACCGGCATCCGGGAGGCGACCAGGAGCAGTCCGGTGCCGAGGAGGGCGGCGATGAACTGCTTCCGGAAGAAGTAGGAGGGCACCAGGTCGTAGCGGAGCGCCGTGATCATCGAGGCGGAGTAGACCATCACGAGGCCGAGCGTGGTGATGAGCAGCCCCGCGCCGATGATCACGTAATACGCCGTGAGGGGCCTGTCCCAGGCCTTGCGGAGGCGCTCGTACATCCCCCGCACGCCCCCTCCGCGCGTCCGCCGCGGGGTCGCGGGGGCCCGCCCTCCGCCGCGTGCGGCGGAGGGCCGGCGTGTCCCGGCGATCTTGCTCGGCATGGTCGCTGTCCCCTCCAGTCGTGCCCGGTCCGGCCGGACCCTCCCGCTGGTCGGGTCAGGCGTCCCCGGTGGCGGCGAGGGCGCGGACCGCGTCCGCGAAGGCCTCGCCCCGCTTGTTGTAGTTGGTGAACATGTCCATCGAGGCGCAGGCCGGGGCGAGCAGGACCGTGTCCCCCGGGCGGGCGAGCCGGGCCGCCTCGCGGACCGCCTCGGACATCGCCCCAGTGTCGGTCCGGTCGAGGTCCACCACCGGGACCTCCGGGGCGTGTCGCGCCAGGGCTTCGCGGATCAGGGCGCGGTCGGCGCCGATCAGGACGGCTCCGCGCAGGCGCTTCGCGGACCTCTCGACGAGCTCGTCGAAGGTCGCGCCCTTGGCGAGGCCGCCGGCGATCCAGACGATCGGGTCGTAGGCGGCCAACGAGGCCTCGGCGGCGTGGGTGTTGGTGGCCTTGGAGTCGTCGACGTACGTGACTCCCCGGACCTCCTCGACCAGTTCGATGCGGTGCGGGTCGGGCCGGAAGGCCTTGAGGCCGTCCCGTACGGCCTTCGCCTCGACGCCGAAGGCGCGCGCGAGGGCGGCGGCCGCGAGGGCGTTGGCGATGTTGTGCGGGGCCGGGGGCTGGACGTCGGCGACCTCGGCCAGCTCCTGGGCGTTCTTCTGCCGGTTCTCGACGAAGGCCCGGTCGACGAGGATGCCCTCGACGACGCCCAGCTGGGACGGGCCGGGGGTGCCGAGGGTGAAGCCGATGGCCCGGCAGCCCTCCTCGACGTCGGCCTCGCGCACCAGGTCCTCGGTGGCCTTGTCCGCGACGTTGTAGACGCAGGCGATCCGGTTGCCCTCGTAGATCCGGCCCTTGTCGGCGGCGTACGCCTCCATGGAGCCGTGCCAGTCGAGGTGGTCGGGCGCCAGGTTGAGCACGGCGGCCGAGTGGGCGCGGACGGACGGCGCCCAGTGCAGCTGGTAGCTGGAGAGCTCGACGGCGAGGACGTCGTACTCCTCCTCGCCGAGGACGGCGTCGAGGAGCGAGACGCCGATGTTCCCGACGGCGGCGGTCCGCAGGCCGGCCGCCTCCAGGATCGAGGCGAGCATCCGCACGGTCGTGGTCTTGCCGTTGGTGCCGGTGACGGCGAGCCAGGGGGCGGCGTCCGGGCCCCGGAGCCGCCAGGCCAGCTCGACGTCGCCCCAGACCTCCACGCCCGCCTCCGCGGCGGCCGTGAAGAGGGGCTTGTCGGGCCGCCAGCCGGGGGTGGTGACGATCAGCTCGGTACCGGCCGGCAGGGTCTCCCCGTCGCCGAGGCGGACGGTGATGCCCTCCGCCTCCAGCGCGGCGGCCTGGGCCCGGGAGCGCTCGTCGTCGCCGTCGTTGACGACGGTCACGAGCGCGCCGCGGGCGTGCAGGACGCGGGCGGCCGGGATCCCGGAGACCCCGAGCCCCGCGACGGTGACGTGCTTGCCGGTCCAGTCGAGCTGTTCTGTCACTTGTCCGCTGCCCATCCCGCGTAGAAGAGGCCCAGGCCCACGATCACGCACATGCCCTGGATGATCCAGAACCGGACGACGACCAGGACCTCGGACCACCCCTTGAGTTCGAAGTGGTGCTGGAGGGGTGCCATCCGGAAGACGCGCTTGCCGGTCATCTTGAACGAGCCGACCTGGATGACCACGGACATCGTGATCAGGACGAACAGGCCGCCGAGCAGGGCCAGCAGGAGCTCCGTACGGGAGCAGATGGCGAGACCGGCGAGGGCGCCGCCGAGGGCGAGCGAGCCGGTGTCACCCATGAAGATCTTGGCGGGCGAGGTGTTCCACCAGAGGAAGCCGAAGCAGGCGCCCATCAGCGCGGAGGCCACGACCGCGAGGTCGAGCGGGTCGCGGACCTCGAAGCAGGCGTTGGGGTTCGTCAGCGTCACCGCGTTGGCACAGGACTCCTGGAACTGCCAGAGCCCGATGAAGGTGTACGCGCCGAAGACCATCACGGAGGCGCCGGTGGCGAGGCCGTCCAGACCGTCCGTCAGGTTCACGCCGTTGGACATGGCCAGGATCATGAAGAGCGCCCAGACCACGAAGAGCACCGGCCCGATGGCCCAGCCGAAGTCCGTGATGAAGGAGAGCTTCGTGGACGCCGGGGTGAGCCCGCGCAGGTCCGCGAACTGCAGCGAGAGCACGGCGAAGGCGATGCCGACGATCAGCTGGCCGGCCATCTTCGCCTTGGCCCGCAGGCCGAGCGAACGCTGCTTGACGATCTTGATGTAGTCGTCGAGGAAGCCGACGAGGCCCATCCCCGCCATGAGGAACAGCACCAGGACGCCCGAGTACGTCGGGTCCTCACCGGTGATGACCTTGGCCAGCGCGTACGCGATGAGCGTGGCCAGGATGAAGGAGATGCCGCCCATGGTGGGCGTGCCCTTCTTCCCGGCGTGACCGCGCGGGCCGTCGTCCCGGATGAACTGCCCGTACCCCTTGCGCGCAAGGAGCTTGATCAGCAGCGGCGTGCCGATCAGGGTCAGGAAGAGCCCGATGGCCCCCGCGAAGAGGATCTGCCTCATCGGCCGGTGACCTCGCCCTCGGTGTCGAGGAGCGCCAGCGCGACCTTTTCGAGACCGACCGACCTCGAAGCCTTCACAAGGACGACATCCCCCGGGCGCAGCTCACTGCGCAACAGGTCGACAGCCGCCTGCGCGTCGGACACGTGCACCGACTCCTCACCCCACGAACCCTCGTTATATGCGCCCAGTTGCAGCCAGGACGCTTCCCTGTCCCCGACCGCGACGAGCTTGCTGACGTTGAGCCGGACGGCGAGCCGTCCGACCGCGTCGTGCTCGACGAGCGATGCGTCACCGAGCTCGGCCATCTTGCCGAGCACCGCCCACGTACGAGCCCCTCGGGCCTGTGCGGCCCTGCCCATGGCCGCGAGCGCGCGCAGGGCGGCTCGCATGGACTCGGGGTTCGCGTTGTAGGCGTCGTTGACGATCGTCACGCCGTCCGGACGCTCGGTGACCTCCATGCGCCAGCGCGACAGGGTGCCGGCCTCGGAGAGCGCGGTGGCGATCTCTTCGACAGGCATGCCCAGCTCGTGCGCGACGGCGGCCGCTGCGAGCGCGTTCGACACGTGGTGCTCACCGTACAGGCGCAAGGTCACGTCACTGCACCCGGTGGGTGTGTGAAGCCTGAAAGAGGGCTGTCCGTTCTCTGTGAGGTGGACGTTCTCGGCCCGTACGGCCGCTTCGTCCGCTTCGCCGAACAGGGTCACGCGGGCCTTGGTGCGGCTCGCCATCGCGCGGACGAGCGGGTCGTCGGCGTTGAGGACCGCGATGCCGCCCTCCTCGGCGGACGGCAGCGACTCGACGAGCTCTCCCTTCGCCACGGCGATCTGCTCCCGGCCGCCGAACTCTCCGATGTGGGCGGTGCCCACGTTGAGGACGAGTCCGATCCTCGGCGGGGTGAGTCCGGTGAGGTAGCGGATGTGTCCGATGCCGCGGGCGCCCATCTCCAGGACCAGGTGCCGGGTCTCGTCGCTCGCGCGGAGCGCCGTGAGCGGCAGGCCGATCTCGTTGTTGAGCGAGCCGGGCGTCCACACGGTGGGCGCGTGCCGGTCGAGGACCTGGGCGATCAGGTCCTTGGTGGAGGTCTTGCCGGCCGAGCCGGTGAGGGCGACGACATCGGTGCCGAGCCGTTCCACGACCGCGCGGGCGAGGGCCCCCAGCGCGGCCTGGACGTCGTCGACGACGAGGGCGGGGACGCCGACGGGCCGGGCGGCGAGCACGGCCACCGCTCCGGCCGCGACGGCGCGTTCCGCGTAGTCGTGGCCGTCGACGTGCTCACCGGCGAAGGCCGCGAAGAGGCTGCCGGCCCGCACCTCGCGGGAGTCGATGACGACGGGCCCGGTGATCCGGGCGTCCGGATCCGGTATGTCGTGCGCCTGCCCGCCGACGATTTCGGCGATCTCGGCGAGGGAGAGGGCGATCACTGCTTCATCCCTGACTGTTCTCGTGACGGTGTGCGTCCTGCTGGTTCTGCTGGCTGAGAATCGCCTCGCGCAGGACCTGGCGGTCGTCGAAGGGGCGTACGACCCCGGCGATCTCCTGGCCCTGCTCGTGGCCCTTGCCGGCGACCAGAACGGTGTCGCCGGGCTGCGCGCGGGCGACGGCCGCGGCGATCGCCGCGGCCCGGTCGGGCTCGACGAGGACGTCGCCGCGCTCCCCCGCCGGCACCTCGGCGGCACCCGCGAGCAGGGCGCTGAGGATCACCAGCGGGTCCTCGGAGCGGGGGTTGTCCGAGGTCAGGACGGCGGTGTCGGCGAGCCGGGCGGCGGCGGCGCCCATCGGGCCGCGCTTGGTGGTGTCCCGGTCGCCTCCGCAGCCGATGACCACGTGCAGCCGGCCCTCGGTGACCTCGCGCAGGGAGCGCAGGACCGATTCGACGGCGTCCGTCTTGTGGGCGTAGTCGACGACGGCGAGGTACGGCTGGCCGGCGTCGACCCGCTCCAGGCGGCCCGGGACGCCGGGGACGGCGGCGACGCCCTCGGCGGCGGCCTTCGGGTCCAGGCCGGCGGCGGCGAGGGTGGCGATCGCGGCGAGGGTGTTGGCGACGTTGAACGGGCCGGGCAGCGGGGCGGTGGCGGAGACCCGCACGCCCTCGGGGCCGACGGCCGTGAAGGTCGAGTCGTGGGAGCCCAGGACGAGGTCCTCGGCGCGCCAGTCGGCCTCGGCGCGGCCCTCGGCGGAGAAGGTGACGACCGGGACGGTCGCCTCCGTGACGAGCCGTCGGCCGTACGCGTCGTCGAGGTTCACCACGCCCAGGCGGCTGCGCCGGGGCGTGAAGAGCCCGGCCTTGGCCTGGAAGTAGTCCTCCATGTCGGAGTGGAACTCCATGTGCTCCGGGCTGAGGTTGTTGAAGACGGCGACGTCGAAGACGCAGCCGTCGACCCGGCCGAGCACGAGGGCGTGGCTGGAAACCTCCATGGCGACGGCCTCGACGCCCCGCTCGCGCATGACGGCGAAGAGCGCCTGGAGGTCGGTGGCCTCGGGGGTGGTGCGCTCGGACTTGATGCGTTCGTCGCCGATCCGCATCTCGACGGTGCCGACGAGGCCGGTCCGCCGTCCGGAGCCGCGCAGTCCGCCCTCGACGAGGTACGCCGTCGTGGTCTTGCCGGAGGTGCCGGTGATGCCGATCTGGAGGAGGTCCTCGCCGGGGCGTCCGTAGATCCTGGCGGCGAGTTCGCCCATCCGGCCGCGCGGGTTCTCCACGACGAGGACCGGGAGGCCGGTCGCGGCGGCGCGGTCGGCTCCCGTCGGGTCGGTGAGGATCGCGGCGGCGCCGAGTCCGGCGGCCTGGGCGACGAAGTCGGCGCCGTGGGTGCGGGCGCCGGGCAGGGCCGCGTACAGGTCCCCGGGGCGCACGGCCCGCGAGTCGTGCGTGATCCCCGAGATCTCGGCGGCCCTGGGGATGTCGGTCCCGAGCTGCGCGGCCAGGTCGCCCAGGGGTGTCGGGCGGGCCTGCTCCGGCCGGGGTGGGGCGTTTCGGTACTGA
Organism: Streptomyces sp. NPDC059695; assembly: GCF_042733785.1. Taxonomy (NCBI): domain Bacteria; kingdom Bacillati; phylum Actinomycetota; class Actinomycetes; order Kitasatosporales; family Streptomycetaceae; genus Streptomyces; species Streptomyces sp. NPDC059695. Next base: position 9,097 of record NZ_JBHWFF010000052.1, on the reverse strand, counting down.
TCAGCGTGTGGCACGGCGGTGAGCGTACCGGGCGCACCCTGTGCGGGGCCAAAAGAGCCCGGGGCCTCGCCGGAGTTCGATTTCCGGTTCCCGGAATGGGGGGTGATCGTTGTCACTGGTGCTCCCGGAGTGTCACGGGGTGGGTTCGAAGGTGACCGGCAGTCGGGCGGGGTCGCTGCCCGTGGGCGCGACGTGGAGGGTCTTGAGGGCGAACTCCATGACCTTCTTGTAGATGGGGCCGCAGATCTGGCCGCCGAAGTAGCTGCCCTTGGTCGGGTTCTGGATGGCGCAGTAGACGGTGATCTGCGGGTCGTCGGCGGGGGCGAAGCCCGCGAAGGAGGCCGTGTAGCCCTTGTAGCGGCCGAGCTCGGGGTCGACGCGGTTGGCGGTGCCGGTCTTGCCCGCGACGCGGTAGCCGGGGATGGCGGCCTTGTTGCCGGTGCCCTCCCGGTCCTTGACGACGGACTCCAGCATCTGCGCGAGGGTCTTGGCGGTCTTCTCGCTGATCACCCGGGACTCCTTGGGCGCGGGGGCCGCGGCGAAGCGTCCGTCCGGCCCCTTGGTGCCGCGCACGAGGGTCGGCTCGACCCGTACGCCTCCGTTGGCGATGGTGGAGTACACGGAGGCGGCCTGCATCGCGCTGACGGAGAGGCCCTGGCCGAAGGGGATCGTGTACTGCTGCGAGGTGGACCAGTCCTGGGGCCTGGCGAGGATGCCGGGTGTCTCGCCGGGGAAGTTCAGGCCGGTCGGGCTGCCGATGCCGAACTTGCGCAGGTAGGAGTGGAGGACCCGGTTGGCCTCCGCCTGGGTCTCGCCGAGCCGGCCGGTGGCCAGGATCGTGCCGATGTTGCTGGACTTGGCGAGGACGCCGTTGAGCGTCAGGTACCAGGTGATGTGGTCGACGTCGTCCTGGAAGAGGCGGTCGCCGCGGTGGAGCCGGTTGGGGACGGTGACGTGGGTGTCCGGGGCCGCCTTGCCCTCCTCCAGGACGGCGGCCATGGACATGACCTTGCTGGTGGAGCCGGGCTCGTAGGCGTCCTGGAGGGCGGCGTTGCCCATGGCGGCGGCGTTGGCGGCCGAGAGGTCGTTGGGGTCGAAGCCGGGCGCGTTGGCCATGGCGAGGACCTCGCCGGTCCTCGTGTTCTGCACGACGACGTAGCCGCGGTCGGCCTTGGACTTCTTCACCTGCTCGGTGATGGCCTGCTGGGCGGCCCACTGGATGTCCCGGTCGATGGTCAGCTCGATGTCGGAGCCGGGGACGGCCGGGGTGCCCTGGGAGCCCGCGGTGGGCACCTGGCGCCCGCCGGACTGGGTGAAGCGGATCTTGCCGTCCTTGCCGGCGAGCTCCGGGTCGAGCAGGGACTCCACACCGCCGGCGCCCTTGCCCTCGGCGTTGACGTAGCCCAGTATCCCGGCGGCGAGCCCGCCGTTCGGGTACACGCGCTTCGTGCTGGGCTCGCTGAGGATGCCGCCCAGGAGGTTGACCCCGTTGCCGCCGACGGCCTGGGCCTTCTGCCCGTAGACCCTCTTGAGGTCCTTGATCTGGTTCCAGACCTGCGGGGTCTGCTTGCGGGCGAGCAGGGTGTAGCGGGACTTCGGGGTGCGGAGCTTCTTCGCCAGTTCGGCGGGCTCCTTGCCGAGGATCGGGGCGAGGAGCGCGGCCGCCTGCTCGGGGGCGTCCGCGGTCTTCGCCTCCTCGCGGGTGAAGAGCTTGGGGTCCGCGGTGATGTCGTACGCGTCGACGCTGGCGGCGAGCGCGATGCCGTTGCGGTCGGTGATCTCGCCGCGCTCGGCGGAGAGCGTGTACTCCTGGAAGCGGTACTTGTCGGCCTTGGCCGCGTACGCGCCGGCGTCGACCGCCTGGACCTGGAGGAGCCGGACCACGAAGACCAGCATGACGAGCGTCAGGCCCAGGGAGATCAGGCGCAGCCGGGGCCGGGGGTTGCCGAGCCGGATGCCGCGGGGCCGCCGGGCCGGGGGCCGGGGCGCGGTCCGCTTCGCGGCCGGGCGCGGGGCGGGCCGGGACGGACGGACGCCCGGGGTGCGGGCTCCGGCCGGGGCGGACCGGGGACGCGCGGGCCCGGCGGGTCCGGGGACGCGGCGGCGCGGGGGCTCCTTGGGGGGCACTGCGGTCACCTGCCGGGGCGTGAGGGTACGGGTTCCTGGACGGGGTCCTGCGCGGTGTCCTGCACGGATTCCTGCACGGTTTCCCGTACATCCGGCCCCGGTCCCGTCCGTGGCCGGCCGGTGCCGGAGGGGCCCGGGAGGGCGGGGCTTCCGCCGGTGGGGAGGGGGTCGGCAAGGGTCGTGCCGGTGCTCGTCCTCGTTCCCGCGGAGCCGGCCGGGGCGTCGAACGCACGGGGGCCCGTCGACGTGCTGGTTCGCGTGGCGGGTGCGGTCGCGGACGTGGTCGGCGGCTTCTGGGCCGGCCTCGGCTTGGGCTTCGGGGGCGGCTCGGGGGATTCCGCGACCGAGGGCTCGCCCAGGACCTTGCCCTCCGGTGCGAGGAAGGCGGGGCTGCCGCCCGGGACCATGCCGAGCTCGCGGGCCCGCCGCTCCAGGGCGTCGGGGGCCGCGTAGTCGTCGACGTCCCGCTGGAGCGCCTGCTCCTCGTCGGTCAGTTCGGTGGTCTTGTCCTTGAGCTCGTTCAGCTGGAAGGAGCCCTGGTTGAGGGCGGAGTTCAGCAGGAGCAGCGCGATCAGTCCGCCGCCGAGCAGCACGAAGACGAGCAGGACGAAGGGGGTGCGGGCGGCCGAGCTGGGCCCGGACGGCATGAGCCGTCCGAGTCGCGCGGCCCGCCCTTTGAGGGGCCCCTTCGCCGTGCTCACAGGACGTCTTCCCGGATGCGCTCGACGCCCCGGAGCCGGGCGGGGGCGGCGCGCCGGTTCTCGGCGACCTCCTCCTCGGTGGGCAGCTCGGCGCCTCGGGTGAGCAGCTTCAGGCGGGGCTGGTACTTCTCGGGGACGACCGGGAGGCCGGGTGGGGCGGTGTTCGCCGCTCCGGCCGCGAAGACGCCCTTGACGATCCGGTCCTCCAGGGACTGGTACGAGAGGACGACGACCCGGCCGCCGACGGCGAGGGCCTTCACGGCCGCCGGGATGGCCTTCTCGACGCTGTCGAGCTCGCGGTTGACCTCGATGCGCAGGGCCTGGAAGGTGCGCTTCGCCGGGTTGCCGCCGGTGCGCTTGGCGGCCTGCGGCAGGGCGTCGCGGATGAGGTCGACGAGCCGGGCGCTGTTGGTGAAGGGCTCCTTGTCGCGCTCGCGCACGATCGCGGAGACGATCCGCTTGGCCTGCTTCTCCTCGCCGTACGCGCGCAGGATCCGGACCAGCTCGCCCGGCGCGTAGGTGTTGAGGACCTCCGCCGCGCTGATGCCGGTCGTCTGGTCCATGCGCATGTCGAGGGGCGCGTCCTGGGCGTAGGCGAAACCGCGGTCCGCCTCGTCCAGCTGCATCGAGGAGACGCCGAGGTCGAAGAGGACGCCGTCCACCGCGGGGATGCCGAGCCGGTCGAGGACCTCGGGCAGCTCGTCGTACACGGCGTGGACGAGGGTGGCCCGGTCCCCGTACGGGGCGAGCCGCTCGCCGGAGAGCCGCAGGGCCTCCTTGTCGCGGTCGAGGGCGACGAGCCGCGCCTCGGGGAACCGCTCCAGCAGGGCCTCGCTGTGGCCGCCGAGACCCAGGGTGCAGTCGACGACGACCGCGCCGGGGCGCTGCAGGGCGGGGGCCAACATGTCCAGGCACCGCTGGAGCATCACCGGGACGTGTCGGTCGTTGCTCAAAGCGCCCTCTCAGATCCGGCGCGGAGGCACGTACCGCGGGATGGGGCCGAGCCGGAGGTACCGCCGCACACACGGGGGAGAAACCGCGGAAAATCGCTCGTTGTCTCCGTGAACTCCGCGTCACTTTAGTCCACGGGACCCGCCGGTCAATCAACCGACTGGCGGGTCGCGTGACCCGGAGAGCGTCATCTGTGGCGTAGCTCACAGCGGGCCGGAAAGGGGCGTGACCACGGGCCCGCCGTGCGAGATCGACCCGGCGTAACCCATCAAACCCCGGCATTTCCCTCGCACTTGTCCGCACGCAAGTGACAGGCCCGGCCACGGCAACAAGAATGCTCGGACGACAGTTCCGAAAGGCCGAGGAGGGCCGGGTGACGACCTATGACGATCGAGCGAGCCTCGCTGATCTGACCACCACTGTGGAGCGAGTCCGCCGATCGGTGGAGAGTGTGATCGAGGGCAAGCCCGAGGTCGTACGGCTTTCGCTGACCGTGCTGCTCGCCGAGGGGCACCTCCTCATCGAGGATGTCCCCGGCGTCGGCAAGACCATGCTGGCCAAGACACTGGCCCGGTCCATCGACTGCTCGGTGCGCCGGATCCAGTTCACCCCCGACCTGCTGCCCTCGGATGTCACCGGCGTGTCGATCTTCGACCAGCAGCGCCGGGACTTCGAGTTCAAGCCCGGCGCGATCTTCGCCCAGATCGTGATCGGCGACGAGATCAACCGCGCCTCGCCGAAGACCCAGTCCGCGCTCCTGGAGTCCATGGAGGAGCGCCAGGTCACGGTCGACGGCCAGACGTACGAGCTGCCCAGCCCGTTCATGGTCGTCGCCACCCAGAACCCGGTCGAGATGGAGGGCACCTACCCGCTGCCCGAGGCCCAGCGCGACCGCTTCATGGCCAAGGTCTCCATCGGCTACCCGAGCGCCGAGGCCGAGCTCCAGATGCTCGACATGCACGGCTCGGCCTCCCCGCTGGACGACCTCCAGCCGGTCGCCCACGCCCACGACGTCCTCAAGCTGATCGAGGCGGTGCGCGGGGTCCACGTCGCCGACGCCGTCCGCCGGTACGCGGTCGACGTCGTCGCCGCCACCCGCACCCACACCGACCTCCGGCTCGGCGCCTCCCCCCGCGCCACGCTCCACCTGCTGCGGGCCGCCAAGGCGTCCGCGGCGCTCAGCGGCCGCGACTACGTCCTGCCCGACGACCTCCAGACGCTCGCCGCGCCGGTCCTCGCCCACCGGCTGCTGCCGACCGCGCAGGCCCAGCTGAACCGCCGCACCGCCGAGCAGGTCGTGCAGGAGATCCTGCAGCGCACCCCCGTCCCGTCGGCCGCCCCGCCCACCGGACCGCTCTACGGCCAGCAGCCCGGCGCCCGGCGGCTGTGATGAGTGGCGCCGCCGTTCCGGACGGACAGCGGGGCGACGAGGACGACCGGGGCGGACTGCGGGCCGCCCTGGGCGGCCTCACCACCCGCGGCCGTTCGTTCCTCGCCGCGGGGGTGGCGGCCGCCGCCTGCGCGTACGTCCTCGGCCAGGCCGACCTGCTGCGCGTCGGGCTGCTGCTCGCCGCCCTCCCGCTGATCTGCGTCCTCGTCCTGCACCGGACCCGCTACCGGGTCGCCGCCTCCCGCCGCCTCACCCCCCAGCGGGTGGAGACCGGCAACGAGGCACGCGTCCAGCTCCGGATGGAGAACGTCTCCAAGCTGCCCACCGGCCTCCTGATGCTCCAGGACCACGTCCCGTACATGCTGGGACCGCGCCCCCGCTTCGTCCTCGACCGGGTCGAGGCCGGCGGGCGGCGCGAGGTGTCCTACCGGGTCCGCTCCGACCTGCGCGGGCGCTTCCCGCTGGGCCCCCTCCAGCTGCGGCTCAACGACCCCTTTGGGATGTGCGAGCTGACCCGGTCCTTCAGCGCGTACGACACCCTCACCGTCGTGCCCAGGACCGAGGCCCTCCCGCCGGTGAAGCTCTTCGGCGAGGCCTCGGGGTACGGGGACGGGCAGTCGCGCTCCCTGGCGCTCGCCGGCGACGACGACGTCATCCCGCGCACCTACCGCCACGGCGACGACCTGCGCCGGGTCCACTGGCGCTCCACCGCCCGCTACGGCGAACTGATGGTCCGCCGCGAGGAGCTGCCCCAGCGCGCCCGCTGCACCGTCCTCCTCGACACCCGCCGGATCGCCTTCCAGGGGGCGGGCCCCGACTCGGCCTTCGAGTGGGCCGTCTCCGGCACCGCCTCGGCGCTCGTCCACATGCTGGAGCGCGGCTACGCGGTCCGGCTGCTCACCGACACCGGCAGCGCCATCCCCGGCGAGGGGTCCGAGGGCTTCGCCGGCTCGGCGCAGGACTCGGCCGAGGCCGCCGGACTGATGATGGACACCCTCGCGGTCGTCGACCACTCCGAGGGGGCCGGGCTCTCCCGCGCCTCCGACGTGCTGCGCGGCGGCGGCGACGGGCTGCTCATCGCCTTCCTCGGCGACCTCGACGAGGAGCAGGCCGCCCTCACCGCCCGGATGCGCGGGCGGACCGGCGCGGCCGTCGCCTTCGTCCTGGACTCCGGCACCTGGCTCACCGGCGGCGCGGTCGCCGGAGCCGTCGACGACCGGGTGCGGCAGCTGCGGGAGGCCGGCTGGACGGCCCTCGCCGTGCCGCCCGGCGCCTCGCTCGCCGACCTGTGGCAGCAGGCGGCCGGTCTCCGCACGGACGCCGCCGCCGCCGACACCTACGGAGGATGGTCATGAGCGGCCGCACACGGCTGACGCTCGCTTCCTGGGCCGCCACCCTGATGGCGGCCGGGGCACTGCTCCCCCTGGTGAAGCCCGCGACCTGGATCTTCACGGCCGCCTTCGTCCTCGCCCTGGTGAGCGGGGCGGGCACGCTGGCCCGGCGGGTGCCGCTGGCCCGGCCGCTGACCCTGCTGGCCCAGACCGTCGCCGCGCTCCTCGCGCTGACCCTGTTCTTCGCCCGCGAGCAGGCCCTCCTGTGGATCGTCCCGGGACCCGAGGCCCTCACGCACGCCGTGGAGCTGTTCGGGGCGGGCGCCGAGGACGTCGGCCGGTACGCGATCCCCGCGCCCGACACCGAGGGCATCCGGCTCATGCTGGTCGGCGGCGTCGTCGCGATCGGGCTCCTGGTGGACGCCCTCGCGGTCACCTTCCGCAAGGCGGCCCCGGCCGGCCTGCCGCTGCTCGCGCTGTACTCGGTGGCCGCCGGGCTCTCCGGCGGCGGTGCGGGCTGGCTCTGGTTCCTCCTCGCGGCCTCCGGCTACCTGCTGCTCCTCCTCGCCGAGGGGCGCGACCGGCTCTCCCAGTGGGGGCGGGTCTTCGGCGGCGCCCAGCGCTCCGGCCGGCCCGGCTCCTCCGTCGCCGGCGGGGGCCCCGCCTTCGCGCCGGCCCGCACCGGCCGCCGGATCGGCGCCGTCGCCATGGGCGTCGCGCTGGTGGTGCCGTTCGCGCTGCCCGGCTTCTCCGGCGGGCTCTTCGGCAGCGGCGGCGAGGGGAGCGGGGGCTCCGGCAAGGGCGGCACGATCTCGGCCGTGAACCCCCTGGTCTCGCTCCAGAACAACCTGCGCCAGCCGGAGGACCGGGAGGTCCTCCGCTACCGGACCAACGCCAGTGACACGAGCGGCCTCTACCTGCGGCTCGTCGCGCTCGACCAGTTCGACGGCACCTCGTGGAAGTCCTCGGTCCGCCCGATCGAAGACGTGCCCAAGCAGCTGCCCTGGCCGGAGGGCCTCTCCCAGAGCGTCAAGGTCACCGAGGTGACCAGCAACTTCGTCGCCTCCGAGGCGTACGAGCAGAAGTGGCTGCCCATGCCGTACCCGGCGGGCCGGGTCGACATCGACGGTCGCTGGCGGTACGAGCCGGCCGGCCGGATGCTCGTCGGCGACGACAAGCAGACGACCAAGGGCGCCCGCTACCAGGTCTCCAGCCTGGACGTGCGGCCGACGGCCGGGCAGCTCTCCGTCGCCGGGCCCGCCCCGGAGAAACTGCGCCGCGAGTACACCAAGGTCCCCGCGACCCTGCCGGCCGACGTGCGGACGACGGCCCTGGACGTCACCAAGGGCGCGCGCAACGACTACGAGCGGGCGGTGCGGCTCCAGGACTGGTTCGCCCGGGACGGCGGCTTCCGCTACGACGTCGACGTCGTTTCCGGCACCGGCGTCCAGGCGATCTCCCGCTTCCTGAAGGACAAGGAGGGCTTCTGCGTCCACTTCTCCTTCTCCATGGCGGCGATGGCCCGGTCGCTCGGCATCCCGGCCCGGGTGGCCGTGGGCTTCATGCCGGGCACCACCCAGACCGACGGATCCGTCTCCGTCGGCATCCGGGACGCGCACGCCTGGCCCGAGCTGTACTTCGAGGGTGCCGGGTGGACGCGGTTCGAGCCGACCCCCTCGCGGGGCTCCACCCCCTCCTACACCCGGGAGAACACGCCGTCCGGCACGGCCACCGGGCCCGCCCAGCCGCAGCAGAGCGCCTCGGCGCAGCCGTCCGCCGCGCCGAGCGCCTCGGAGAGCTGCACCCCGCAGATGCGCAGGCTCGGTGACTGCGGCCCGGACGCGGCGGTGGCCGGGGCGTCCTCGGACGGCTCGGGCCCGGACGTGACGACGGTGCTCCTGCTGTCGCTCGCGGCCCTGCTGGTCCTCGCCCTGCCCTTCCTCCCCCTGCTCTGGCGGACCCGGGTGCGGGCCGGACGGCTCGGCCCGGGCGGCGGCGTGCGGGGCCCCGAGGAGACGGCGGCGCGGACGCTCGCGGTCTGGCAGGAGATCAACGACACGGCCTGGGACCACGGGGTCGAGCCGGACGACTCCCTGACGCCGAGGAAGTCGGCGGCGCGGATCGTCGGCCTGGGCGAGCTGCGGGGCGAGTCCGCCGACGCGGTGCACCGGGTGGCCCGGGCGGTGGAGGAGGTGCTCTACGCGCCCCGGCCGCAGCCCGTCGCGGGCCTGGCCGAGGAGGCGGGGCGGGTCCGTGCGGGCTTCCACGCGGGCGCCGACCGCCGTACGCGGCTCCGCGCGCTCCTGGCCCCCCGCTCGGCCGTCCGCCTCCGCTGGGCGGCGTCGGCCCGCTGGGCGACGACGGCGTCCCGGTGGTCGGAGCGTCGTCACGCCCTGACGGCCCGCCTGCGCCGCGCCCCTCGCGAAGCGAACTGACGCCGCCGATCCACCAAGGGCACCGCCCCACCGGGGCGGTGCCCCCGCCGTCGCGGGCCTGCGCCCCGCCCGTTGTGGGCGGTGCCCACCCCGTTGTGGGCGGTGCCCACCCCGTTGTGGGCAATCGTTCCGCTGGGGCGGAACGGGTGGGCACAACGGAAC
>NZ_JBHWFF010000051.1:0-37166 GCF_042733785.1 Streptomyces sp. NPDC059695 | reverse complement strand
ATACTCCCCCCCCCCCCCCCTAAAAAAAAAATCACTATGTCGGCGCCCGCCACTGTGTTTAAACCCACCCCCCCCCCCCCCCGTGGGCTGCGGGCCCCTTCGCGTGCCGGACGGGACCTAGGCGTCCGCGTCCCGGCGCAGGCGCGGCTTCAGGTCCTTGAAGCGCCCCAGCAGGCCGTTGACGAAGGTCGGGGACTCGTCGGTGGAGAACTCCTTGGCGAGCTGCACCGCCTCGTCGATCGCGACCGCGTCGGGGGTGCCGTCCTCCCAGAGCAGCTCGTACGCTCCGAGGCGCACGATGTTCCGGTCGGCGACGGGCATCCGGTCGAGGTCCCAGTCCACGGCGTAGGTCGCGATGAGATCGTCGATCCGCGCCTCGTGGGCCGCGTATCCCTCGACCAGCTGCATGGTGAAGTCGTTGACCGGCGGCTGGCGGTCGTCCGACCGCGCGTGCCGGACCTGGTCCGCGAGAACCTCCTGGACGGAGGCACCACGCTGGTCCGCCTCGAAGAGGATCTGGAAGGCGCGCTTGCGAGCCTTGCTCCGAGCGGCCACGGTTACTTGTTCACCCGGCCGAGGTAGCCGCTGTCGCGCGTGTCGACCTTGACCTTCTCACCGGTGGTGATGAAGAGCGGGACCTGGATCTCGTGGCCGGTCTCCAGCGTGGCGGGCTTGGTGCCGCCGGTGGAGCGGTCGCCCTGGACACCCGGGTCGGTGTGCTGGATGGTCAGCTCGACGGCAGCGGGGAGCTCGACGTAGAGCACCTCGCCCTCGTGCTGCGCGACCGAGGCGACGAAGCCCTCGATCAGGAAGTTCGCGGCGTCGCCGACCGACTTGCGGTCGACGTGCAGCTGGTCGTACGTCTCCTGGTCCATGAAGACGAAGTAGTCGCCGTCCATGTAGGAGAACTGCATGTCGCGGCGGTCGATGGTGGCCGTGTCGACCTTCACGCCGGCGTTGAAGGTCTTGTCGACGACCTTGCCGGACAGCACGTTCTTGAGCTTGGTGCGCACGAAGGCCGGGCCCTTGCCGGGCTTGACGTGCTGGAACTCGACGACGGACCAGAGCTGGCCGCCTTCGAGCTTGAGCACCATGCCGTTCTTGAGGTCGTTCGTGGAAGCCACGGTTGCGGAATCTCCTGGACTGACGTGGGACCGGGGAGGCGTACGCGCCTTACAGCGCGAGCAGCTCCTTGGTCGTGATGGTGAGTAGCTCGGGTCCGCCGTCCGCCTCCTGGCGCACGACGAGCGTGTCATCGATCCGGACCCCGCCCCGTCCCGGGAGGTGAACCCCCGGTTCGACGGTGACCGGCACGCAAGCGTCCAGTTTACCCATGGCCGAGGGTGAGAGCTGCGGGTCCTCGTCGATTTCGAGCCCCACCCCGTGCCCGGTGAGGGGCACAGCGGCCCCCGCGTGCCCCGCCGCGTCCAGGATCTGGCGGGCCGCCCGGTCCACGTCGCGGTACTCGGCGCCGGGTGCGAGGGACTCCCGCCCGGCCCGCTGAGCGGCGAAGACGAGCTCGTACAGCTCGATCTGCCAGTCGGCGGGGGTGGTGCCGATGACGAAGGTGCGGCCGATCTCGCACCGGTAGCCGCGGTAGTCCGCGCCGAGGCAGACGGAGAGGAAATCGCCCTCCTCGACCCTGCGGTCGGTGGGCCGGTGCCCCCGGCGCCCGGAGTGCGGGCCGGTCCCCACCGAGGTGGGGAAGGCGGCCCCGTCGGCGCCGTGGTCGACGAGCCGCCGCTCCAGCTCCAGGGCGAGGTGGCGCTCGGTCCGCCCCACGAGGATCGACTCCAGGAGCTCGCCGAGGGCCTGGTCGGCGATCTCCGCCGCGATCCGCAGGCAGGCGATCTCGTCCTCGTCCTTGACGATCCTGAGCTGTTCCACGGCGCAGGCGAGGTCGGCGAGACGCGGTCCGGGGCCGACGGAGCCCATGGCCCGGTGCCGGGCGACCGTCAGGTGGTGCTCCTCGACCGCGAGCGCGTCGGCGCCGGCCCGGCGGGCCAGGTCGACCGCGGCGACCGCGGGGTCGCCCCCGCCCGTGGGCAGGACCTGCTGCCGGAGCACTTCGTCGAGCCTGCCGTCCGCCGGTTCGCCGCCGGGCGCGACGGGGCAGAGCAGGACGTCCGCCTCCGCCTCCGGACCGACGAGCAGCACGGCCCCGGGGGGCGAACCCCCGGCGAGATAGCGGACGTTGGCGGGGCGGGAGACCAGGGCCGCCGGGCTGCCCGCGGCCGCGCACCGGTCGCGCAGCCGTACACGGCGGTCCGCATACACCTCTGACATGCTCCGAGCCTACGAGCGTGGCGGCGGGACGTCCTGTTCAGAACGGCCGTCCGGGAGCGGTCACCAGGTGGGCGGGCTCGCGATCGCGCGGGCCAGGACGTCGTCGAGGACGCGCGCGGTGGTCTCGACGTCGTACGTGGAGTTGTCGATGATCGGCAGGCCCGAGCCGTACCAGCCGGCCATCCGGCCGTGGATCGCGGCGACCTCCTCGTCCGAGAGCCGCCGGTTCCCGCTGCGCTCGGCGTTCCGCTCCAGGACGACCTCCAGGCCCGGCAGGAGGACGACGGGCAGCAGACCGGGGCCGACGTGGCGCTTCCAGCCGCCGAGGCCGACGACGGGCCGGTCGGGGAAGACGGCGTCGTCGACGATGCAGGAGATGCCGTTGGCGAGGAAGTTGCGCGCGGCGAAGCCGCAGGTGCGGCGGGCGAGCCGGTACTGCGCCTCGGAGTGCTCGTTCCAGCCGGACTGCGGGTCGGCGAAGCCGGAGCAGACCCACTCGCGGACGTCGTCGAGGCTGATGTGCGCGGTGGGCACGCGGCGGCGCTGCGCCCAGTGCCGGGCGACGGTCGTCTTGCCCGCGCCCGCGGGGCCGATGAGGAGGACGGCGAGGGTCGCCGCGCCGGTCCCGGCGCCGTGCTCCGCGGGCGGCGCGAGGGGCGCGCTCACGGGCGGCAGCGGGACGTGCCCCGTCAGGTCGGCGCGCGGCGGCGCGGACGAGGGATGCCGGGGGGCCGCGGCGTGCTGGCCGGAGGAAGGCTGCGGCGCGGCGCCCGGGTGCGGCGGACCGGCGGACGGGGCCTGCGGGGCTCCGGGGTGCGGCGGGCCGGCCGGGTGGGGCGGCGCGGGGTGCTGGGGGGCCGCCGGACGCTGCGGCGGGCCTCCGGGGGTGCCCCAGCCCGGCGGGGCGTGCGGGGGCCGCGGGGCTCCGGCCGGGACGCTCGGGTGGACACCGGGCCGGGGGCCGGACGCGGGCCCCGGGTACGGCGGGACGGGAGGAGGAACGGGCGGCTGCCCACCGGGCTCCCCACCGCCCGCGACGGGCACGGGGCCGGATCCGGGCACCGGCGATCCGGTCAGACCCGATCCGGAGACGGTCACGGCCGATCCGGAGACGGGCACGGTACCGCCGGGCACGGGGACCGGCCCCGGCACGGGCTGTCCTGGCCCCGGTCCCGGGCCGGTCGACCCGGCCGACCGCTCCGGCGGTGGCAGCGGACCCCCCACTGCGTGCTGCATCCGGTGCCACTCCGTCTCGTACGCCTGTCTGATCCCCGGACCGGTGTGTCCGTGGACGGCGGAACGTTACCGCCCCCGGCCCCCACAGGGGGAACGGCCGGGGACGCCCCCTGGTGCCCTGCCGGTCAGCCGGCGAGTTCCTCGGCGAGCGCCCGCAGCGCCAGCCGGTAGGAACCGATCCCGAAGCCGGCGACCGTGCCGGTCGCCACGGCCGCGATCACCGAGGTGTGCCGGAACTCCTCGCGGGCGTACGGGTTCGAGATGTGCACCTCGATCAGCGGGGCGGTCCGCTGGGCGGCGGCGTCCCTCATCCCGTACGAGTAGTGCGTGAACGCGCCGGGGTTGATCACCACCGGGACCGAGCCGTCCGCCGCCTCGTGGAGCCAGCGGATCATCTCGCCCTCGTCGTTGGTCTCCCGGACGTCGACGTCGAAGCCGAGCTCCGCGCCGAGGGTCCGGCAGGACTCGACGAGCCCCTTGTACGAGGTGGCGCCGTAGATGTCGGGCTCGCGGGAGCCGAGACGGCCCAGGTTGGGGCCGTTCAGCACCAGGACCGGGCGCGTCCCGCTCACGCGGACACCTCGCCGTAGGCCGCGATCAGGACGGCCGGGTCGGGGCCCTCCAGGACGGTCGGCTTGCCGATGCCGTCGAGCACGATGAAGCGCAGCAGGTCGCCGCGGGACTTCTTGTCGACCCGCATGGTCTCCAGGAGCTTCGGCCACTGGTCGCCGCGGTAGGTCAGCGGCAGGCCGACGGACTCCAGGATCGCCCGGTGCCGGTCGGCGGTGGCGTCGTCGAGCCGCCCCGCGAGACGGCCCAGCTCGGCGGCGAAGACCATGCCGACGGAGACGGCGGCGCCGTGGCGCCACTTGTAGCGCTCGTTCTTCTCGATGGCGTGGGCCAGGGTGTGGCCGTAGTTGAGGATCTCCCGGCGGCCGGACTCCTTGAGGTCGCCGGAGACCACCTCGGCCTTCACCTTGATCGAGCGGACGAGCAGCTCCGCGGTGTGCGGACCGGCCGGGGTGCGGGCGGCCTGCGGGTCCTCCTCGATCAGGTCGAGGATGACCGGGTCGACGATGAAGCCGGCCTTGATGATCTCCGCGAGGCCGCTGACGTAGTCGTGCACCGGCAGCGAGTCCAGCGCGGCGAGGTCGCACAGGACGCCGGCGGGCGGGTGGAAGGCGCCGACGAGGTTCTTGCCCTCGGCGGTGTTGATGCCCGTCTTGCCGCCGACGGCCGCGTCGACCATGGCCAGCACGGTGGTCGGCACGGCGATCCAGCGCACGCCGCGCAGCCAGGTCGCGGCCACGAAGCCCGCCAGGTCGGTGGTGGCGCCGCCGCCGACGCCGACGACGACGTCGCTGCGGGTGAAGCCGGTCTGGCCCAGGGCCTTCCAGCAGTAGGCGGCGACCTCGGCGGTCTTCGCCTCCTCGGCGTTCGGCACCTGGATGGCGACCGCCTCGTAGCCCTGGTCGGCGAGGTCGGCGCGGAGCGCCTCGCCGGTGTCGGCGAGCGCCTCCGGGTGGATCACGGCGACCCGCTTGGCCTGGGGGCCGATCAGGCCGGGGAGCTCACCGAGGAGCTGCCGCCCGACCAGTACCTCGTACGGATCGGTGCCCGCGGAACCGCCGACCTGGATCCGGGTCACCTGGTCCTGCTCCGTCATACGTCCTTCAACTCCAGTGCGTCGAGGACCGCCTGGGCGACCTCTTGGGGGGTGCGCTCGTCCGTGCCGACGACGACCCGGGCGACTTCGGTGTACAGATGGCGGCGGGCGTCCATCAGCTCGCGCCACTGGCGGCGCGGGTTGACGGCGAGCAGCGGCCGCGCGGTGTTGAGGCCGACGCGGCGGACCGCCTCCTCGACGTCCATCGAGAGGTACGCGACGGGCAGCCCGGTGAGCAGGGCGCGGGTCCCGGCGTCCAGGATCGCGCCGCCGCCGAGGGCGAGGACGCCCTCGTGCTCGGCGACGGCCGCGGCGACGGCGGCCCTCTCCAGGGCGCGGAAGTGCTCCTCGCCGTCCTCGACGAAGATGTCGGCGATCTCGCGTCCCTCGGCGGCGACGATGTCGGCGTCGGTGTCCCGGTAGGGCGCGCCGAGCCGTTCGGCCAGGAGCGCGCCCACCGTGGACTTGCCGGAGCCCATGGGCCCGACGAGGACGACCAGGGGTCCGCCGGTCACCGGATGGTGAGGTGGTCGAGGTAGGACCGCACGTTGCGGCGGGTCTCGGGGACGCTGTCGCCGCCGAACTTCTCGACGACCGCGTCCGCGAGGACGAGCGCGACCATGGCCTCGGCGACGATGCCGGCGGCGGGGACGGCGCAGACGTCGGAGCGCTGGTGGTGGGCGGCCGCGGCCTCGCCGGTGGCGACGTCGATGGTGGCGAGGGCGCGCGGGACGGTCGCGATGGGCTTCATCGCGGCGCGGACGCGCAGCAGCTCGCCGGTGGTGAGGCCGCCCTCGGTGCCGCCGGAGCGGCCGGAGGTGCGCTTGATGCCGTCCTCGGTGCGCACGATCTCGTCGTGCGCCTGGGAGCCGGGCACGCGGGCGAGGTCGAAGCCGTCGCCGACCTCGACGCCCTTGATGGCCTGGATGCCCATGAGGGCGGCGGCGAGCCGGGCGTCGAGGCGCCGGTCCCAGTGGACGTGCGAGCCGAGTCCGACGGGCACGCCGTAGGCGAGGACCTCGACGACGCCGCCGAGGGTGTCGCCGTCCTTGTGGGCCTGGTCGATCTCCGCGACCATCGCCTTCGACGCGTCGGCGTCGAGGCAGCGGACCGGGTCGGCGTCGAGCTTCTCGACGTCGGCGGGGGTGGGGTAGACGCCGTACGGCGCCTTGGCGGCGGCCAGCTCGACGACGTGGCTCACGATCTCGATGCCGGCGGCCTCCTTGAGGAAGGACCGGGCGACGGCGCCGAGGGCGACGCGGGCGGCGGTCTCCCGGGCGCTGGCGCGCTCCAGGATCGGCCGGGCCTCGTCGAAGCCGTACTTCTGCATGCCGGCGAGGTCGGCGTGGCCGGGACGGGGCCGGGTCAGGGGCGCGTTGCGGCCCGTCTCCTTGAGCTCCGAGGGGTCGACCGGATCGGCCGACATGACCTTCTCCCACTTGGGCCACTCGGTGTTGCCGACCATGACGGCGATCGGGGAGCCCAGGGAGAGTCCGTGCCGGACGCCGCCGAGGAAGGTGATCTCGTCCTGCTCGAACTTCATGCGGGCGCCACGCCCGTAGCCGAGGCGTCGCCGCGCGAGGTGGTCCGCCACCAGCTCAGTGGTGACCGGGACGCCGGCGGGAAGACCCTCCAGCGTCGCGACCAGCGCGGGTCCGTGGGATTCCCCAGCGGTCAGCCAACGCAACCTGCTCAACGATGCTCCTCATGCTCGCGCCTGGGCACTGCGACGACGCGGCCGGGTGCGCGGCCCTGGCCCGCCGTCCCCGATCCTCCCACGTCCGGGGGACGAACCCGCCCTCCGGTCCAGCTATCGGACGCGGGAGTCGGATTCCTGGACGGAGAGGTCCGCCCCGGGCGGCTCGCCGAAGCGGGTGCGCAGCCATCGGAGACCCTCGTGGACGGCGAGGGTGACACCGGCGGCGATGAGCGGATACCGCACCCATTCGGGCAGGTGCCGGGAGGTCGCCATCCAGAGGAGGCGCACGATGTCGTCCGCCGCGTCCCACTTGGACGCCAGCGTGAGTCCTTCGGTCATGTCGGCCGTGCTCCCCCGTGTTCCGCTCGCCGTGCTCCCCCGCGTTCGGCCGGCGTGCCGCTCCAGCCTAGCGCGCGGCCAGCGCCCGCTCTCCGGCCGCGCGCATGGCCGCGAGCGGGGCCTTCGGGACGCCCGTCATCTGTTCGACCTGGAGGACGGCCTGGTGGACCAGGAGGTCGAGGCCGCCGACGACCTTGCCGCCGCGGTCGGACCAGGCGGCCGCGAGTGCGGTCGGCCAGGGGTCGTAGAGGACGTCGAAGAGGGTGCCGACCCGGTCGGGGACGGCGGTCGCCAGGGCGTTGGTGGTGCCGGCCGGGGTGGTCGCGATGACGAGCGGCGCCTTGAAGGCCTCCGCCGCCCGCTCCCAGTCGGCGGTACGGACGTCCACGCCGAGCCGCTCGCCCCAGCCGCGCATCTCCTCGGCCCGCGCCTCGCTCCGTACGTACGCGGTGACGGGGCCCGCGCAGATCCGGGCGAGGGCGGCGAGCGCGGAGGAGGCGGTGGCGCCGGCGCCGAGGACGGCCGCCGAGTCCACCTTCTCCACGCCCCGCTCGCGCAGGGCGGCGATCATGCCGGGGATGTCGGTGTTGTCGCCGGCGCGGCTGCCGTCCTCACGGAGGACGACGGTGTTGACGGCCTCCACGGAGGCGGCCGTGTCGCTGATCTCGTCGAGCAGGGGGATGATCGCCCGCTTGAGCGGCATGGTCAGCGACAGCCCGGCCCAGGCCGCGTCGAGCTCGCCGACGAAGCCGGGCAGCCCGGCCTCGTCGACCTCGAAGCGGTCGTACGCCCAGTCGCCGAGACCGAGCTCGGCGTACGCGGCCCGGTGCAGGACCGGGGAGAGCGAGTGGGCGATCGGCGAACCGAGGACGGCCGCGCGGCGGCGCGTCTCACTGGCCCGAGTTGGCATTGAACTTGTCCTTCAGCTTCAGGAAGTCGGCGTGCGTCTTGGCGAACTCGGTCTTGTTCATGCCGTCCGTGGCCACGAAGTAGATCCAGCCGTCGTTCGTCGGGTTGAGCATCGACGCCAACGCCTCGTTGCCCGGGTTGCCGATCGGTCCCGGCGGCAGCCCCGGGTGCTTGTAGGTGTTGTACGGGTCGGTGTTGGTGCGGGTCTCCTTCTCGGAGATCTTGATCTCGCTCTGACCCTTCAGGTAGTTGAGGGTCGAGTCGAACTGGAGCAGCTGGTACGTCTCCTTGTTGTCGGGCTGGAGACGGTTGTAGACGACCTCGGACATCTTGCGGAAGTCGTCGTGGGTCTTGCCCTCGGCCTGCACCAGGCTCGCGATGGTGACGAGCTCCCACGGGCCCTTGACCCCGAGCGCCCTGGCCTTCGACTCCAGGTCCAGCTTCGTGTACTCCTGGTTGGCGCGGGAGACCATCTTGCGCAGCGCGTCCTCGGGCTTGCCGCCCTTGGCCACGGGGTAGCTCGCCGGGAAGAGGAAGCCTTCCAGCGGGTCCTTGACGTCCGTGTGGTTCTTGGCCCAGTCGGGCAGCCCGAGGGAGTCCGCCTTCGCGAGTGCGATGCCCTTGGTGGTGCCCGGCTTGAGGTCCAGACGCTCGTCGAGCTTCTCGTAGACCCAGGCGTTCCGCTTGCCCTCGGGGATGATCAGGTTGGCCTGGCTGGCGGGGTTCAGCATCAGCGTGACCGCGCTGTCCGCCGACATCTCCGTCTTCAGCGTGTAGGCGCCCGCCTGGATCGAGAGGCCGCGGGGGTTCTTCTGCTGCGCCGAGACGAAGGCGTCGACGCTCTTGACCACGCCGGCCTTCTTGAGGATGTTGCCGATCTCGTAGCCGCCGGCGTCCTTCGGGATCTCGACCTGCACGACTCCGGTGCCACTGCCCGCGTAGTCGGGTGCCGCGCCGAACTGGCCCTGCCAGAACTTGTAGCCGAAGTAGCCGATGCCGCCCACGCCGCCGACGATGACGGCCGCGACGACCAGGCAGGCCATGCCGTTCTTGCCTTTGCGTTTCTTCGCTTTGCTCCGGCGTTCGCGGTCGACGTCCCGGGAGCCGCGGCCGCGCCGGGGCTCCTCGTCGTGGTCGTCGTCGTCGGAGTCGTCGCCCCCGGTGAAGAAGGGGTGGTTCTCCTCCTCCGGCTCCGGGTCGTGCGCCTCCTCCTCCGGCGCCCAGTCGACGACCGGCTCCGGCGGGTTCTGGCGGCGGCCGGGCGGCTGGGGCGGCGGGTAGGCCTCGGGCGTGCCGTAGAGGTCCGGGTTCTGGCCGCCGTACGGATCGGCCGGGGGCGCGCCGTAGGCCATCGCCGCCTGACCGGTCTCCCAGTTGCCGTCGTACTGCTGACCGAGCTGCCCGGGCGTGTCGTAACCGCCCGGGTAACCCGTCTCGTACTGCTGCTGGGGCTGCTGCTGGTACTGCTGATGCTGCTGCTGGTACTGGGGATCGACGTACTGCTGCTGCGGCTGCTGGTACTGCTGCTCGGCCTGCTGCTGGTACTGCTGCTGCGCCTGCTGCTGGTACGGGTCGGCCCCGTAGCCCTGGTCGGTGTGACCGCCCTGGCCGTACGGATCCACGTAGCCCTGGCCCTGCTGGCCGTACTGGCTCGCCTGCTGCGGGTGCGGGTACTGCTGCTGGCCCTCCCACCCCTGGTCCCCGTAGAGCGGGTCCCCGGGGTGCCACGGTTCGGAGCCAGGGCCCCGGCCATACTCAGTCATCGATCCCCAAAACAGCCGCGAGGCTTCCGGACGATCCGCCTCTACGTAGTGCGGCAGCTGTTCGAACACCGCCGCATCGCGCGGAACGTTACCGTATCGCGATCAGATGACCACTTCGACGCCCTCACCGGGCGGATTACCTGATACCCGTTCGGACTCAAGAGCGTTCTGAAGGATGATCACAGCGGCGGCCTGGTCGATCACGGACCGCCCCTTCTTCGCCTTCACGCCCGAGGCCCGCAGGCCCTGGGTCGCGGTGACGGTGGTCATCCGCTCGTCGACCAGGCGCACCGGCACCGGGGCGATGCCCTTCGCCATCTCCCGGGCGAAGGCGCGGACCTTGGTCGCGGCCGGGCCCTCCCGCCCGCTGAGCGAGCGGGGCAGACCCACGACGACCTCGATCGGCTCGTACTCCTCGACGATCTGGCGGAGCCGCCGGTGGGCGGCCGGGACGTCACGTCCCGGCACGGTCTCCACCGGCGTCGCGAGGACCCCGTCGGGGTCGCACGAGGCGACCCCGATCCGGGCGTCCCCGACGTCGACCGCGAGACGACGGCCGCGGCGCATCGTCACGCCGTCTCCACCACGAGGCGCTCGACGGCGGCGATGGCCTCGCCGACGGCCTCCGGGTTCTGGCCGCCGCCCTGGGCGACGTCCGGCTTGCCGCCGCCACCGCCGCCGAGGGTCTTGGCGGCCGTGCGGACGAGCTCGCCGGCCTTGAGACCGCGCTCGCGGGCGGCCTCGTTGGTGGCGATGACCGTCAGCGGCTTGCCGCCCACCGTGGTGAACAGGGCCACGACCGCCGGGCGGTCGGAGGGGATCCGGCCGCGCACGTCGAGGACCAGCTTGCGCAGGTCGTCGGCGCCGGTGCCGTCCGGGACCTGCCCGGTGACGAGGGCGACGCCGCGGACGTCACGAGCGGAGTCGACGAGACCGGCGGCGGCCTGGAGGACCTTCTCCGCGCGGAACTTCTCGATCTCCTTCTCGGCGTCCTTCAGCTTGCCGAGCATGGAGGAGATCTTCTCCGGCAGCTCCTCCGGACGGCCCTTGACGAGCTCCTGGAGCTGGGCGACGACCGTGTGCTCACGGGCGAGGAAGTTGTACGCGTCGACACCCACCAGGGCCTCGATGCGGCGCACGCCGGAACCGATGGACGACTCGCCGAGCAGCTTCACCAGGCCCAGCTGGGCGGTGTTGCCGACGTGCGTGCCGCCGCACAGCTCCTTGGAGAAGTCGCCGATGGTCACGACGCGGACCTGCTCGCCGTACTTCTCGCCGAACTCGGCGATGGCGCCCTGGCGCTTGGCCTCGTTGATCGGCATGACCTCGGCGTGGACCTCCAGCTCGCGCGAGAGGACCTCGTTGATCTTCTGCTCGACGTCGGTCAGGACGGCGCCCGGGACGGCGTTCGGCGAGCCGAAGTCGAAGCGGAAGCGGCCGGGCTGGTTCTCGGAACCGGCCTGGGCGGCCGTCGGGCCGAGGGCGTCCCGCAGGGCCTGGTGGGTGAGGTGCGTGGCGGAGTGGGCGCGGGCGATGGCCCGGCGGCGCTTGACGTCGATGGTGGCGTAGGCGGTGGCGCCCACGGTGACCTCGCCGACCTGCACGGAGCCCTTGTGCACGGAGACGCCGGGAACGGGCTGCTGGACGTCGCGGATCTCGATGACCGCGCCGCTGTGCAGCTTGATCCGGCCCTGGTCGGCGATCTGACCGCCGCCCTCGGCGTAGAACGGGGTGCGGTCGAGGACGACCTCGACCTCGTCGCCCTCGGAGGCGGCCGGCGAGGAGACACCGTTGACCAGGAGGCCGACGACCGTGCTCTCGCCCTCGGTGTTCGTGTAGCCGGTGAACTCGGTGGCGCCGTTGCTGTCGGCGATCTCCCGGTAGGAGGTCATGTCGGCGTGGCCGGTCTTCTTCGCCTTGGCGTCGGCCTTGGCGCGGTCCCGCTGCTCCTTCATCAGGCGGCGGAAGCCGTCCTCGTCCACGGAGAGGCCCTGCTCGGCGGCCATCTCCAGGGTGAGGTCGATCGGGAAGCCCCAGGTGTCGTGGAGCAGGAAGGCCTTCTCGCCGGCGAGGACGGTGCCGCCGGAGGCCTTGGTCTCGGTGACGGCGGTGTCGAGGATGTTCGTGCCGCCCTTGAGGGCCTTCAGGAAGGCGGCCTCTTCGGCGAGGGCGACGGTCTCGATGCGCTTGCGGTCGGTGACCAGCTCCGGGTACTGCTCGCCCATCGTGTCGATCACGGTGTCCACGAGCTCCTGGACGACCGGGCCGGTGGCGCCGAGCAGGCGCATGTTGCGGACGGCGCGGCGCATGATGCGGCGCAGCACGTAGCCGCGGCCCTCGTTGCCGGGGGTGACGCCGTCGCCGATGAGCATGACGGAGGTGCGCATGTGGTCGGCGACCACGCGGAGCGAGACGTCGCTCTCGTGGGCCTTGCCGTAGGCGACGCCGGTGAGGGCGGTGGCCTTGTCGATGACGACCTGGAGGGTGTCCGTCTCGTACATGTTCTGGACGCCCTGGAGGATCATCGCCAGGCGCTCCAGGCCGAGGCCCGTGTCGATGTTCTTCGACGGGAGCTCGCCGAGGATCGGGAAGTCGTCCTTGCCGGAGCCCTCACCGCGCTCGTACTGCATGAAGACCAGGTTCCAGATCTCCACGTACCGCTCGTCGTTGACGGCCGGGCCGCCCTCGACGCCGAACTCGGGGCCGCGGTCGTAGTTGATCTCGGAGCACGGGCCGCAGGGTCCGGGGACGCCCATGGACCAGTAGTTGTCCTTCTTGCCGAGGCGCTGGATGCGCTCGGCCGGGACGCCGACGACGTCGCGCCAGATCTGCTCGGCCTCGTCGTCCTCCTGGTAGACGGTGATCCAGAGCTTCTCCGGCTCCAGCCCGTAGCCGCCGTGCTCCACCGGGGTGGTCAGCAGCTCCCAGGCGAGCTTGATGGCGCCTTCCTTGAAGTAGTCGCCGAAGGAGAAGTTGCCGCACATCTGGAAGAACGTGCCGTGCCGGGTGGTCTTGCCGACCTCTTCGATGTCCGGCGTGCGCACGCACTTCTGCACGCTGGAGGCGCGCGTGAAGGGCGGCTTGACCTCGCCCAGGAAGTAGGGCTTGAACGGCACCATGCCGGCCGGGACGAGCAGCAGAGTCGGGTCGTCCGCGATGAGCGACGCCGAAGGGACGACGGTGTGCCCGCGCTCCTCGAAGAAGCTCAGCCAGCGGCGGCGGATTTCAGCCGACTCCATCAGTGGTCCTCATTCCGGTTGTACGAACTCGTAGGCATCTTGGAAAACGCATGGGTGGTCGGGTGCGCGACCGGGCCGAGGGCGGCCCTCCGGCGCGGCTCCGGCAGCTCCCGGCCCTGGTCCGCGGGGGCTTCCAGGCCGAGCGCCTCGCCCAGCTCGGCCTCCCGCTGGACCATGCCCGCCCGGACGTCGAGCGCGAAGTCCTTCAGGCGGTGGCCGGTCTCGAGCGCCTTGTTCGCCGCCTGGGCCGCGAGGCTCTCGGGGGTCAGCTGCTTCAGCTTCCGGTTGACCTTGGTGGTGGCCCACACGCCGGCGGCTGCGCCGGCCGTGAACCAGAACGTGCGGCGGAACATCGCGGCTCAGCCCTTCTGCTTCCGGCGTCGCGAGGACGGCACGGTACGGCCGACGATCACAGTACGGCGGGCGGCGCGCGGCGCGTCCTCCGCCTCGCGGCCCCGGCCGAGCGCCCTGCGGACGCCGTAGCCGAAGGCGGCCACCTTGACGAGCGGGCCGCCGAAGGTGGAGGCGACGGTCGTGGACAGCGCGGAGGCGTTGGAGGTGACCTCCTGGACGTCCGAGGCGATGGCGTCGACCCGGTCGAGCTGGGTCTGTGCCGAGCGCACGGTCGCGGAGGCGTCGGCCAGCAGGGGAACGGCCTGCTCGGTCACGTCCGCCACCAGCCGGGTGGTCGCCCTGAGCGTCTGCGCCAGCCTCACCAGCACCACGGCGAGGAAGGAGACGAGGATCGCCCAGAACACGGCCACCAGGATCCCGGCAACCTCTCCACCGGTCACTGTGCACCGCTCTCTGCTGTCGTTGGGCCCTGTGAAAAGTCGTCCCCCGACCCTATCGCGCCCGGGCTGTCCTGCCGTACCGCATTACGGCCCGTGGGGCGGGAGTCACGGGAAGCCGATTGTACGGAGCGCGTGCGGGTGAGTACGCTCCGTGTCCCATGCGACGGAGCAATCTCCCGGCGGAGCTGAACCGGTTCGTCGGACGGACCGCCGAGCAGGCCGCGCTGACGGCGCTCCTGGAGGCGTCCCGCCTGGTCACGGTCGTGGGGGTCGGCGGGGTCGGCAAGACACGACTGGCGCTGCGGGCTGCCGCGGAGGCGCAGAAACGCTACGGCGAAGGGGTCCGGCTGGCCGCGCTCGCGCCGCTGCGCGACCCCGACCTGGTCGCGTACGCCCTGGTCGAGGCGCTCGGCCTGACCGACCACACGCCGAGGCCCCCGCGCGAGGTGCTGGTCGAGCACCTCGCGGAGCGGCGGATGCTGCTGGTGGTGGACGGTTTCGAGCACCTGGTGGAGAGCTGTGCGCCGCTGCTGCGGGAGCTCCTCGCCCACGCGCCCGGGCTCACCGTGCTGGCGGTGGGCCGCAGGCCCCTGCGGGTGGCGGGCGAGGCGGTGTTCCCGCTGGCTCCGATGGACGAGGCGGACGCGGTGGCGCTGCTCGCCGAACGGGCGGCGGAGGCGGGCGCGCCGGTGGTGCCGACGGCCCCGGCGGCATCGCTCGTCGCGAGGACGGGGACGGTCCTGGCCCCGGAGCCCGGTGCCGAGGCGGTACGGGAGCTGTGCCGGCGGCTCGACGGCATCCCGCTCGCCCTCGAACTGGCGGCCGGCCGTCTTCCGCTCCTCTCCGTGGAGCAGATGCTGCACCGTCTGGACGACCGCTTCCGGCTGCTGGCGGACGGCGAGCGCGGGGCGCTCCCCCGCCACCGGACGCTGCGCACCGCGATCGGCTGGAGCCACGAGCTGTGCACCCCGGAGGAGCGGCTCCTCTGGGCCCGGCTCTCGGTCTTCGCCGGCCCCTTCGACCTGGAGGCGGTGGAGTACGTGTGCGGGAGCCGGGAGCTGCCGCCGGAGCGGGTCCTCGACCACCTCGGGGGCCTGCTCGCGCAGTCCCTCGTGTCGCGGGAGGACACCCCGGCGGGTCCCGCCTACCGGCTCCTGGACACGGTTGCCGCGTACGGGGCGGAGTGGCTGGCGGCGCTCGGGGACACGGAGCGGATGCGGCGGCGGCACCGCGACTGGTACATGGGGCTCGCCACCTGGTGCGAGCTGGAGTGGTTCAGCCCCCGCCAGCCGGAGGTCGCGGCCCGCACGGACGCGGCGCTGCCCAATCTGCGGGCGGCGCTCGACCTGTGCCTCGAACTCCCTGACGACGCCCACCTCGCCCAGCACCTGGCGGGCACGCTGTGGTTCGCCTGGGTCGGCTGCGGGCGCCTCTCGGAGGGCCGCCACTGGCTGGAGCGGGCGGTCGCGCTGGAGTCCGGGCACGAGGAGGCGCGGCTCAAGGCGCTGTGGGTGCTCGGGTACGTGGCGGTCCTGCAGGGCGACGGCACGGCGGCGGTGGCGGCGCTCCACGAGTGCGGGGAGCGGGCCCGCACCTCGCGGAACGCGCTGGCGGAGGCGTACGCGACGCACCGCCTGGGCTGCCTGGCGCTGCTCTCGGACGATCTGCCGCGGGCCGAGGCGCTGATCGGGCGTGCGCTCGACTCCTACCGAGAGCTCGGCGAGCTGAACAGCAACGTGCTGATGGGCCGGGTCGAGGTGGCGATGGCGCGGGCCTTCCGGGGGGACCTGGAGGGAGCCGTCGCGATCTGCCGGGAGGTCCGGGAGATCTGCGAGGAGCGCGGAGAGCTCTGGACCCGGGCCTACGCCCTCTACGTCCTGGCGTACTCGGCGTGGACGCGGGACGCGTACGGGGAGGCGCGGGAGCTGCTCACCGAGTGCGTGTCGATCAACCACGCCTTCCGGGACCTGGTCGGTCTCGTCCTGGCGATCGAGCTGCTCGCGCTCGTGACGGTCAGCGAGGGGGACCCGGCGGAGGCGGCGGTGCTCCAGGGGGCCGTCGTCCCCGTGTGGGACACGGTGGGCGTCCGGCTCTTCGGCTCGGAGGCCTTCGACGGGCCGAGGGCGCTGTGCGAGCGGCGGGCGGAGGAGGCCCTGGGCGAGGAGGCCTTCGGCGTCGCGGTCCGGGAGGGCCGGGGCCTTCCGCTCGACGCGGTCGTGGAGCGGGCGCTCGCCGGTCGGGGGGACGCGGCCGCGGGCGGTGAGGCGGACGCGGCGGCCCCGCGCCCGTTCCGTACGGCCGGGTCGGCGCGGCTCCCGGGAACGCGGAAGCCCGCCGGCTCCCCCACCGGCAAGGGCGGGGAGGCGGCGGGCTGAGACCGCGGGTGCGGTACTACTGCCGTGCCGGGATCAGCGGGCGTAGTACTCGACGACCAGCTGCTCGTCGCAGATGACCGGGATTTCCTTGCGGTTCGGGTCGCGGTCGAGGCGGAAGGCCAGGGCCTTCAGGTTGACCTGCAGGTAGCGCGGGGTCTCGCCGTCGGCGGCGAAGCCACCCTCGCGGGCCATCTCGAACAGCGGCTTGGTGCGGCTGCGCTCGCGGACCATCACGACGTCGTCGGGACGGACGCGGAACGACGGCTTGTCGACCTTGCCACCGTTGACCTGGATGTGACCGTGCACGACCATCTGGCGGGCCTGGTAGATGGTGCGGGCGATGCCCGAACGCAGGACCAGGGCGTCGAGGCGACGCTCGAGCTCGACGACCAGCGCCTCGCCCGTCTTGCCCTCGGCCTTCTTGGCGCGGTCGTAGGCACGCGCCATCTGGCGCTCGCTGATGTCGTACTGGGCGCGCAGACGCTGCTTCTCGAGCAGACGGACCTTGTAGTCCGAGTTCTGCTTGCGGCCACGGCCGTGCTCGCCCGGCGGGTAGGGGCGGGCCTCGAAGTACTTGACGGCCTTGGGGGTCAGCGCGATGCCGAGGGCACGCGACTTCTTGACCTTGGGACGGGACTGGTTCGGCATGAACCAACCTCTCTCATTGATACGAAAACGGCTTCACCAGGGTTAGGGGAGGTCGCATCCGCAGCCGGGAAACCCACCGGGTCCGTACGGGACGGACCTGCCGGGCAGCCGCTCCCAGTCTGGGCACATACGTGCAGCACGCGAACGACCCACCGCCGCTCCCGGGAATCCGGGTGGTGATGGGTGGCCCGCGACACCTTCGAAGGTGCGCGACGCTCCTGGAAACCCCGCCCGGGGGCCGGGTCTCCGGCTGACTGTCCCGTTCTGGTGTGCCGACCGGGGCCGGACACGGGACGCAGCAATCCGGACCAGTGTACCGGGTCCGGAGGGCGCGCTCGCACGGCCGGGTCTACTCGGCGCCCTTCAGGCGGGCCCGGACGCGCTCCACCACGTCCGCGTACCTCGCCTCCGCCCCGTACCGCGTGGGCTCGTAGTACCGGCGGCCGTGGATCGTGTCCGGGGCGTACTGCTGGGCCGCGATGCCGCCCGGTACGTCGTGGGGGTACACGTACCCCTGGGCGTGGCCGAGCTTGGCCGCGCCCTTGTAGTGGCCGTCGCGCAGATGCGGCGGAACCGAGCCCGCGAGGCCACCCCGGACGTCGGCGAGGGCCGCGCCGATCGCGGTCGTCGCCGCGTTCGACTTGGGGGCCAGTGCCAGGGCGATGGTCGCGTGGCTCAGGGTGAGGGCCGCCTCGGGGAAGCCGATCATGGCGACGGCCTGGGCGGCGGCGACCGCGATCGGCAGCGCGTGGGGGTCGGCGAGGCCGATGTCCTCGCTCGCGGAGATCATCAGGCGGCGGGCGATGAAGCGCGGGTCCTCCCCCGCCTCGATCATCCGTGCCAGGTAGTGCAGGGCCGCGTCCACGTCCGAGCCGCGGATCGACTTGATGAGCGCGCTGGCCACGTCGTAGTGCTGGTCGCCGTCCCGGTCGTACGTCACGGCCGCGCGGTCAACGGTCTCCTCGACGGTCTGGAGGGTGATCTCCGGCTCGCCCTTGGCGATCGCCGCGCCCGCTGCCGCCTCCAGGGCGGTCAGGGCCCGCCGGGCGTCGCCGCCCGCGACGCGCAGGAGGTGCGCCTCGGCGTCCCCGGGCAGGGTCACGGCCCCGCCGAGCCCCCGCTCGCCGGTGAGCGCCCGGGCCATCAGGCCCTTGAGGTCCTCGTCGGTCAGCGGCTCCAGCGTGAGGAGCAGCGAGCGGGAGAGGAGCGGGGAGATCACGGAGAAGTACGGGTTCTCGGTGGTGGCGGCGATCAGCGTGACCCAGCGGTTCTCGACGGCCGGCAGGAGCGAGTCCTGCTGGGCCTTGGAGAAGCGGTGGATCTCGTCGAGGAAGAGGACGGTCTCCTTGCCGAAGCCGCCGACCGCGCGCCGGGCGCCGTCGATGACGGCCCGGACCTCCTTGACGCCCGCGGTGATCGCGGACAGTTCCACGAAGCGCTTGTTCGTGGCCTTCGAGACGACGTACGCCAGGGTCGTCTTCCCGATCCCCGGCGGGCCCCAGAGGATCACCGAGGAGGCGCCGGCGGGGCCGCCGTCCCCGTCCCCCACGAGCCGGCGCAGCGGCGAGCCCGGCTTGAGCAGGTGCTGCTGGCCCACCACCTCGTCGAGGGTGCGGGGGCGCATCCGGACGGCCAGCGGGCTGCTGGACGGGTCCTTCTCCTGGCGGTCTTCGGCTGCTGCGGTAAAGAGGTCGGGCTCCACAGTGATGAAGCCTAGGTCACCGCACCGACAGTCCGGCTTCCGTCAGCTGGTCCAGAAGTCCCACCAGCGGGTCAGGATCAGCATGCCGATGATCCCGATGTGGAGGACCGGCAGGATCCAGGTGAACTCGTCGAAGAAGGTCTTCAGGCCGGCGGGGGCGGGAATCACGCCGAGGCGGACGTTGTGCGAGGTCACGTACCAGAACATGACGATGGTGGCGACCCAGGCGAGGCAGCACCAGAGGCAGAGCGAGTTGATCTCGTACAGCGACTGGTACATCAGCCAGGTGCAGAAGCCGACTCCGAAGAGGGTGCCGGCGTTGAGGCCGAGCCAGTACCAGCGGCGGTAGCGGGCTCCGGCGAGCAGGCCGACGCCGATCGCGATCACCATGGCGTAGGTGACGAGGCCGAGCATCGGGTTCGGGAAGCCGAAGACCGAGGCCTGCTCGCTCTTCATGATGTTGCCGCAGGAGACGATCGGGTTGAGGCTGCACCCCGGGGTGAAGGTGGGGTCCTCCAGGAGCTTGAACTTGTCGATGGTGATGACCCAGGCGGCGAGCAGTCCGGCCGCTCCGGTGATCACGAGGAGCCAGGAGAAGGCCCGGCTCGCCCCGATCGTGCCGCCGCCGTCCCGGCCGGAGCCGACCTCGTCCACCGCTGCCTTCGCCATGTCACCTTTTCCCTCGCTCGACCGGCCTTGTGGGCAGGGTCATTCTGCAACACCGACCTGCCGTCCGGCCGTTCGCGGGAGATAAGGAAGGGCCCGGACCGGGGTGCGGTCCGGGCCCTTCCGTACGGCGGATCAGGCCAGCTTGGCGCGTACGGCGTCCACGAGGGCGTCCAGGGTGACGGCCTGCTGCTCGCCGGACTCCATGTCCTTGAGCTGGACGACGCCCTCGGCGAGGTCGCGCTCACCGGCGACGACGGCGAGGCGCGCGCCCGAGCGGTTGGCGTCCTTCATGGCGCCCTTGAGGCCCTTGCCGCCGAAGGAGAAGTCGGCGGCGACCCCGGCCCTGCGCAGCTCGGTGACCTTGCCGAAGAGGAGGCGGCGGGCCTCCTCGCCGATGGCGACGGCGAAGACGCTGGTGGCGGCGGGGATGTCGAGCTCGACGCCCTCCGCCTCCAGGGCGAGGACCGTGCGGTCCACGCCGAGGGCCCAGCCCACCGACGGCAGCGCGGGGCCGCCGATCATCTCGGAGAGGCCGTCGTAGCGGCCGCCGCCGCCGACCGCCGACTGCGAGCCGAGACCGCCGTGGACGAACTCGAAGGTGGTGCGGGTGTAGTAGTCGAGGCCGCGGACCAGCTTGGGGTCGTCCTCGAAGACGACGCCCGCCGCGGTGATCAGGGCGCGCACCTCCTCGTGGTACGCCTTGCACGCGTCGCACAGGTAGTCGCGCAGGAGCGGCGCGTCGGCCAGCTGCTTCTGCACGGCCTCGCGCTTGTCGTCGAGGACGCGCAGCGGGTTGATCTCGGCGCGGCGCAGGGTGTCCTCGTCGAGGTCCAGACCCCGCAGGAAGGTCTGGAGGGCCTCCCGGTAGACGGGGCGGCACTCCTTGTCGCCGAGCGAGTTCAGCAGGATCCGGAAGTTCCGCAGGCCGAGCGAGCGGTAGGCCTCGTCGGCCAGGATGATCAGCTCGGCGTCGAGCGCCGGGTCCTCGGCGCCGATGGCCTCGGCGCCGACCTGCGAGAAGTGCCTGTACCGGCCCTTCTGCGGGCGCTCGTAACGGTAGTAGGAGCCGGAGTACCAGAGCTTGACCGGCAGGTTGCCCTGCTTGTGGAGGTTCGCCTCCAGGGCGGCGCGCAGCACGGAGGCGGTGCCCTCGGGACGCAGGGCGAGCTTGTCGCCGCCCTTGGTCTCGAAGGCGTACATCTCCTTGCTGACGATGTCGGTGGACTCGCCGACGCCGCGGGCGAAGAGGTTCACGTCCTCGAAGCCGGGGGTCTCGACGTAGCCGTAGCCGGACTTGCGCAGCGGTCCGGAGATCGCGTCCCGGACCGCCAGGTACTGGGCGGAGTAGGGCGGGATCAGGTCGTACGTGCCCTTGGGGGCCTTGAAGGTGCTCACGTGGGTCGTCACATTCCTCGTCGGGGAGCGTCCGTGCTCCCGAGGCCGGCTGCCACGTCCCGCAGATAGGGGTTCGTGGCGCGCTCCTGGCCGATGGTCGTCTGGGGACCGTGTCCCGACAGGACCACGGTCGAGTTGTCGAGCGGCAGGCACACGCGGGCCAGCGACGCGAGCATCTCGTCCATGTCACCGCCGGGAAGGTCGGTGCGTCCGATGGAGCCGGCGAACAGCAGATCCCCGGAGAAGAACACGGAGGGGATCTCCGTGGTCTCGGGCATCCGGAAGGTCACCGACCCCTTGGTATGACCGGGCGCGTGGGCGACGGAGAAGTCGAGACCGGCGAGCTTCAGCTCGGCGCCGTCGGTGAGCTCGCGCACGTCGTCGGGCTCTCCCACGGTCAGCTCGCCCATGAGGGGCATCCCGATGGAGCGGCCGAGGGCCTTCTCCGGGTCGCTCATCATGTAGCGGTCGGACGGGTGGATCCACGCGGGGACGTCATGGGCGCCGCACACCGGAACGACCGAGGCGACGTGGTCGATGTGTCCATGGGTGAGGACGACGGCGACGGGCTTGAGCCGATGCTTCTTCAGCGTCTCCTCGACACCCTGGGCGGCCTGGTGGCCCGGGTCGATGATCACGCACTCCTCGCCTGCGGCGGGGGCGACCAGATAGCAGTTGGTCCCCCAGGCCCCGGCGGGGAACCCGGCAATCAGCACGTTCGTCCTTAGATGTCGTCCGGCACGGAGGCGCGGAATCACGGAATGCGGCAGATCAGAGCCTACCGGCGGTGCCGGTTCCACAGCCAACCCGTATACGGTACGGGCACACCCGGCCAGGACAGGAACAGACGAGCGACAAGGAGCGGACCCGGTGGTCACCAGCGATCAGCGGCGGCGGCAGCTTGCCAGGGAGAAGTACGCGCGGCAGCAGCAGCGGCGGGAGGAGTCCCGGCGCAAGACGAAGCGCCGCAACACCGTCATCGCGTCCGCGCTCGCGGTGGTGCTGGCGGCGGGCGGCGCCGTGTACGCCTCCGTGGCACTGACGGACGACTCCTCGAAGGGCTCGTCCGACGCGGCGGGCGACCCGACGGGCACGCCCAGCACCCCCGCGCCCACGGAGAGCGAGTCGAAGGGCCCCGAGCCGAAGCTGACCGTGGACCGGAAGGCCACGTACGCGATGGCGCTGAAGACGAACGAGGGCGAGATCACGATCACCATGGACGCGGCGAAGACGCCGCACACGGTGAACTCCTTCAAGCACCTCGCCGACAAGAAGTACTTCGACGGGACCAAGTGCCACCGCCTCACGACCCAGGGCATCTACGTGCTCCAGTGCGGCGACCCCAAGGGCGACGGCACCGGCGGCCCCGGCTACACGATCCCCGACGAGAACCTGACCGCCCTCGGCAAGGCGGGCGCGGACGGCACGGTGACCTTCCCGGCCGGCACCGTCGCCATGGCCAACACCGGGCAGCCCGGCACGGGCGGCTCCCAGTTCTTCCTCGTCTACAAGGACACCAAGCTGCCGCCGAGCTACACCCCCTTCGGGACGATCGACGCGGCCGGCCTCAAGGCGGTCCAGGACGTGGCGAAGGAGGGCGTCGAGGGCGGTGCCACGGACGGCGCCCCGAAGAAGCCCGTCACCGTCGAGAAGGCGACCGTCGCGAAGAAGTGAGCCCGCGCGTCCGCACGCGCGCGTGACCGTCGAATCTCGGTCGCGCTGAGTGCGGACAGCCGGGCCGCGGTTCGCCTAGATTGGCGTTGTGCAGCGTGGGCCGTCGGCCGCGCTGCGGAAGGCGGGCGAGGCCCGCCGGGAAACTGTGGACGATGCCCGTGGGGTACGACCCCGCGACGGCATCATGGTGAGGAGGCGCTGTGAGCAGCGACCCGTGGGGCCGCGTCGACGAGACGGGCACCGTGTACGTGCGGACGGCCGAGGGCGAGAAGGTCGTCGGATCGTGGCAGGCCGGCACCCCTGAGGAGGCCCTGGCCTACTTCGAGCGCAAGTACGAGGGCCTGGTGGTCGAGATCGGCCTCCTCGAGAAGCGGGTGAGGACCACCGACCTCTCGGCGAAGGACGCCACCGCGGCGATCGAGCACATCCGGCATCAGGTCGACGAGCACCACGCCGTCGGTGACCTGGCCGCGCTCGCGACCCGCCTGGACAAGCTCGTCGAGTCGGTCGACTCGCGCCGCGAGGAGCGCAAGGCCCAGAAGGCCAAGCAGACCGACGAGGCGCGCTCCGCCAAGGAGAAGCTGGTCACCGAGGCCGAGGAGCTGGCCCAGAGCGAGCAGTGGCGTTCCGCGGGCGAGCGGCTGCGGGCGCTGGTGGACACCTGGAAGGGCCTCCCCCGGCTCGACCGCAAGTCCGACGACGAGCTGTGGCACCGCTTCTCGCACGCCCGCTCGGCGTTCTCGAAGCGCCGCAAGGCCCACTTCGCGTCGCTCGACGCCCAGCGTGAGGACGCCCGCAAGGCGAAGGAGCGCCTGGTCGCCGAGGCGGAGTCGCTGTCGAACTCCACCGACTGGGGCAACACCGCGGCCCGCTACCGCGAGCTGATGGCGGACTGGAAGGCGGCCGGCCGCGCCCAGCGCGAGCACGAGGACGACCTGTGGAACCGCTTCCGCGGCGCCCAGGACGTCTTCTTCGCGGCGCGCGGCGAGGTCTTCGCCGAGCGGGACGCGGAGCAGACCGAGAACCTCAAGCTGAAGGAGGAGCTCGCGACCGAGGCCGAGAAGCTGGTGCCGGTGACGGACCTGAAGGCGGCGCGCGCGGCCTTCCGCTCCCTCAACGAGCGCTGGGAGGCCATCGGCCACGTCCCGCGTGACGCCCGTCCCAAGGTCGAGGGCCGGATGCACGCGGTGGAGCGGGCGATCCAGGAGTCCGAGGAGGCCGAGTGGCGCCGGACGAACCCGGAGGCGCGTGCGCGTGCCGCGGGTCTGACCGGTCAGCTCCAGGACGCCGTCGAGAAGCTGCGCAAGCAGATCGACGCCGCCCGCGCCGCCGGCAACGACGCCAAGGCCGACAAGCTCGCCCGCGAGCTGGAGGGCCGCCAGGCCCTGCTCGACCAGGCCCTGAAGGGCCTGGAGGAGTTCGGCGGCTGACACCGTCGCACACGAGGAAGGCCCCCGGCACGGTGCCGGGGGCCTTCCTCGTGCGCGCCGGCTAAGGCCTGCGGGCCGAGGTCACACGGTAGACGTCGTACACGCCCTCCACGCCCCGCACGGCCTTCAGGACGTGGCCCAGGTGCTTCGGGTCGCCCATCTCGAAGGTGAAGCGCGAGGTCGCCACCCGGTCGCGGGAGGTCTGGACGGCCGCCGACAGGATGTTGACGTGCTGGTCCGAGAGGACCCGGGTGACGTCGGAGAGGAGCCGGGAGCGGTCCAGCGCCTCGACCTGGATGGCGACCAGGAAGACCGAGGACTGGGTCGGGGCCCACTCGACCTCCAGGATCCGCTCCGGCTCCCGGGACAGCGACTCCACGTTGACGCAGTCGCTGCGGTGGACCGACACGCCGCTGCCCCGCGTGACGAACCCGATGATCGGGTCGCCGGGCACGGGCGTGCAGCAGCGGGCCAGTTTCACCCAGACGTCCTCGACGCCCTTGACGACGACACCGGGGTCGGTGCTGGAGCGCCGCTTGGAGCGGCCTCGGGTCGGCGGCGCCGTCTCGTCGATGTCCTCGGTGGCGGCCTCCTCGCCGCCGAGCGCCTGGACCAGCTTCTGCACGATCGACTGGGCCGTGACGTGGCCCTCGCCGATCGCCGCGTACAGCGAGGAGATGTCGCTGTAGCGCATCTCGTGGGCGAGGGTGACGAGGGAGTCGCCGGTCAGGATCCGCTGGATCGGCAGGTTCTGCTTGCGCATGGCCCGCGCGATGGCGTCCTTGCCCTGCTCGATGGCCTCGTCTCGGCGCTCCTTGGAGAACCAGGCGCGGATCTTGTTCCGGGCGCGCGGGGACTTGACGAAGCCCAGCCAGTCGCGGGAGGGCCCGGCGCCGGCGGCCTTGGAGGTGAAGACCTCGACCAGGTCGCCGTTGTCGAGGGTCGATTCGAGCGGCACGAGCCGCCCGTTGACCCGCGCTCCTATCGTGCGGTGGCCGACCTCGGTGTGGACGGCGTACGAGAAGTCGACGGGGGTGGCGCCGGCGGGCAGCGCGATGACGTCGCCCTTCGGGGTGAAGACGAAGACCTCGTTGCGCGAGAGGTCGAAGCGCAGGGACTCCAGGAACTCGCTGGGGTCCTCGGTCTCCTTCTGCCAGTCCAGGAGCTGGCGCAGCCACGCCATGTCGTTGAGGTGGTCGTCCTTGCCGGCCTTCTTCGGCACGTCGGCGCGGACCTTGGAGGCACCGGCGACGGCCTCCTGCTTGTACTTCCAGTGCGCGGCGATGCCGTACTCGGCGCGCCGGTGCATGTCGAAGGTCCGGATCTGGAGCTCGACGGGCTTGCCGTTGGGTCCGATGACCGTCGTGTGCAGCGACTGGTACATGTTGAACTTCGGCATCGCGATGTAGTCCTTGAACCGGCCGGGGACCGGGTTCCATCGCGCGTGGACGGTGCCGAGGGCCGCGTAGCAGTCGCGGACGGTGTCCACGAGGACGCGGATGCCGACCAGGTCGTAGATCTCCGCGAAGTCACGGCCGCGGACGATCATCTTCTGGTAGACGCTGTAGTAGTGCTTGGGGCGGCCGGTGACGGTCGCCTTGATGCGGGCGGCGCGCAGGTCGGTCTGGACCTCGTCGGTCACTATGGCGAGGTACTCGTCCCGCTTGGGGGCGCGCTCGGCGACGAGCCGGACGATCTCGTCGTACATCTTGGGGTAGAGGATCGCGAAGGCGAGGTCCTCCAGCTCCCACTTGATGGTGTTCATGCCCAGGCGGTGGGCCAGCGGCGCGTAGATCTCGAGGGTCTCGCGGGCCTTCTTCTCCTGCTTCTCCCGCTTGAGGTAGCGCATGGTGCGCATGTTGTGCAGGCGGTCGGCGAGCTTGATGACCAGGACGCGCGGGTCCTTGGCCATGGCGACGACCATCTTGCGGACGGTCTCGGCCTGGGCGGCCTCGCCGAACCTGACCTTGTCGAGCTTGGTGACGCCGTCGACGAGCAGGGTCACCTGGTCGCCGAAGTCGCGGCGCAGGTCCTCCAGGCCGTACTCGGTGTCCTCGACGGTGTCGTGGAGCAGCCCGGCCATCAGCGTCGCCGGGTCCATGCCGAGCTCGGCGAGGATGGTGGTGACGGCGAGCGGGTGCGTGATGTACGGGTCGCCGCTCTTGCGCTTCTGGCCGCGGTGCCAGCGCTCGGCGACCTGGTAGGCCCGCTCGACCTGGCGGAGCGTCGCCGTCTCGATCTTGGGGTCGTTGGAGCGGACGATCCGCAGCAGCGGTTCGAGGACCGGGTTGTACGGGGAGGAGCGCTGGACGCCGAGCCGGGCGAGGCGGGCGCGGACGCGGTTCGACGAGCCGCCGGAGCGGGCGGGCGCGGGCCGCTCGGGGGCGGCGGGCGCGGGGGCGGGCGCGGGCGCAGCGGGCTTGGGCCTGGTCTCCGCTGGCTTGTTCTGGGGCGTGCCGGACCCCGGCGCGGCCTTCTCGGCCTTCGGGTCGGGCTGCGCGGCGGAGAGTGACTGGGCCTCGTCTGGCAAGAAGCGCTCCTCTGCGGATCCCCCCGGACGGAGTCTGGGGGAGGTTCCGGGTCCCCCGGTCAGGCCCGGAAGCCCATCGTATCGAGCCAACTGTGCCCGTGCTCACGCGCCCGGGTTTCGGACGGTTCCCGGACGGGCACTGCTGGGCGGCCCGACGTACGTCCGAAGCAACGCGAAGGGGCGCCCCGGGGATTCCCCGGAGCGCCCCTTCGGAAGTGAACCGCGAGGTCAGACCGTGATCAGCGCCGTGAGCGGGGCGCCGGACAGGGCCGGTTCCAGGCGGGCGCGGCCCGGGAGGAAGCCGAGCTCCATGAGGACGGCGACGCCCGCGACCTCGGCGCCCGCGCGGCGGATCAGCTCGATGGAGGCCTCGGCCGTGCCGCCGGTGGCGAGGACGTCGTCGATGACCATGACGCGGTCGCCCGCGGCCAGGTCCTCGGCGTGCACCTCGATCTCGGCGGTGCCGTACTCCAGCTCGTACGCCTGGCGGAGCGTGGCCCCGGGGAGCTTGCCGGCCTTGCGGACCGGGATGAAGCCCAGGCCCGCGCGGACGGCCACCGGGGCGGCCAGGATGAAGCCGCGCGCCTCAAGACCGACGATCTTCGTCGCGCCGTGCGCGGAGCACAGCCCGGCGAGGGCGTCGGTCAGCGCCGTGAACGCCTCCGGGTCCGCGAGCAGCGGCGTGATGTCCTTGAACAGCACGCCCGGCTTCGGGTAGTCGGGTACGTCACGGATGCGGCTGAGCAGGAGCTCGGTGACGTCCTGGGCCTCGGCGGTCATCCTCGGCGCTCCTGGGCACCGCGGCGGCCCGTCCGGGGGCCGACGACGGCGGCCTCGGCGAGGTCGTCCAGCTCGTCCCCCGCCTCGCCCTTGGCCGCGGCGCTCGCGCGCTTGGCCAGG
Organism: Streptomyces sp. NPDC059695; assembly: GCF_042733785.1. Classification (NCBI taxonomy): domain Bacteria; kingdom Bacillati; phylum Actinomycetota; class Actinomycetes; order Kitasatosporales; family Streptomycetaceae; genus Streptomyces; species Streptomyces sp. NPDC059695. Next base: position 9,912 of record NZ_JBHWFF010000051.1, on the reverse strand, counting down.
ATGCGCTTCTTGAGCGCCTTGATCGACGGCTCGCGCTCCTTGAGATCGGCCACGAGCGGGGTGGCGATGAAGATCGAGGAGTACGCACCGGCGGCGAGACCGACGAACAGCGACAGCGAGATGTCGTTGAGCATGCCCGCGCCGAGGACGCCGCCACCGATGAAGAGCAGGCCGGCGACCGGCAGCAGCGCGACGACGGTGGTGTTGATCGAACGCACCAGGGTGCCGTTGATCGAGCGGTTGGCCATCTCGCTGTAGGTGAAGCGGGTCTGCTTCGTGATGTCCTTCGTCTGTTCCTTGAGGGAGTCGAAGACGACGACGGTGTCGTACAGCGAGTAACCGAGGATCGTCAGCAGACCGATGACCGTACCCACGGTGACCTCGAAGCCGACCAGTGAGTAGATGCCCACCGTGATCGTGAGGTCGTGGATCAGGGCGACGAGCGCCGCGACCGCCATTCTCCACTCGAAGGCGATGGCCAGGTAGATCACCACGAGGATCATGAAGACCCCGAGGCCGGTCCAGGCCTTGGTGGCGATCTGCTCACCCCAGCTGGGGCCGACGAGCTCGGCCGCGATCTTGTCCTCGGGGATGTTCAGGTCCTTGGCGAGCTCCTCGCGGACCTGGTCGGACTTCGCGGTGTCGAGGCCGCCGACCTGGATGCGCAGGGAGCCGTTGCCGAGCTGCTGGACGATCGCGTCGTGGCCGGAGGCCTCTTCCGCGTACTCCTGCGCCTGGCTGACGGAGACGGCCGTCTTCGGGGTGGTGAAGACGGCGCCGCCCTGGAACTCGATGCCCATGTTCAGGCCGCGGACGGCCAGGGCGACGATGGCGGTGATGGTGATCAGGATGGACAGGCCATACCAGATCTTGCGGTTGCCGATGAAGTCGTAACCGACCTCACCGCGGTGGAGCCGGGCGCCGAGATCGCCGAGCTTCGACATCTCACGCCTCCTTCGCGTCGACGGGGGCGTGGGCACGGCGGGTGCGGCGCAGCGGCGGCTGGGCGCCGAGCCGCTTCGGGTCCAGGCCGGACCAGGCGTGGCCGTTGCCGAAGAACTTGGTCCGGGCGAGCAGCGTCATGACCGGCTTGGTGAAGAGGAACACCACGACGATGTCGAGCAGGGTGGTCAGGCCGAGCGTGAACGCGAAGCCCTGGACCTTGCCGACGGTGACGATGAACAGCACGGCCGCGGCCAGGAACGACACGAAGTCGGAGACCAGGATGGTGCGGCGGGCACGCGGCCAGGCGCGCTCGACGGCCGGGCGGAGCGTGCGTCCCTCGCGGAGCTCGTCGCGGATGCGCTCGAAGTACACGATGAACGAGTCCGCGGTGATACCGATGGCGACGATGGCTCCGCAGACGGCCGGCAGGTTCAGCGCGAAGCCGATGGCCGGGCCGAGCAGGGCCATGAGCACGTAGGTGAGCAGCGCCGAGACACCGAGGCTGAGGATCGCGATCAGCGACAGGCCCCGGTAGTAGACGACCAGGTAGATGATGACGAGGGCGAGACCGATGGCACCGGCGATGAGACCGGCCTGCAGCTGGTCCCCGCCGAGCGCGGCGGTGACGGTGTCGACGCTCTGGGTCTGGAAAGTCAGCGGCAGGGCGCCGTAGGACAGGACGTTGCCGAGGTCCTGGGCGGACTGCTGGTTGAAGTTGCCCGAGATCTCAGCGCTGGCGGTGAGGGTCTGGCGCACCGAGGGGGCGGAGACGACCTCGCCGTCGAGCACGATCGCGAAGCGGTTCTGCGGGTCTGCCTGCTGCGACAGCTTGCTGGTGATCGACTGGAACTTCTTCGAACCGGCGTCGGTGAAGTCCATGGTGACGATCCACATGCCACGCTGCGGGTCGAGCATGCCCTTGGCGTCGTCGACGTCCTTGCCGTCGACCTCGGCCGGGCCGAGCAGGTACTTCGACCACACGCCCGGGTTGTCCTCGCCGCAGGCCACGCTGGGCTCGGACGGCTTGACTCCCTGGCCGGCGGCGGCACGCTGCTTGGGGTCGAGGCAGTTCAGGGCGGTGAACTTCTTCTCCAGCGCCGCCGTGGCGGCGTCGGGCGTCTGGGTCGCCTGCGGCGTCCCGGTGGCCTTCGGCTTCGCGGAGGAGGAGGCGGTGGGCGTGGGGCTCGGGGCCTTGAGGGCCTCGGTGAGCGCACGGCCCTGCGGGGAGCCGGTGGCCGTCGGCGTGGCCGACTTCTCACCGGCCGTCGCGCCGGTGGAGGCCGTGGCGGACGGCTTCGACGAACCCGAAGAGCTGGCGCTCGGCGCCGGCTGGGGCGAACCGCTCGTCACGGCGAGAACGGGCCGGAAGTACAGCTGGGCGGTGGTGCCGACCTGCTCGCGGGCCTGCTTCTCGTTCGTCCCGCGAGGGATGTTGACGATGATGTTCTCGGCGCCCTGCGTCTGAACCTCGGCCTCGGAGACACCCAGACCGTTGACACGGCGCTCGATGATGCCGACCGCCGTGTTCATGTTGGTCTCGTTGACCGCCGACTCCTGGCCGGGCTCGGCCTTCGCCTTGAGCGTGATCGACGTACCGCCGGCGAGGTCGATGCCGAGGCGCGGGGTGGTGTGCCCCGACCAGAACATCCCGCCGGTGAGCGCGACCATGGCGATCAGGATGAGTGCCAGGGCGCGGCCCGGACGGCTCTGTCCCCCCGCCGGCCTTCGGCCCTTCTTCGGTGCTGCCACCTGTCGTATCTCCCTGTCCAACCGCCTCACGCCGGGTATGCGTGGGACGGCCACGAAGTGTGTGTGGGGACCTGCCCCCGCAGACGTGGAACCGTTCCGGGGACCGCGCACACCTGTGGGCGTGCGCGGGGCCCCCGGCCGCGACTACTTCGCGTCGGTCTCGCCGTCGGCCTTGCCGTCCTTCTGACCCTCGGCGGCGGCCTCGGCCGCGTCGGACTTCTTCGTCAGGTCGGCCTTCGGCGCGTCCTCGACGGTCTCGGCGTCCTTGTCCGTGGCCTCGGCGGCCTCGGCGGCCTCGGTCAGCGAGGAGGCGTCGTCGGGGACGACGGTGTCGGAGTCCGACTCCTCGTCGCCGTGGACGATCCGGTTGTACTCGGAGTCCTCGAGGACCGCGCCGATCGCGTTCTTGGCGTAGACCGCGTGCACGCCGGGCGCGACCTCGAGGAGAACGGTCTCGTCGCCGATCTCCTTGACGGTGGCGTACATCCCCCCGATCGTCCGTACGCCGGTGCCGGGCTGCATCTCGTTGCGCATCTGCGCCGCCGCCTGCTGCTTCTTCTTGGCAGAGCGGGTCATCAGGAACATGGCCCCGATGAGGACGATGAAGGGGAGGAGGGTCACGATGCTCACGGGACGGGTTTCCTTCGCACGGTCGCGGAGAACCCGCGGCCTGATCTTCGGGGGTGGGCGCGCCGACCAGAAAGGGCGGCAACGGCGGAGTCTAGGCGAGTCCGCATCGATGGAACAACGTCCAGCATCGCACCCCGGTTCCGGTACGGGCGAGTGTCCGCACCGTCACGCCCCGAAGAGCCCCTGTTGTCCGCTTCCTGGCCCGGCCGGGCCCACGGCCTGCGGCGGAACGAGTCCCAGGTGGGTCCATGCCGCAGGAGTGGCGACCCGACCACGGGGTGTGCGGGCCAGCAGGCCTTCGCGTACGAGGAAGGGTTCCGCGACCTCCTCGACGGTCTCGCGCTCCTCCCCCACGGCGACCGCGAGGGTGGACAGGCCGACCGGGCCGCCCCCGAAGAGCTTCAGCAGGGCCTCCAGGACGGCCCGGTCGAGGCGGTCGAGGCCGCGGCCGTCCACCTCGTACACGCTGAGGGCCGCCTCGGAGACCTCCCGGGTGATCACCCCGTCGGCCCTGACCTGGGCGTAGTCGCGGACCCGGCGGAGCAGGCGGTTGGCGATGCGGGGCGTGCCGCGGGAGCGGCCGGCGATCTCGGCGGCGCCGGCGGGGTCGATCTCGACGTCGAGGAGTCCGGCGGAGCGGTGGATCACGCGCTGGAGCTCGGCCGGGTCGTAGAACTCCATGTGGCCCGTGAAGCCGAAGCGGTCGCGCAGCGGGGGCGGCAGGAGTCCGGCCCGGGTGGTGGCGCCGACCAGGGTGAACGGCGGGAGCTCCAGGGGGATGGCGGTGGCGCCGGGGCCCTTGCCGACGATGACGTCGACGCGGAAGTCCTCCATCGCCATGTAGAGCATCTCCTCGGCGGGCCGCGACATGCGGTGGATCTCGTCGAGGAAGAGGATCTCGCCCTCCTGGAGGGAGGAGAGGATCGCGGCGAGGTCGCCGGCGTGCTGGATGGCGGGGCCGGAGGTGATGCGGATCGGCGCGTTCATCTCGGCCGCGATGATCATCGAGAGGGTGGTCTTGCCGAGCCCGGGGGCGCCGGAGAGCAGCACGTGGTCGGCGGTGGCGCCGCGCTGGCGGGCGGCCTTGAGGACGAGGTCGAGCTGCTGGCGGACCTTCTCCTGGCCGACGAACTCGCTGAGGTCCTTGGGGCGCAGCGCCGCCTCGACGGCCTGGTCGTCGCCCTCGGCGGAGGCGCCCACGAGGCGCGCGTCCGGCTCGGCGGTGCTGTCGTCGTCCCAGTTCACGGTGATGGTCTTCCTCTTCGTACGGGAGGTCAGCGGGCCCGGTTGAGGGTCTGCAGAGCGGCGCGGAGCAGCTGCGGCACGGGAGCGGTGCCGGTCTCGGCGATCGCGGCCTCGGCCTGCGGGGTGACGGCGCCGACGGCTTCCTCGGCCTCGCGGCTCGCGTAGCCGAGGCCGATCAGGGCGGCGGACAGCTGCTCGGTCCACGGCGCGGGTCCCGAGGCCGCGGCGCGCTGGGCGCCGACCAGGCCGCTGCTGCCCAGCGGGGCGCCGAGCTTGTCCTTCAGTTCGAGGAGGAGCTTCTGCGCGCCCTTCTTGCCGATGCCGGGGACGGCGGTGAGGGCCTTCTCGTCGCCGGTGGAGACGGCGAGGCGGAGCGCGTCGGGGCTGTGCACCCCGAGCATGGCCTGGGCGAGGCGGGGGCCGACGCCGCTGGCCGTCTGGAGGAGCTCGAAGACCTGCCGCTCGTCGTCGTCGGCGAAGCCGTACAGGGTGAGGGAGTCCTCGCGGACGACGAGGGAGGTGGCGAGCCGGGCGTGCTCACCGAGGCGCAGGCCGGCGAGGGTGCCGGGGGTGCACTGGACGGCCATGCCGACTCCCCCGACCTCGACGACGGCGGTCGTGGGGGCGAGGGCGGCGACCGGGCCGCTCACGAAGGCGATCATCGGGTACGGCCTTTCAGCGCGGTGACGGGCCGGGCAGCGGCGTGCTGGGCGACGGCCTGTTGCAGACGGTTCTGGGCGGGGGCCCGCCAGATGTGGCAGATGGCGAGGGCGAGGGCGTCGGCGGCGTCCGCCGGCTTCGGGGGCTCGGAGAGCCGGAGGAGCCGGGTGACCATGGCCCCGACCTGGGCCTTGTCGGCGCGGCCGCTGCCGGTGACGGCGGCCTTGACCTCGCTGGGGGTGTGCAGGGCGACGGGGATGCCGCGCCGGGAGGCGCAGAGCATGGCGACCGCGCTGGCCTGGGCGGTGCCCATCACCGTACGCACGTTGTGCTGGCTGAACACCCGCTCCACGGCGACGAGTTCGGGCGAGAAGCGGTCGAGCCACTCTTCTATGCCGCGCTCGATGCCGACGAGGCGCACACCGATGTCGGCGTCCGCGGCCGTGCGCACGACGCCGACGCCGAGCATGGTGAGGGGCCGGCCGGCGACGCCCTCCACGACACCGACGCCGCACCGGGTCAGTCCGGGGTCCACCCCGAGTACGCGCATGCCGCCCCCCTCCGTGATCGCGAGCCGATCGCAAGTCTGTTTGTGCAGGCTATCCGCTGCCACTGACAACGCAGCGGGGGGGGCGGGGGGGGCGCCGCCCCCCCCCGGCGGGCCGAGGCCGCCACACCGCGCCCCCCGGGCCCCGCACCCCGCCCGCCCCAGCCTCCGTAAAATAGGACTCTGCCTCATCACCCCTCCCCGCCCCCCCGCCCGGGGGGGCGCCCGCCCCCCCCCCCCCCCCCCGCTGCTCGGAAGGTCCGCGATCAGGCGTCGACCTTCTCCATGACCTCGTCGCTGACGTCGAAGTTGGCGAAGACGTTCTGCACGTCGTCGCTGTCCTCCAGGGCGTCGATCAGCTTGAACATCTTGCGCGCGCCGTCCTCGTCGAGCTCGACCTGCATGGTCGGGACGAAGCTGGACTCGGCCGAGTCGTAGTCGATGCCGGCCTCCTGGAGGGCGGAACGGACCGCGACCAGGTCGGTGGCCTCGCTGATGATCTCGAAGGACTCGCCGAGGTCGTTGACCTCCTCGGCACCGGCCTCGAGCACCGACTCCAGGACGTCGTCCTCGGACAGCTCGCCCTTGGGGAGCACGACGACGCCCTTGCGGTTGAACAGGTACGAGACCGAGCCCGGGTCGGCCATGGAGCCGCCGTTGCGGGTCATGGCGACGCGGACGTCGGAGGCGGCGCGGTTGCGGTTGTCGGTGAGGCACTCGATGAGCACCGCGACGCCGTTCGGACCGTAGCCCTCGTACATGATCGTGGCGTAGTCGACGCCGCCGGCCTCGAGGCCGCCGCCGCGCTTGACCGCGGAGTCGATGTTCTTGTTCGGGACCGAGCTCTTCTTCGCCTTCTGGATGGCGTCGTAGAGCGTCGGGTTGCCCTCGGGGTCGGCGCCGCCGGTTCGGGCCGCGACCTCGATGTTCTTGATCAGCTTCGCGAAGAGCTTGCCGCGCTTGGCATCGATCACGGCCTTCTTGTGCTTCGTCGTAGCCCATTTAGAGTGGCCGGACATCTGCCTGTCTCCTTCGCGTAACCAACTTCTTGGACGAACCCCAGAGATCCTACCGGGATCGCGTCACCGTTCCGCGCGCACCATGTCCACGAACAGCTCGTGGATGCGGTGGTCGCCGGTGAGCTCGGGGTGGAAGGAGGTCGCGAGGGCGCGTCCCTGGCGGACGGCGACGATGTGGCCCCCGTGCTCCGCGAGGATCTCGACCTCGGCGCCGACGGACTCCACCCACGGGGCGCGGATGAAGACGCCCTCGACGGGGGTGTCGATCCCCGCGACGGTGACGCCCGCCTCGAAGGACTCGTTCTGCCGGCCGAAGGCGTTGCGGCGGACGATCATGTCGATGCCGCCGAAGGTCTCCTGGCCCGAGCGCGGGTCGAGGATCTTCTCGGCGAGCATGATCAGGCCGGCGCAGGTGCCGTACACGGGCATGCCGCCCGCGATCCGCTCGCGCAGCGGCTCCATCAGGCCGAAGAGGTCGGCCAGCTTGGAGATGGTGGTGGACTCACCACCGGGGATGACCAGGCCGTCGACCTCGGCGAGCTCTTCGGGGCGCCGGACCGGCCTGGCCACGGCGTCCGCCGCGGCCAGGGCGATCAGGTGCTCCCGTACGTCGCCCTGGAGGGCCAGGACACCGATGACGGGCGTGCTCATGGGTGCTTACCAGCCCCGGTTCGCGTAGCGCTCGGACTCGGGGAGGGTGTCGCAGTTGATGCCGACCATGGCCTCACCCAGGTTGCGGGAGGCGTCCGCGATGACCTTCGGGTCGTCGTAGAAGGTGGTGGCCTTCACGATGGCGGCGGCGCGCTTGGCCGGGTCGCCCGACTTGAAGATGCCGGAGCCGACGAAGACGCCCTCGGCGCCGAGCTGGCGCATCAGCGCGGCGTCGGCCGGGGTGGCGACACCACCGGCGGAGAACAGCACGACCGGCAGCTTGCCGAGCTCGGCGACCTCCTTGACGAGCTCGTACGGGGCGCGGAGCTCCTTGGCGGCGGCGAACAGCTCGTTGTTGTCGAAGCCGCGCAGCTTGGCGATCTCGTTCTTGATCTGACGCAGGTGACGGACGGCCTCGACGACGTTGCCGGTGCCGGCCTCGCCCTTGGAGCGGATCATGGCCGCGCCCTCGGCGATGCGGCGCAGGGCCTCGCCCAGGTTGGTGGCGCCACAGACGAAGGGGGTCGTGAAGGCCCACTTGTCGGAGTGGTTGACCTCGTCGGCCGGGGTCAGGACCTCGGACTCGTCGATGTAGTCGACACCGAGGGACTGCAGGACCTGGGCCTCGACGAAGTGGCCGATGCGGGACTTGGCCATGACCGGGATGGAGACCGCGCCGATGATCTCTTCGATCATGTTCGGGTCGGACATGCGGGCGACGCCGCCGTCCTTGCGGATGTCCGCGGGGACCCGCTCCAGGGCCATGACGGCCACGGCGCCGGCGTCCTCGGCGATCTTCGCCTGTTCGGCGTTGACCACGTCCATGATCACGCCGCCCTTGAGCTGCTCGGCCATGCCGCGCTTCACGCGCGCGGTGCCGGTCTCGGGGGACTGGAAGGTGGTGGAAGGCGTGGTGGACACGGATACCTCACTCGTGACAACAGGGGTTGACGACAAGATGAGGAAACAGGCCACCTGGGGTCCACATCAAGGGCCAATGTGGACTCGGTGGATCGTTTTCCCAGGTTGAGAGGGTCAGGCCGGACGATCAGCAAGGGCCACCGGCGGCTCGTCGTCCATTTCGAAGGCCAGCGGGAAGGGCGCGTGGCCTGCGAGCCGGAACCAGCGGACCTTGCGGTGGCGGCGCAGGGCCCGGGCGGCACGGACCGCGTCGTTGTGGAAGCGGCGGGCCATCGGGACGCGGCGTACGGCCTGCGCGAGCTCCCCCGCGGCCTCCTCGCCGCCGGGCGCCTCCCGTACGAGCTCCACCTGCTCGGGCTCCCCGAAGACCGCCCGCAGCGCCTGGCTCAGCTCGCTCTCGGCGACCTCCCGCTGTTCCTCCTCGGCCTGCCGGGCGGCGTGCGCGGCCTCGTACAGCACGATCGAGGCGGCCGGGTCGAGCACGCCGGAGGTGGCGAGCTCCTGGGTGACCGAGGCCCGGCGCAGCAGCTGCGCGTCCAGGGCGGCACGGGCGGCGTCGATGCGCGCGTGCAGCCGGTCGAGCCGCCCGGCGGTCCAGCTCAGATAGACGCCGATGAAGATCAGCGCGACGACGGTCCAGATCACGGTTTCGGTCACGGGCGCACAGGCTACCGGGGCGGCGGCAGCACACCTTCCCAAAGGTCGCGGTCATGGGCGAACAGGACACGCGCGGGACGGCCCGCGGCGAGCTCGCCGAGCCGGTCGAGCCAGGGGAGGTACGGGCTCCCGAACTCGTGGGCGAAGTCGTACGCCTGCCCGGCGAGGACCGTGACCCGGTCACCGTGGTCGAGGACGAGCGACTGGTGGCCCTCGGTGTGGCCGGGAGTCGGCACGATCCGGACGCCCGGGGCGATCTCGTGCTCGCCGTCGAGCTCCTCGTACCGGACGCCGGGCAGGAGCGTGTCGATGGTGTACCCGCCGGCACGGGCACGGGCGAGTTCGGTGCGCTGGACGAGGACGGGGGTGTCGGGGAAGAGCTGGTTGCCGCCGATGTGGTCGAAGTGCAGGTGGCAGTTGACGACGAGGTCAACGTCCTCCGGCCCGACGGGCAGCGGGTGCCGGACCGGCCGGTAGTGGGCGTCCGTCTCGGGGGACCCGGTCCCCATCCCCGAGTCGAAGAGCAGCCGCACGCCCGCGTGGCACACGAGATACCCGAGAACGGGCTCCACGCGGGCGTGGGGGCCGCCGCATTCCTCGGCGGGGCGGGTGAAGTGACCCAGGTCGAGACGGGTGATCGAATCCATGGGGGCACCCTGCCCCGCGGCGTTGCGGGCATGCGTTCCACCGGGACGGCGCCCGCCCCGCTGTGGCCCATCGTTCGGCTGGGGCGGTGCCCACCCTCGACGGGCGGCGCCCACCCCCGTTGTGGGCAATCGTTCCGCTGGGGCGGAACGGGTGGGCACAACGGAACGGCGCCCCGTGCCGCGCCCAGGCTCCCGCGCTCTGGCCCGCACCACCTGGTGCGGCACGCACGTGGTGCGGGTC
>NZ_JBHWFF010000050.1:32279-41267 GCF_042733785.1 Streptomyces sp. NPDC059695 | reverse complement strand
GGGGGGGGGGCCGGGGGGGGGGGGGCGGGGGGGGGGCCGGCGTTGGGGGGGGGGCCGGGGGAGCCCGGCTGCGCGGGGGGGGGGGGGGGGGGGGGGGGGGGGGGCCGGGGGGGGGGGGCCGGCCTGGCCGGCCAGGGCGAGGCCCGCGGCGGCGCCGGCCGCGCCGGCCGCGACGCCGAGGGCCCGGCGGCGGGTGATGCTGGACATGAAACCCCCAAGTGGTCGGTGCGACCGGGGGGTCGGTCATGTCCCCCCGGCGGCTCCCATCAGTACCCGGGGGTGTCGGCGTGCCGGAAATTCCCGGCGGCGGGTTGGCCGCGAAGTGGACAAGGTGCCGCGGAAAGTACGGATCCGAACGAAGTTGATCTTGCTGTCTCGGCGCGCGGGAGCACCCCGGAGCGAAGATCCTGCGGAGAAGGTGATCTTTCCGTGAAGGATCTCCGGTCGCGGGGTGCGCGGAGTGGCGGAGCCCACGCCGCAGGACTGTCCGGAATCCGGTCAGCCGCGGGGGGCCTTCCGCCGGGCCCGCAGCCACTCCCGGTTCATCGCCGTGATCGACGGGAGCGGGATGCCCTTCGGGCAGGCGGTCGCGCACTCGCCGGTCAGGGTGCAGCCGCCGAAGCCCTCCGCGTCCATCTGCGCCACCATGTCCAGGACCCGGGTCTCGCGCTCCGGGGAGCCCTGGGGCAGGACGTTCAGGTGGTTGACCTTGGCGGAGGTGAAGAGCATCGCCGAGCCGTTCGGGCAGGCCGCCACGCACGCCCCGCAGCCGATGCACTCGGCGTGCTCGAAGGCCGAGTCCGCGTCGGCCTTCGGGACGGGCGTCGCGTGGGCCTCGGGGGCCGCGCCCGTGGGCGCGGTGACGTAGCCGCCCGCCTGGATGACCCGGTCGAAGGCGGAGCGGTCGACCACCAGGTCCTTGACCACCGGGAACGCGGACGCGCGCCAGGGCTCCACGTCGATCGTGTCGCCGTCCCGGAAGGACCTCATGTGGAGCTGGCAGGTCGTGGTGCGCTCCGGCCCGTGCGCGTCCCCGTTGATGACGAGGCTGCACGCGCCGCAGATGCCCTCGCGGCAGTCGTGGTCGAAGGCCACGGGGTCCTCGCCCCGCAGGATGAGCTCCTCGTTGAGGGTGTCGAGCATCTCCAGGAACGACATGTCGGCGGAGATGCCGTCCACGTCGTAGGTGGACATGGCGCCGGGTGCGTCGGCGTTCTGCTGGCGCCAGACGCGCAGGGTGAGCCTCATGCGTAGCTCCGCTGGGTGGGGTGGACGTACTCGAAGGTGAGGTCCTCCTTGTGGAGGACGGGGGCGGCCCCGCCGAACTCCCAGGCCGCGGCGTACGCGAACTCCTCGTCGTGGCGGGCCGCTTCGCCGTCGGGGGTCTGGGACTCCTCCCGGAAGTGGCCGCCGCAGGACTCGGCCCGGTGGAGGGCGTCGAGGCACATGAGCTCGGCGAGCTCCAGGTAGTCGACGATCCGGTTGGCCTTCTCCAGCGACTGGTTGAACTCCTCGCCCGTGCCGGGGACCTTGACGCGGCTCCAGAACTCCTCGCGGATCTCCGGGATGCGGCGCAGCGCCTCGGTCAGGCCCTCCTCGGTGCGGGCCATGCCGCAGTACTCCCACATGAGTTCGCCGAGTTCGCGGTGGAAGGAGTCGGGGGTGCGGTCGCCGTCGACGGAGAGCAGGAGGTTCAGGCGGTCCTCGGTCTCGGCGAGCACCTCGCGGACCGCCGGGTGGTCGTCGGTGACGGGTTCGCCGGCCGGGTGGCGGGCCAGGTAGTCGTTGACGGTGGCCGGCAGGACGAAGTAACCGTCGGCGAGGCCCTGCATGAGGGCGGACGCGCCGAGCCGGTTGGCCCCGTGGTCGGAGAAGTTGGCCTCGCCGATGGCGAAGAGGCCGGGGACGGTGGTCTGGAGGTCGTAGTCGACCCAGAGCCCGCCCATCGTGTAGTGGACGGCGGGGTAGATCCGCATGGGGACCTCGTACGGGTTCTCCGCGGTGATCCGCGCGTACATGTCGAAGAGGTTGCCGTACTTCTCCTCGACCGCCCGCCGGCCCATGCGGCGGATCGCGTCGGCGAAGTCCAGGTAGACGCCCTGTCCGCCGGGGCCCACTCCCCTGCCCTCGTCGCAGACGTTCTTCGCGGCGCGGGAGGCGATGTCGCGGGGGACGAGGTTGCCGAAGGAGGGGTAGATGCGTTCCAGGTAGTAGTCGCGCTCGCCCTCGGGGATGTCGCCGGCGGGCCGGGTGTCGCCCTTCGCCTTCGGCACCCAGATGCGGCCGTCGTTGCGCAGCGACTCGCTCATCAGGGTCAGCTTGGACTGGTGGTCGCCGGTGCGCGGGATGCACGTGGGGTGGATCTGGGTGAAGCAGGGGTTGGCGAAGTAAGCGCCGCGCCGGTGGGCCCGCCAGACGGCGGTGGCGTTGGAGTTCATGGCGTTCGTCGACAGGTAGAAGACGTTGCCGTAGCCGCCGCTGGCCAGGACCACGGCGTCCGCGAAGTGGGTGGTGATCTCGCCCGTGACCAGGTCGCGGGCGACGATGCCGCGGGCCCGTCCGTCGACGACGACCAGGTCGAGCATCTCGGTACGGGCGTGCATCTCGACGTTTCCGGCGGCGATCTGCCGGGAGAGCGCCTGGTAGGCGCCGAGGAGGAGCTGCTGGCCGGTCTGGCCGCGGGCGTAGAAGGTGCGGGAGACCTGGACGCCGCCGAAGGAGCGGGTGTCGAGGAGGCCGCCGTACTCGCGCGCGAAGGGGACTCCCTGGGCGACGCACTGGTCGATGATCTCGACGGAGATCTGGGCGAGGCGGTGGACGTTGGACTCGCGGGCCCGGAAGTCGCCGCCCTTGACGGTGTCGTAGAAGAGGCGGTGGATCGAGTCGCCGTCGTTGCGGTAGTTCTTGGCGGCGTTGATGCCGCCCTGGGCGGCGATGGAGTGGGCGCGGCGCGGGGAGTCCTGGAAGCAGAACTGGACGACCTGGTAGCCCTGTTCGGCGAGGGTGGCGCCGGCGGAGCCGCCGGCGAGACCGGTGCCGACGACGATGATCCGGTGCTTGCGCCGGTTGGCGGGGTTGACCAGCTTCGCCTCGAAGCGGCGGGTGTCCCAGCGCTCGGCGACGGGCCCGGCGGGAGCCTTGGTGTCGGTGATCGGCTCACCGGTGGTGTAGTCGAGGTAGCTCATGTCAGCTCACCACTCCGGTCATGACGGCGACGGGGACGGAGACGAAGCCCGCGGTCAGGACGAGCGCGAGGATGTTGGTGAGCGCCTTGAGGAGGCGCTCGCGGCGGGCGCTGCCGACGCCCAGGGTCTGGGCGGCGCTCCAGAAGCCGTGGCGGACGTGGAGGCCGAGGGCGAGCATGGCGACGATGTAGACGACGTTGCCGTACCAGGTGGAGAAGGTGTCGACGACGTTCTGGTAGGGCCTGCCCTCCTCGAAGCCGCCGGGGTGGAGGGTGCCGGTGGTGAGGTCGAGGATGTGCCAGACGATGAAGAGGGCGAGGATGACGCCGCCCCAGCGCATGGTGCGGGTGGCGTACGAGGCGCGCCTGCGGCGGTGGACGTACGCGGTGGGGCGGGCCTTCAGGTCGCGGCGGCTGAGCTGGTACGCGGAGACGGCGTGGGCGACGACGGCGGCGAGGAGCACGATCCGGACCAGCCAGAGCGCCCACTCGTGGTGCAGGACGGGGGCGCCGATGACGCGCAGCCAGTGGGCGTAGCCGTTGAACTCCTCGGGGCCGAAGAAGACCTTGAGGTTGCCGGCGACGTGGGCGACGAGGTAGCCGAGCATGACGAGCCCGCTGACGGCCATGACCGTCTTCTTGCCGAGGGTCGACGACCAGAATCCGCGGGAGGGTGTGGGGGACGGCGGGCGGGCGGCCGTCCGGTCCCTCGTGGGTGCCAGAGCCATGTTCCCGACGCTAGGGCCGAAGGGCCCGAGAGGTCCAAGACATGGTCCGGCTGATCTCGATAGGCCCAACCTATTCATGTCCTCTACGCTGGGACCATGCAGTTCCAGCAGCTCCACTACTTCGTGGCCGTGGCCGAGACCCGGCACTTCACCCGGGCCGCCGAGCGCGTGCACGTCTCGCAGCCTTCGCTCTCCCAGCAGATCAAGGCCCTGGAGCAGGAGCTGGGCGCGGAGCTGTTCAGCCGCGCCCGGGGGAACATCGCGCTCACCGACGCCGGCGAGGCCCTGCTGCCGCTCGCGCGCCGGATCCTCGCGGACACGGAGACGGCCCGCCTGGAGGTGCAGGAGCTCGCGCAGCTCAAGCGGGGGCGGGTGCGGCTCGGTGCGACGCCGAGCCTGTGCACGGGGTTCCTTCCGGACGTGCTGCGGGCCTTCCACGACCTCCACCCGGGGATCGAGCTCCTGATCGAGGAGAGCGGCTCGCACGATCTCGTACGGGAGCTGGCGCGCGGGGCGCTCGACCTGGCCCTGGTCGTCCTCCCGCTGCCCTCCCCCTCGCCCGCCCTGACGACGGTCGAGCTGCTCAGGGAGGACCTGGTGGTGGTCTCCGCGGCCTCGGAACCCGCCCCGCGCCGGCCCGTGCGGATCAAGGACCTGCGGGACCAGCCGCTCGTGATGTTCCGGCACGGCTACGACCTGCGGGAACTCACGGTGGCCGCGTGCCGTGCGGAGGGTTTCGAACCCACGTTCACCGTGGAGGGCGGGGAGCTGGACGCGGTGCTCGGCTTCGTACGGGCGGGGCTCGGGCTCGCGGTCGTGCCGGCGATGGTCGCGGGGCGCGCGGGGCGGGACCTGCGGGTGACGGCCCTCGCGCGGCCGGGCCTGCGGCGGACGATCGCCCTGGCGCACCGGAGCGACGTGGCGCCGCCGCGGGCGGCGCGGGAACTCCAGCGCCTCCTGCTCCGCCGCCGCACCCCCTGACACACCGCCACCCACGACCGCGCCGTTGCTTGCGTGCCCGCGCCGCACCGTTGCGGGCCCACGCCCCGCCGTTGTGGGCAATCGTTCCGCTGGGGCGGAACGGGTGGGCACAACGGACGGCGCCCCGTGCCGGGCCTAGGCTCCCGAGCCCTGACCCGCACCACCTGGTGCGGCGTGCACGTGGTGCAGGTCCAGGCGCGGAACGCGGAGGCGCCGCGAGAAGGCGCCGTCCCGTGTGCCCACCCGTCCCGCCCAGCGGGACGATTGCCCACACGGGCGTGGGCGAAGGCCCACACGGGCAGCGGGGCACCGCCCCGCCGGGCGCGGGCCCACACGGCAGCGGGCGGGGCAGACGGTGGGCTAGACCGCGTCTGCCAGGAGCAGGGAGTGGATCCGGTCCGGGGCCCCCGGGCGGGCGTAGTACCAGCCCTGGGCCGTGTCGCAGCCCAGGTCACGGAGCTGACGCGCCTGGGCGCCCGTCTCGACGCCCTCGACCGTGACCGCCAGTTCCAGGCTGTGCGCCAGGGAGACGATCCCCTCGACGATCTTGAGGTCCACGGGGTCCACCGGGTGCTGCTGCATGCCCCGGGTGAAGGACCGGTCGAGCTTCAGGACGCTCACCGGCAGCCGCCGCAGGTTCGCCAGGTTCGAGTAGCCGGTGCCGAAGTCGTCGAGGGCGATGTCCACGCCCATCTCGGCGAGCTGCCGCAGCGGCTTCAGCAGGTCCTCGTCGGCGCCGATCAGGGCCGACTCGGTGACCTCCAGGCAGAGGGCTCCGGGTTCGAGCCCGGAGCGTTCCAGGACGTCGACGGTGTCGGCGACCAGGCGCGGGTGGTGGAGCTGCGTCGGGGAGAGGTTGACGTTGATCCGCAGCGGGCCTCCGTCGGAGTGCCGGGTCTGCCAGAAGCGGGCCTGCCGCACGGCCTCCTGGAGCACCCAGCGGCCGAGCGGCACGATGAGTCCGGTGTCCTCGGCGAGCGGGATGAAGCGGTCCGGGCCGAGCACCCCGTGCTGCGGGTGGCACCAGCGGACGAGGGCCTCCGCGCCGTGCACGCTGCCGTCGCCGAGGTGGACGAGCGGCTGGTACTCGATGAAGAACTCGCCGCGCTCCAGGGCCGTCGGCAGCGCGGTGGTGAGCCCGTGGCGGGTGATGGCGCGGGCGTCGGCCTCGGGGTCGGCGAGTTCGAAGCGGTTGCCGCCCGCCGACTTGGCCCGGTACATGGTGATGTCCGCGCTGCGGAGCACCTCGGCGGGGGTCCGTTCCCCGGCCGGGCCCTCGACCACGCCGAGGCTGCCGCGCACGGTGAGTTCGCGGCCGTCGATGCGGAGCGGGGTGGCGAGGGCGGCGAGGATGCGGTCGGCGAGTTCGGTGACGTCCTGTTCGCCGCCCGGGGCGGTGGTGAGGGCGACGAACTCGTCGCCGCCGAGCCGGGCCACCATCTCGCCGCCGCCGGTGACGCAGCTCTGCAGCCGGTCGGCGACCTCGACGAGCAGCCGGTCGCCGGTGGAGTGGCCGAGGCTGTCGTTGATGACCTTGAAGCCGTCGAGGTCGAGGTAGCAGAGGCCGAAGCGGGCGTTGTCGCCGGGGGCGAGCGCCTTCTCCAGGCGTTCGAAGAACAGGGTCCGGTTGGGCAGTCCGGTGAGCGCGTCGTGGGTGGCCTCGTACCGCAGGCGCAGATGGAGCAGGCGCCGTTCGGTGGTGTCCTCCAGGAGGGCCAGCTGGTACTGGGGGCGGCCTTCGGCGTCGCGGAGGAGCGAGACCGTGAGGTTGGTCCACAGAACCGTTCCGTCACCGCGGTAGTACGGCTTCTCGACGCGGTAGTGTTCGCGCTCGCCGCGGACCAGCTCCTCGTACAGCTTCCAGACGTGCGGGCCGTCCTCCGGGTGCACCCACTCGCTGACCTTCCGGCTGCGCACCGGGCCCTCCATCCCGCCGAACATGCGGGTGAGGGTCTCGTTGACCTCCAGGACGTTGCCGTCGAGGTCGGCGATGCCGATCCCGACGGCCGCTCCGTCGAAGACGGCGCGGAAGCGGCTCTCGGTGGCGTGCAGGGCTATCTCGGCGGCGCTGCGCGCGGCGAGCGCGGAGCGGGCGATGGCCTCCTGCTCGGCGCGGGTCCGCTCGCGCAGCGCCTGCGCGTAGCCGGCGGCCATGGCGTGCTGGAGCCGGGCGCAGCGGGCGCGCAGCTCCTCGGCGGGGAGGTCCGACTCCGTGCCGCAGTAGAGCACCAGGTACGAGTCGACGACGCCGAGGCTGCGGCCGAGCGCGTCCGGGTCGGTGCAGTGGGCGGCGATCAGGGCCGCCCCGGTGCGCTGCGCGGGTGCCGTGTCGAAGGGGCGGGCGTGCAGGGCGTCGTACAGGGTGCGGGCCAGCGGCAGCAGGTGCCCCTCGAACTCGGCGCGGGTCAGCGAGGTGGCCGTCACCGGGAAGATCGCGCGGCTCCAGATGGTGACGAACCGCCTGAGTCTGTCCTCCGGGCCGTCGGCTTCGGCGACGGCGCCGGTCGGCTGCGACGGGACCTTCACGCCTTGCGCCCCACCCCTGCGAACCCGGAGAAGGCGTACGGATCCTCCTCCTCGGCCGGACTCTCCGGCCGCCAGAGCGGCATCGGGACGAGCCCGGGCTCGATCAGTTCGGTGCCCTCGAAGAAGCGGGTGATCTCGTCGCCCGACCGCATCACCAGGGGGTTGCGGATGGTGCGGTAGACGCCGACGGTGCCGCCGGCCTGCTCCTCGGTGAGCGGGATGTTCTCGTACGAGGCGTGGGTGAGGACGACGAGGCTGCCGGGGGCGAGGGCGTCGATGAGCTCCGCGACGGCCTCGTACGGACGGTCCTGGTCCTCCAGGAAGTGCAGCACGGCGACGAGGAGCAGGGCCACCGGCCGTTCCAGGTCCAGGAGTCGGGTCACCTCGGGGCTGTACAGGATGTCGGCCGGCTTGCGCAGGTCGGCGGCGAGGACGGCCGCGCTGTCGTCGCCCTCCAGGACGGCGCGGCTGTGGGCCACGGCGACGGGGTCGTGGTCGACGTAGACGACCCGGGCGGCGGGGTCGGCGGCGCGGGCGACCTCGTGCACGTTCCCGAACGTGGGTATGCCGGAGCCGATGTCGAGGAACTGGGTGACGTCGTTGTCGACGGCATGACGGACGGCGCGTCGCATGAAGGCGCGGTTCGCCTGCATGACCTTGGGCAGGCCAGGCATGAACTCCATGGCCTTGCGCGCCGCTTCCCGGTCCACCTCGAAATTGTGCGAGCCGCCCAGATAGAAGTCGTACATACGGGACACGCTCGGCACCGAGATGTCGATACCGGGCGGAGCCCAGGCGGGACGCTCCATCAATGTCTCCAACAAGTCGCCACGGGGATGCGGCCATGTGTTCGCGGCCGGTGTTCGAGGTGAGGCTACTGATCGCCCGCCGGGAGAGCGAGTAGAAACGGAAATTCGCGGTCCGTTCTTGGTCACACGCCATTGGCACGTGCTCTTGGAACGCAGACTTCACGCCTTCAGGCTGTGCAAATTCACGTGCATATGAGCGTGCGTCGACTCCGGGAACGGGGCGGGTCGCGCCCGGCGGAGGGCCAGGCCCCGTCCGTACCTCGGCTGTTGCCGCTCCCGGGGCCGGTCGCCGGTGCAGGATGCCCTGTCGGCCGGTCCCTCCGACAGGGCGACAACCGGACAGTTCTTGCCCGAGAGGCCTGAACAGGCCCCATCGGCCACCTGTCGCGATTCACCACGCCCGGCAATACCGGGCATTGTGGCGAATCGCGCTCCGACATCCGGCGAAACGTCAAGTCCACACATCCGGAGATCCCCTCCATCTGGCGAATCCCGCCGGATTCCGCCCCGGCGCGCCGTCGTTGTGATCAAGCTCGAGGGCGTGTCTCTGTACGGATCACTCCTCGCGCGGCCGCTGGCGGCCCTCGGTCTCGTGTGGCTGCTCGCCGCACCGGTGCCCGCCGCCGCCGACGCCTGCGCCTACGCCTCGACCGACTCGGGCGGTTCGCAGCTCGTGGTGGGGGGGGGCGCGGGCGGCGGCCCCCACCGCCGCCGCGCGCCGCCCCCGCCGGGCGCGCGCGGGCGCGCCCGGCCCGGGGAG
>NZ_JBHWFF010000050.1:29075-32269 GCF_042733785.1 Streptomyces sp. NPDC059695 | reverse complement strand
GCCCGCCGCACTCGACTTTTGTGACGTCTCTCCTCGAGTGGGTTGGGGCTGGGGGGGTGTTTGGCGCCCCCCGCCCCGCCCCACACCACCCACGGCGACGACCACGGCGACGGCGGTGGGAAGGGCCACGGAAAGGGCAAGGGCCACGACCACCACGGCGACGGGAAGGGCAAGGGGCACGGGCATCACCACCACCCGAAGCCCTGTCCCACCGAGCCGCCCCCGCCGTGCCCGTCACCCACCCCGACGCCCACGCCCACTCCGACCCCGACGCCCACCCCGACGCCGACGCCCGAGCCCCCGTCCCCCTCGCCGTCCCCCACCCCGACGCGGCCGCCGAAGCCGGAGCCGCCCGCGCCGAAGCCTCCGCGTCCCGTCCCGAAGCCGCCGGCCACCAGGCCCGCGCCCCGACCCGAGCCGCCGTCCCCCGCGCCTGTGCCCACCAGGCCGCCGGAGCCGGCACCCGCACCGCCGCCTCCCCCGTCCCCGACGCCCACCCTGCGGCCCCGGCCGCCGGCCCCGTCGCCGGTGGCGCTTCCGCACTACCGCCAGGCCGCGCGGACCAAGAAGGAGGGCGGCACCTCCGTCGTCACGGCGACGCTGATGATCACCGCTCCCGCCGTGCTCGCGACGGCGATCCTGCGCCCCCGGTCCAAGTGACCCCGACCCTCTGAATCCCGCCGGAGGAATCCATGTCCGATTGGCTCGTACTCTCTCTCGCGATGGCGGCCGCCTGCGCCGTCGTGCTCACCATCGTCGTCATGAACAACCGTCGCCTCCCCGAGGACGACGACCCCAACGAGACCCCCGACGTCATCGAGTACATGACGATGATGATCGGCGTGATCTACGCGATCGTGCTCGGCCTGGCCATCGCCGGCGTCTGGGAGGCCCGGGGGGCCGCCCAGGAGACCGTCCGGCAGGAGGCCCAGGCGATGCACGAGATCTCGGCGCGCGCCGAGGTGTACCCGCAGGAGGTCCGCTCCCGGATCCGCGCCGACGTCGACGCGTACGTCTCGTACGTGGTCCACGACGAGTGGACGTACATGGCCGAGAAGGGGGAGCTCAGCGACGAGGGCACCGCGCTCCTGGAGCGGGTGCGGCGCAGCGTCACCGACTACCAGCCGGCCAACGACTTCGAGGGGCAGGCGTACCAGCCCCTGGTGGACCAGGTGGCCGCCGCCGACGACGCCCGGGGCGCGCGCGGGCAGAACGCGGGGCCGACCATGCCGGGGGTGGTCTGGTTCGGCCTCATCATCGGCGCCCTGGTGACGGTGGGCCTGATCTTCACGCTGCAGATCCGCAGGACCGGCCGGGAGCTGCTGCTGGCCGGGCTCTTCAGCGTGCTGATCGCCTTCCTGCTGTTCCTCATCTGGGACTTCGACGCGCCGTTCGGCCGGGGCATCTCGGCCACCGCCGCGCCGTTCACCGATCTGTTTCCGCAGATCACGCGGTGAGCCTCCCCGTGCGAGTGGGCCACCCGGGGGACATGGGTGCCCCATTCGCACGTCTGGGATCGCGGCTGTGGTAGTGCGCTCCTAGCGTTTCGGGCATCGAGGTGCGTGCCCTTCGCGGGAATCCCCTTCCGCGGCTGCGCCTCGGGACCCGGAGGATTCACCATGCGCGCGATACGTGCCGCTTCCACTGCCCTGTTGGGGGCGGCCGCCCTCGCCCTGGCCGCCCCCGCCGCCCTCGCGGCGGACGCTGCTCCCGCGTCCGGCGCGCGGGCTCCACGGGCCAAGGCACCGGGCGATTTCCTCGTGTCGCCCGCGGTCGTCGCCCCGGGCGGCCGGGTGACGCTGAGCGCCCCCGGCTGCGCCAGTACGGCGAGGGCCTCTGCGGGCATCTTCGACACCGTCACCATCGCACCGGGTGCGGCGGTGACCGCCACCGTGGACGCGGACGCCAAGCGCGGCGCCGTGTACACGGTGCTCTTCAACTGCACGGGCGGCGTGCAGGACACCGTCGCCCTGACGATCAGCGGCTCCCCCACCGCCACGCCGACCATCAGCGCCACGATCCTCACGCCCCCGCGCGGGGTGCAGGGCGGTCTCGGCGGCTCGATGGCGCCGAGCTCCACCGAGGTCGCCGTGGGCGGGGTGCTGGCCGTGACCGCCGTCTCGGGCGCCGCGGTCTACGCGATCCGCCGCCGCGCCGCCGCCGGCCGGCGTCACTGAACGGGCGTGGCGGACCGGATCGGTGCGCGGCGTCCCGCGGACGCCCGTCGCCCCCGGGTCCCTGCGGGACTCGGGGGCGACGGGCACGGCGGGCCGACCGGGAGGTTCGGCCGGTCAGACTCCCGCGCCGACCGTACGGCGGCGACGGGCGATGAAGAGACCCCCGCCGAGCGCGGCGGCGGCGACGAGCGAACCGCCGACGGCCATCTCCGTGGAGCTCGGCGCCATCGAGCCGCCGAGACCACCCTGCGCGCCCTGGCCGGCCAGCACCCGGAACGGCTGGGTGAGGGTACGGCCGTTGCACTGGACGGCCAGGTTGTACTGGCCGGGCGTGGCGTTGTCGAAGATGCGCGGGGTGGCGGTGGAGACGCCGTTGACGGCGGCGGGGAGCCGGGTCGTCGCGAAGGCGTTCGAGGTGACCGTGCCGCCGGAGCAGCCCCGGACGGTGACCGTGAGGATCGCGCCCTGGTGGACCGCGAAGGGGGACACCGTGACGCCGTTGGAGCCGTCGCCGCCCCGCTCGGTCTGGAAAGCGCTGTCGGTCACGCTGCTGGGCCCGTGGGTGGCGGTGGCGAGGGGGGCCGCGAGTCCGAGCGCCGCGAACGCGGTCGCCGTCACCGCCAGAGTGCGTGCAGCACGCATGGTTGAACCTCCAGTGGAAGACGCCCCAAAGCGGTGCTCCGGGAGATTCGACGAGTACGCCTTCCATGACGAACCATCACAAGCCGGTGCGAGCCGTGCATGTCGGCACTGGGCCACCCCGGTGAGGCGACACGCCGGGAGCGGAACCCCCTGAGGCAGCGGAAGCGCAGGTCACGGCCGTACGGGATGCTTATCTGACGATTACTCGGATGGGTCAGCCCGGCTGTCACCCACCTGCCCGCCGTCGCGCGGCCGGGCGCCCGGCCGCGCCGCGCCGACGCCGGAGCCCCCCCGCCGCCGGGGGGCCCGGGGACCCCACGCCCGCTCCGGGGGCCGGGCCGCCCGCCCGCTGGGGCGCCCCCCCCGGCGCCCCCG
>NZ_JBHWFF010000050.1:0-29065 GCF_042733785.1 Streptomyces sp. NPDC059695 | reverse complement strand
GGTGGGGGCGCGCGGGCGCGGGCCCGCCCGCGCGCGCCCGCGCCGCGGGCGCGCGCGCCCGCGCCGCGCCGCCCGGCGCCCCGCGGCGGCCGGGGCGGGGGGGCCCCCCCCCGGGACCGCACGCCGTCTCCGGGGCCCGGACACCCGTCCGGAGGCGGGCCCCACCCGTTCGCGCCGTCCGGCGCGACGGTCCGCCGGGCCGCATCTACCGTTCTGACGACGCCGAGAAGGGAGAACCATGCCCCCGAAGGACTTCCGCGTCTTCCCGCGCAGGAGACGCCAACCCTGGGGCGTCCTGGCCCTCGCCATGCTGTCCGGACTCGCGATGATGCGCAACGGGGTGGACGTCGCCCTCGGGCCGCCCCAACCCGCCGCCGCGGCCCGCCCGGTGGGGCACCCGGTCACCCCGACGCCGCCCGCCGCGAACGCGGGCCTGGAGCCGCTGCCCTTCGCCCCGGCGTCCCGGATCAAGATCCCGGCGATCCAGGTGGCCGCACCCGTCATGGACGTGGGACTGGACGCGGACGACTGGGTGGCCGCCCCGCCCCCCGAGGACCCGAATCTCGCCGGCTGGTACCAGAACGGCATCGCGCCCGGCCAGCGCGGCACGTCCGTCATCGTCGGCCACGTCGACAACGCCAGGGGACCGGCGGTCTTCTACGGCCTGGGCTCCCTGCAGAAGGGCCAGCACATCGAGGTCGAGCGGTACGACGGCCGGGTCGCGGTCTTCGAGATCTACGGCATCGAGGTGTACGCCAAGGACAACTTCCCCGGCGTGCAGGTCTATGCCGACAACGGCGAGCCGGAGCTGCGGGTGATCACCTGCGGCGGCGGCTACACGCGCCAGCGCGGCTACGACGGGAACGTCGTGGTCTACGCCCGCATGGTCGGCTCGCGCTAGCCGGCACGCGCGCGCGAAGGGCCCCGGCACCCGAGGTGCCGGGGCCCTTCCGCCGTACCCGGGGGTCAGCGCCGGGGGACGGTCATCCGGTAGCCGGCGTCGAGGAGTTCGGGCAGGTAGCGGCGGAGCGCGGCCACGCTCTGCGAGCGGTTCCCGCCGGCGTCGTGGGAGAGGACGACGACGCCGGGCGCGGCGCCGTCGAGGACGCGGCGGACGATGGGCCCGGTGCCGGGTTCCGTCCAGTCCAGGGTGTCGACGGTCCAGGCGAGCGGCTCCATGCCGAGTTCGGCGCCGATCTCGAAGGAGTGCTTGTTCCAGGCCCCGTAGGGCGCGCGGTACCAGAGAGGTGCCGCGCCGATGGCCCGCTCGACGACCTCGCTGGTGGAGCCGAGCTCGTCGCGGATCCGGGAGGGCTTGAGCTTGGGGACGAGGGGGTGGGACCAGGAGTGGTTGCCGACGACGTGGCCGTCGGCGTCCATCTCGCGCAGCAGGTCCTGGTTGTCGACGGCCATCTCGCCGCAGACGAAGAACATCGCCCGGCAGTCGTACTGGCGCAGGGTCTCCAGGATGCCGGGGGTGTACCGGGGGTCGGGTCCGTCGTCGAAGGTCAGCACCATCGAGCGGCCGGTGCCGGACACGCTGAGGAAGGGCCGCTGCCGCACCGGCGGGACCGCGCGCCGGAAGGCGGGCGGCGCGTACGCGGTCATGGGCTGGAGCCGGTACGCGGACGGGAGCGGGCGGGCGGCCGGTGCCGGGGGTCCGGCGGCCGGCCCCGCGGCGGGCGTGCCGCGGGGTGCGGGGGCGGCGCCGCCGGCCGTCTCGGGCGTGGCGAACCGGTCGGCCGCGAGGACTCCGACGGTGGCGGTGGCCCCGAGCGCCGCGGCGAGACGCAGCACCGCCCGCCGCCCATGAGGCATCTGATCCTTTTTCATGACCAATGGTTCGTACGGGCGAGGGGCCGCGCAGCTCAGCGACACCGGACCCCCGTCCGAAAGCACCCGATGAGCCGATAGCCTCGCGGGGTGAGCGAACAGCAGCCCGGCCGGTTCGAACGCGGCACCGACGGCCCCAAAGTGATCATGGCGGGGGTCGACGGCTCCGCCTCCTCCCTGCGTGCCGTGTCGTACGCGGCCGGGCTCGCCCGGCGCCAGAACGCGCTGCTCGCGCTCGTGTACGTGCAGCCGGTGATCCCGGCGGGCGCGGCGCTGGGCGTTCCGGTGACCGGGACGACCGAGGAGATCGCCGACGAGCTCGTCGCGGAGATCCGGAAGTCCGCCGAGCGGGTCAAGGACCTGTGGCGGATCCGGTGGGAGTTCCACACCTTCCGCGGCGACGCCTACGCGGGCCTGGTCCGGGCCGCGGACGAACTGACCGCGGACGCCGTGGTGGTGGGCGCCTCGGAGTCGGCGGGCCACCGCTTCGTCGGCTCGGTCGCGGTCCGTCTGGTGAGGGCGGGCCGCTGGCCGGTCACCGTCGTGCCCTGACCGGCCGGGCGTGCCCCGTCCTACCTCCCCATCACCAGGCCGTCCCGGCCGGCCCCCCGGCCGAGCACCACGTCCCTGATGCCGTCGCGGATCTCCGCCCCGCGCGCGTCCCCGGCGTCGGCCGCGGTGAGGTCGACCACGCGCCCGCGCGCGGTGTCGAACCACTGGGGAAGGAACTCGGCCTTCGTGACCTCCCAGCGTCCGCCGGGGGTCCTGGGCGGGCCGAAGGTGAAGCGGCCGATGCTGCTCCGGTTGCCGCGCGGATCGTACGCACCCTCGTGGTTGATCATGTCGCCGGCGATCTGGTCGCCCATCCCGTAGACGATCCAGGTCCCGTTGACCTTCTCGTAGGCCTGGGGCACATGGGCGTGCGTACCGATGACGAGATCCACGTCCGGGCGCCCGCCGCTCCGCGAGGCGGTCAGGGCCCGGCCGAGGGAGAGCTGCCGCTCGTCGGGTGCGGTCTGCCACTCGCTGCCCCAGTGGACGCTGACGACGACCACGTCGGCGCCGGCGGCACGGGCGGCACGCGCGTCGGCGATCACCCTGCCCTCGTCGAGCACGGCGACCGCCCAGGGCTGCCCCTCGGGCAGCGGGTAGCCGTTGGTGCCGTAGGTGTAGGCGAGGTGGGCGACCGTGGCGCCGCCGGCCGTGAGCAGGGTGGGCCTCGCCGCCTCCTCGGCCGTACGGGCGGAGCCCGCGTGCCGGACGCCCGCACGGTCGAGGGCGTCGAGGGTGCGGCGGAGGCCCGCGGCCCCGTCGTCGAGGGTGTGGTTGGAGGCGGTGGAGCAGGAGTCGTAGCCGGTGGCCCTGAGCGCGGCGGCGATCTCGGGGGGCGACGTGAAGGCCGGGTAGCCGGTGTAGGGGCCGCCCTCCTTCCCGTACACGGTCTCCATGTGGCAGATCGCGAGGTCGGCGCCGGAGACGACGGGCTTCGCGCCGGAGAGCATGGGGCCGAAGTCGTGGCCCGCGCCGTCCGCGTCCTCGGCGGCCCGTCG
Organism: Streptomyces sp. NPDC059695; assembly: GCF_042733785.1. Classification (NCBI taxonomy): domain Bacteria; kingdom Bacillati; phylum Actinomycetota; class Actinomycetes; order Kitasatosporales; family Streptomycetaceae; genus Streptomyces; species Streptomyces sp. NPDC059695. The sequence goes on along the minus strand of NZ_JBHWFF010000050.1, from coordinate 25,682 downwards.
GATGACCGAGTCGTGCGGGAGGATGTCGCCGGAGGCGACCAGGGTGAAGCCGGCGGGCGCCGAGGGTCCGCCGGGCGCGGCGGACGGGGCGGCCCCGGTCGGGGCGCCCGGGGTGGGGGTGCCGCCGGCCGGGCCGCTCCCGTCGGCGCAGCCGGTCGCCGCCGCGAGCAGGAGAGCGGCCAGTGCCGCCCCCGCGGGTCTGGTGCGTGAGGTCATGTCCGGCACTCCGCCCGGTTCGTGTGATGAACATCTGTTCTGATGAACAGATCTCCCGGGGAAGCCGCAGTCAAGGGTCAAGGCCGCACGGGGTGATGAACCCCGCTGAATCGGACGCACCGGCTCCGTCCGACCGTTCACCGCGCCATTCACCGCTCGGTGCGACCGTTCGTCGCAGACCGCTGTCCGTTCCCTGTCCCCCGCCGTCCGGATGCGTTCGTATACGCCCCGGACGACGAGGTGAGGGAGAGGCGGGCGGCATGACGACGGCGACGACCGACGAGCGGACCCTGGAGGAGCTCCAGCGGGACCACGGGCCCGCGCTGCTCTCCTTCCTGCTCGGACTGACCCACGGGGACCGGCAGCGGGCGGAGGACCTCGCCCAGGAGACCCTGGTACGGGCCTGGCTCCACCCCGAGGCCTTCGACGGTCCCTACGCCTCGATGCGGCCCTGGCTCTTCACCGTGGCCCGCCGCATCGCCATCGACGCCCGCCGCTCACGCCTCGCCCGGCCCGCCGAGATCGGCGACGGCGTCCTCGCGGTGACGCCCGACCCCGCCGACGCCACCGCGTCCGCCGACGCCGCGCTCGACGTGCGGGCGGCCGTGCGCGGGCTGAGCCCCGAGCACCGCGCGGTGCTGGTCCGGCTCTACTTCCACGGCCTCACCGTCAACGAGGCCGCCGTCGAACTCGGCATCCCCGCCGGGACCGTCAAGTCCCGCTCGCACTACGCGCTGCGGCAGCTGGGCCGCTCCCTGCCCGGCTACCGGCCGCGCCGCGCGCCCGTTGCCCGGGCCCGCGCCGGGGCCCCACAATGACGCCGTGACGCTGACTCTCACCGCCGCCGAACAGGTCCTCGCCGACAACTTCGCCCCCTGGGTCCTCGATCTGGGGCTCACGGTCGAATCGGTCGGGTCCCCCGGATCCGACGACGGCCACGAGGCCGTGCTGCGGCTCCCCTGGTCGGACCGGCTCGCCCGGGAGGGCGGCGGCCTCTCCGGACAGGCGCTGATGGCCGCCGCCGACACCGCGACGGTCATCGCGGTCGCCGCGGCCCGCGGCGGCTTCGTGCCGATGACCACCGTCCAGCAGTCCATCAGCTTCCAGCGCGCGGTGACCGGCGCCGACGTCCTCGTCCGCGCCCGGCTCACCAAGTCCGGCAGGCGGATGGCCTTCGCGGACATCACCATGACGGCCGACGGCACCCGGGAGACCGCGGCCCACGCGACCGCCGTGTACGCGCTCCTCGGCTGAACCCGCCCGGACTCCACGCCTCTCCCGCCCCGCCCGACCCACCGCGCACCAGGAACCTCACCCGCACCGATCCGGCCGGGAAACGTATCCGAAACCGCTCGGGCGAGTTGAGCAAAGCGGGACCCGCGGGCGCCCTTCACGGAGGAGGCTCTCCCCCGGGCCCCTGACATCCGGGGCCACTCACGTCCGGGAGAAGGTGGGAGCGTTGCTGCCCGAGAGCACGAACGGCGCCGGCGGCACGAGCGGCGGCGGCCTCGCCGTCCCGATGGCCTGGCTGTGCGCCGAGTACCTGGCCGACGAGGTGCTGCGGGCCGCCGCGCTCGTGGCCCCCGGCTCCCTGGAGTACCGGGCGGGCCTCCAGGCCCTGGCCCTCACCGTCCACCTCACCGGCGAACCGGACGGGGCGGCCGGGACCGCGGGCGCCTGGTCGGCCCGTCGCGTCGACGCATGGCTGCGGCACACCGCGTACGACCGGCCCTGGCCGCCCTGGGTCGAGGAGCGGCTCGCCGCGCGGACGGCCGACGGCGGCGACGGCCCGGACCTGGCACTCGCGCGGGCCGCCTGGCGCCGGCTGCGGGACACCTGGATCCTCGCGGCCGACCTCGACGGCCGCACCGGCCCCGAGGAGCCCGTCGACGAGGCCGAGCAGATCTGGCTGCCCGCCTGGAAGCTGGGCCTCCCCCTGGCGCACCTCTCGCTGCACCTGCGCTGACTAGGAGGCCGAAGGGTGCACCCCCGGACGGTACTTGGGAACCCGTACCGTCACCTTCATCCCGGCACCGACCCCGGTCTCGATGACGAGCCCGTGCTCCGCCCCGTACACCTGGCGCAGCCGCTCGTCCACGTTGGACAGGCCTATGCCGGAGCCCGCGGGGTGCTCCCCGCGCAGGACGGCGCGCAGCAGCTCCGGGTCCATGCCGATGCCGTCGTCCTCGACCGTCACCACCGCCTCGGCGCCCGCGTCCCGGGCGGCGATCGTGACCCGGCAGCCCCGCTCCCGGTCCTGCAGCCCGTGCTTGACGGCGTTCTCCACGAGCGGCTGGAGGCAGAGGAACGGCAGGGTCACCGGCAGCACCTCGGGCGCGATCTGCAGCGTCACCTTCAGACGGTCCCCGAACCGGGCTCCCGCGAGGGCCAGGTACTGCTCGACGGCCCGCAGTTCGTCGGCGAGCTGGGCGAAGTCGCCGTGCCTGCGGAAGGAGTAGCGCGTGAAGTCGGCGAACTCCAGGAGCAGTTCACGGGCCCGCTCGGGATCGGTGCGCACGAACGAGGCGATGGCCGCGAGGGAGTTGAAGATGAAGTGGGGGGAGATCTGGGCGCGCAGGGCGCGTATCTCGGCCTCCACGATCCGGGTGCGCGAGCGGTCCAGCTCGGCCAGTTCCAGCTGGACCGAGACCCAGCGGGCCACCTCGGTCGCGGCCCGCACGAGGACGGCGGACTCCCGCGAGCCGTAGGCGACGAGCGCGCCGAGGACCCCGTCCTCCCCGGTGAGCGGGGCGGTCACCGCCCAGCGCAGGGGGCACGCCGGGTCGTCGCAGCCGCTGTGGGCGGAGCGGCTGCGGCCGGTCTCCAGGGTCTCGGCGGCCTGCTCCGGGACGTGCGCGCGGTGATGGTCCTCGCCCGGCCCGTCCCAGGCGAGGACCGCGCCCCGGTCGGTGAGGCAGAGCGCCTCGGTGCCGAGCAGCGAGCGGAGCGTGCGGGCGGCCTTGCGCGCGGTCTCCTCGGTGAGACCCGCGCGCAGCGGGGGCGCGGCGAGCGAGGCGGTGTGCAGGGTGTGGAACGTGGCCCGTTCGACGGGGGTGCCGAGGTCGGGATCGGCGGCGGCGCGGCCGTCGCGCCGGGCGGCGAGGCGGCCGAGGGCGAAGCCCGCGGCGAGCAGCACGGCGCCGGCGGCGGCGGCCGCGGCGAGGGCGATGCCGCTCATCGGCGGGCCTCCTGGGCGGGGACGGTGCCGGTGATCTCCTCCGGGAGGTGGAGCCGGGCGAGGAGGGCGGGGGTGCCGGGCGGGATCCGGCGCGGGGTGGCGAGCGAGACGAGGACCATCGTCAGGAACCCCAGGGGGACGGACCAGACGGCCGGCCAGGCCATCAGGGTGTGCGGCCAGCCCCCCGGGGCGGCTCCGGCCCGGGTCGCCATCACGGCCGCGAGGGCGGAGCCGCCGCCGAGCAGGAGGCCGGCCATGGCGCCGGGCGGGGTGAGCCGCCGCCACCAGATGCCCAGGACGAGCAGCGGGCAGAAGGACGAGGCGGACACCGCGAAGGCGAGGCCGACGGCGTCGGCGACCGGCACCTTGGAGGCGACCACCCCGACGCCCAGGGGGACGGCCGTGGCGAGCAGCGTCGCGAGGCGGAAGTGCCGGACGCCCCGGGAGGGCAGCACGTCCTGCGTCAGGACCCCGGCGACGGACATGGTGAGTCCGGAGGCGGTGGAGAGGAAGGCGGCGAAGGCGCCGCCGGCGAGGAGCGCCCCGAGGAGGTCGCCGAGGAGACCGCCGACGATCCGGTCGGGCAGCACGAGGACGGCGGCGTCGGCGGAGCCGGTGAGGGCGAGTTCGGGGGCGTAGATCCGCCCCAGGGCTCCGTACAGGGGCGGCAGCAGGTAGAACGCGCCGACGAGTCCGAGGACGACGAGTGTGGTGCGGCGGGCGGCGCGGCCGTGCGGGCTGGTGTAGAAGCGGACGGCGACGTGCGGCAGGCCCATGGTGCCGAGGAAGGTCGCGAGGATCAGCCCGTACGTGGCGTACAGCTGGTGCCCGTCGCGGCCGCCGGCCAGCGGCTGGGACCAGCCGAGGGGGTCCGCACCCGTGGCGGCCCGCTCGGGCAGCGCGCTGCCCGGCGCGAAGGAGAGCGTGGTGCCGCCCAGGACCCGGTGGGTGCCGGGGGCGAGCGTGACGGTCCCGCCGGTGTGCGCGGCGGAGTCCACCTCTCCGGTGACGGTCACCGTGAGCGGCTCGTCGAGCCGGATCCGTACCGTGTCGGCGACCTTGACGACGGTGTGGCCGCGCAGCACGGCGGGGGCGTCGAAGCGGGCCCGGGGCGCGCCGTCCCCGTACCAGGCGGCGAGCAGGAAGAGGGCGGGGACGAGCAGGGCGGTGAGCTTCAGCCAGTACTGGAAGGCCTGGACGAAGGTGATGCTGCGCATGCCGCCGGCGGCGACGGTGCCGGTGACGACGAGGGCGACGAGCAGGCCGCCGACCCAGTCGGGGGCGCCGGTGAGGATCTCCAGGGTGAGCCCGGCGCCCTGGAGCTGCGGCAGCAGGTACAGCCAGCCGATGCCGACGACGAAGAGGCTGGCGAGCCGCCTGGCCTGTGGGGATTCCAGGCGGGCCTCGGCGAAGTCGGAGAGCGTGTACGCCCCGGAGCGGCGCAGCGGGGCGGCGACGAGGACGAGCAGCACCAGGTATCCGGCGGTGTATCCGACCGGGTACCAGAGCATGGCGGGGCCCTGGACGAGGACGAGTCCGGCGATGCCGAGGAAGGAGGCGGCGGAGAGGTACTCGCCGCTGATGGCAGCGGCGTTGAGGCCCGGCCGGACGGTCCGCGAGGCGACGTAGAAGTCGGAGGTGGTGCGGGAGATGCGCAGGCCGAGGGCGCCGATGAGGACGGTGGCGAGGACGACGGCGGTGACGGCGGCGACCGCGTAGGCCTGGTTCATGCGGGCGTGTCCACCGTGCTCAGCGCTCCACGAGGCCGGTGAAGTCGCGCTCGTTGCGCTCGGCCCTGCGGACGTACCAGTGGGCGATGGCCCACACGACCGGGTACACGCCGAAGCCGAGGGCGGCCCAGACGAGCGCCTCGGGCGCGGGCAGCGCGAGGAGCAGCGGCAGCGGGCCGACGAGCAGGGCCAGGGCTCCGAGGGCGGTGAGGGCGGCGCGGAGCTGACTGCGCATCAGGGAGCGGACGTAGGTGTGGCCGAGGCTGGTCTGCTCGTCGATCTCGGAGCGGGCCGGCGGGTGGGCGGGGCGCCGTCCGGCGGGTGCGGGCAGGGCTCCCGGGCCGTGGGCGGAGGCGTAGGTGACGGTCTCGCGCCGGGGCCTGCGCGGGGGGTGGTGCTCCGGCATCGGCGTCCGCTCTCTGACTCGCTCGCTGGCTCGTGGAGTGTACGCAGAGTGGGTGCGGTGCCGGTAGGGGTGGGCGGCTCAGCCGCCGGCCCGCCGCATCAGGAGGTCCCGCAGGTGGCGGGCGTGGCGGCGGCTCACGGCGAGGTCGGTGTCGCCGAGCCGGACGGAGGTGGCGCCGCCGTCCAGCCGGAGTTCGTCGACGCGGGCGAGGGCCACGAGGTGGCTGCGGTGGATGCGGACGAAGCCCCGGTCGGCCCACCGCTCCTCCAGGGTGGAGATCGGGATGCGGACGAGGTGGCTGCCGTGGTCGGTGTGGAGGCGGGCGTAGTCGCCGTGGGCCTCGACGTAGGCGATCTCTTCGACGGGGACGAAGCGGGTGACGCCGCCGAGTTCGACGGGGATCTGCTCGGGGACGGCCGGAGCGGCGGGTGCGGCCGTGGCGTGGACGAGTGCGTGGACGCGGCGCACGGCCTCGGCGAGCCGCTCGCGGCGGACCGGCTTGAGGACGTAGTCGACCGCCTTGAGGTCGAAGGCCTGGAGGGCGAAGCCCTCGTGGGCGGTGACGAAGACGATGTGCGGGGGCCGGGCGAAGCCGGCGAGCAGCCGGGCCAGTTCGAGTCCGGTGAGGCCGGGCATGTGGATGTCGAGGAAGACGACGTCGACGGCCTCGTCACCGTCCGGCCCTGCCTCCAGGGCCCGGCCGATCCGGCGCAGGGCGGCGGTGGCGTCTCCGGCGCCCTCGGCGGTCCGCACCCGGGGGTCCGCGCGCAGCAGGTAGAGCAGCTCGCCGAGGGCGGGCTCCTCGTCGTCGACGGCCAGGACGCGCAGCATGCGCGGGAGTCTATGTGAGGGGCCGGGAGTCTACTTGAGGAGTTTCGACAGGCGGCGGTCGGCGAGGATCTTCCCCCCGGTCTGGCAGGTCGGACAGTACTGGAGGGCGGAGTCGCTGAAGGAGACCTCGCGGAGGGTGTCGCCGCAGACCGGGCAGGGCTCGCCGGCCCTGCCGTGGACCCGCAGGCCGCTCTTCTTCTCCGCCTTGAGCCTGCCCGCGGCGAGGCCGTGGGAGCGCTCGACGGCCTCGCGGAGGGTGGAGCGCATCGCCGTGTACAGGGCGGTGGTCTCCTCCGGGGTGAGGTTCTGGGTGGGTTTGAACGGGGACATCTTCGCGGCGTGCAGGATCTCGTCGCTGTAGGCGTTCCCGATGCCCGCGAGGAGGCTCTGGTCGCGCAGGGCGCCCTTGATCTGGCGGTGCTCCCCCGCGAGCAGGGCGGCGAACTCGGCGGGCCCGAAGTCCTCGGCGAGCGGGTCGGGGCCGAGCCGGGCCACCCCCGGGACCTCCCGGGGGTCGTGGACCAGGTGGACGGCGAGGCGCTTGGTGGTGCCCGCCTCGGTGAGGTCGAAGCCGTCGCCTCCGGTGAGGGCGGTACGCAGCGCCAGCGGGCCCCTGCCGGGCTTGGGCGGGCCGGAGGGCAGGGGGTCCTGCCAGCGGAGCCAGCCCGCGCGCGCCAGGTGGATCAGCAGGTGGAGCTCGCCCGCCGTGCCGGTGGTGGTGAGGTCGAGGAACTTCCCGTGCCGGCCGACCGCGGTGACCTCGGCGCCCTCCACGGCGCTCAGGGGCGGGTCGTACGTCTTGAGGACGCTGATCGCGACGGGCAGGACGCGGGCGATCTCCTTGCCCACCAGGTGCGTGTCGAGGAACGCGCGGAGCGCTTCGACCTCGGGGAGTTCGGGCATGGCTCCACCCTGCCGCAGAGGGGATCGGGGCGCGCGCCGGGCGGTGCGTCCCCCGGCGCTACGTGCGCGCCGTGGCGTCCGGCGGGTCGAGCAGGTCGAGTTCGGCGGCGAGGGCGGCGGCCAGGGCGTCGAGGTCGGGGACGGCCGCGCCGTCGGCGACGAGGCCGATGTGGACCCGGCCGCCGTACGGGGACATGGCGACGGCGAGGGACTGGCCGCGGGCGAGCGGGGCCATCGGGTAGAGCGCGCGCAGCGGGGCGCCGCCGAGGGAGAGGGCGGAGCGGGGCAGCGGGACCTGGGTGACGAGGACGTCGAAGAGGAGCCGGGCGGCTCCGGCGGCGAGGGGGGCGCCGAAGCGGTGGGCGAGCGGGTGCAGCTGGTCGGCGAGGAGGGCGACGGCGCCCGCGCCCCGGGAGGGTCCGGCGGCCTTGTTGCGGTCCATGGCGGTGCGGACGGCGGCGAGCCGGGCGGCCGGGTCGGGTTCGGTGACCGGCAGGTCGAGGAGGTAGCCGGAGAGGCTGTTCCCGGGCCCGGCGGGGCCTCCGGGGCGGCGGCGGGAGACGGGGACGAGGGCGCGCGGGTCCGCGCCGGGGAGCGGTCGGCCGCGGCCGTCGAACCAGCGGCGCAGGGCGCCGGCGACGAGGGCGAGGAGGACGTCGTTGGCGGTGCCTCCGGTGGCGCGGCGGATCCGGTGGACGCGGTCGAGGGGCAGGGTGGTGGTGGCGATCCGGCGGGTGCCGCTGGAGTCGGCGGCGAGCGGGGTGGCGGGGCCCGCGTCGAGGCGGCCGGCGCGGACGACGGAGGAACCGACGACCGAGGCGCCGACCTCGACGGCCCGGCCGAGGTCGCCGAGGCGGTCCCGGGCGATGCCGAGGAGGCGGCCGGGGCCGGGGAGCCAGGAGCGCGGGGGGACGGGGCGGGCGCGGCCCGCGGGGCGCCGGCCCGCGGCGATCTCGTCGAAGATCCCGGCACCGATGGCGACGGCCCGCATGCCGTCGGCGAGGGCGTGGTGGAGTTTGACGAGGACCGCGAAGGAGCCGTCGGGGGCGCCGCTGAGCAGGTACATCTCCCAGGGCGGGAGGCCTCGGGCGACGGGCCGTTCCATGAGTTCGGCGGCGAGCCGGGCGGTCTCGGCGGGGAAGTCCTCGCCGGGGAGGGTGATCTCGCGGACGTGCCGGCGCACGTCGAAGTCGGGGTCGGCGGTCCACGCGGCGCCGCCGACGGGGAACAGGACGTCGCGGACGCGCATCCGGAGCCGGGGGACGGCGGCGGCGCGGCGGGCGAGGAGTTCCAGGACGTCGGGGGGCTGCTGCCGGGCGGTGGGGGGCGGTGGGCCGAAGTGGGCGAGGGCCCCGAGGTGCAAGGGGTGCTCGGTGGATTCCAGGTGCCAGAAGGCCAGGTCCAGGGGTGCCAGTAGCTCGCTGCTCACGGTGTCCTCTTGTCCTGCGGTGTCCTGCGGGGGCCTCCGCGGAGAGGCGGGTGGGGGAAGTCAATCGCGTACCGTCAGTTACGGTCAAGTACGATCAGTTCACGCTCAGTTAACAAGTTCAACGCTCCACGGTGAACTCGCACCACACGCACTTGCCGCCGCCCCGGGATTCCACGCCCCACGCGTCCGAGAGCCCGTCGACCAGGAGCAGCCCGCGCCCGGACACGCCCGCCTCCCCCGCCTCGCGGCGCCGGGGCAGGGCGCTGGACCGGTCCTCCACCTCGACCTTGAGCCGCCGCGGGGGGCCGGTCAGCATCCGCAGGGTCACGATCGCCCCGCCGTCGGTGTGCATCAGGGCGTTGGTCATCAGCTCGTCCGCGACGAGTTCGATCTCGTCCGCGCGCTCCCCCGCGCCCCAGGCCCGGACGGCGGCCCGGATCATGTGCCGGGCCGAGCTCAGCGCCTCCGGGTCGTTCTGCGCCACGTGCTGCTGGAAGCGGCCGGTGCCCTGCGGATGGTAGGTGCCGTGCCGGCGCAGCAGCAGGATCGCGACGTCGTCCTCGCCGCCCCGGTCGGCGACCACGTCGCACAGGTGGTCGGCGAGCTGCTGGAGGTCGGCGGGGCCGCGCCGGACGAGCGAGGAGAGCCACTGGAGCCCCTCGTCGAGGTCGGCTCCGGGCTTCTCCACGAGTCCGTCGGTGTAGAGCATCAGGGTCTGGCCGGGGTCCAGCTCCAGGGTGGTCACCGGATAGTCGAGGCGGCCGAACTCCGCCGAGAGCCCGAGCGGCAGGCCTCCCTCGACCGGGAGTCTGCGGCAGCGTCCGTCGACCTCCCTGATCAGCGGGTCGACATGACCGGCGCGCACCACCTGGACGACCCCGGTGACGAGGTCGACCTCCGCGTAGGTGCAGGTGGCGAAGCGTTCGGTGTCGAGCTCGTGGAGGAAGACCGAGGCCCGGGCCATGACCGTCGCCGGCGGGTGCCCCTCGGCGGCGTAGGCGCGCAGCACGATCCGCAGCTGGCCCATGACGGCCGCCGCGTGGGTGTCGTGGCCCTGCACGTCGCCGATGACGGCGCCGACCCGCCCGCCGGGCAGCGCGATGACGTCGTACCAGTCGCCGCCGATGTCCCGGCCGAGGCGGGCGGAGCGGTAGCGGACGGCGGTCTGGGCGCCGGGCACCTCGGGGATCCGGCGGGGCAGCATGGCCTGCTGGAGTCCCTCGGCGAGGTCGTGTTCCTGCTCGTAGAGCATGGCCCGCTGGAGGCTCTGGGCGATGCTGCTGCCGAGGGCCACGAGCAGGGTCCGCTCGTCCTCGCTGAAGCCGGACTTGTCGCTGTAGAGCAGGCCGAGCGCGCCGATGGGCCGGGCCTGGGCGATGAGCGGGAGGTAGGCGGCGGCGGTGATGCCGAGACCGCTGATGTGCGGCCAGAGCACCGGGAACGACTCGGCGAAGTCACGGGGCGAGTCGATGAAGCGGGGGCGCAGGGTGCGGATCACTTCGCTCATCGGGTACGGCTCGTCCACCCGGGTGAACCGGGTGCCCGGCACGAACGCGCCCTCGGGCCCCTCGGCGACCAGATGGATCCGGCCGGCGTCCAGGAGGCCCATCACGAGGCTGGCGGCTCCGAAGTGTTCCAGCGCGTGCGAGTCGTTGAGGAGGTCGATGACGTCCTTCACGGTCCGGGCGTAGGCGAGGGCCGCCGTGGTGCCCTCGACGACGCCGGCGCGCCGCCGGCGCCCCTCGTCGAGGCCGAGCCGGGCGGCGGACTCGGTGAGCTCGTGGGTGGCGTCCCGCAGGATGCCGATGATGCGGACGGGGCGGCCCGTGTCGTCCCGTCGGACGAGGCCCTGGGTGTGGGTCCACTGGTGGCTGCCGTCCCGGCGGCGGATGCGGAAGTACGCGCCGTACTGCTCGCTGCCGTCCTTGAGGGCCTGGGCCACCAGGGTGTCGAGCAGGGTGCCCTCGTCCGGCAGCACCCGGGGGGCCAGGCTCTCGGGTCTGCCGTCGTACTCGTCGGGGTGCATGTCGAAGACGTCGAGGGCGGCGGCGTCCATGGTCATGGTCCCCGCGACGAGGTCCCAGTCGAAACCGCCCATCCGGAAGGCGGAGCCGAAGTCGGCGAGGATCCGCGCCGCGGCCCCCGGCCCCCCGGGCGCGCGGCCCGGCCGTGCGCTCGCCTCCCCGCCCCCGTTGCCCGCAGTCATGGGGCCACGCTAGGCGCAGCCCCGCCCGTGCGCACCAGGAAGATCCGTTTCACCCCTGGAAGGTCTCCGGCCGGCCGGGGACCGCACCGGCGGGGAAGAGCTCGTCGGGCGGCTGCTGCGCGTCCGGCTCGGAGGGCTCCGCGAACGGGTCGGGGAAGGGCTCGGTGTACGGGTCGGGGGCCGGCTCCGTGGACGGATCGGGGGCCGGCGGGGTGGGTGCCGTCGGGTCGGTCCCGGTGCCTCCGGTCCCGGACGGGTCGGGGACGTCGGGGTGCGGGGTCGTGGGTGCGGGCCGGGCGGGGTCCGGGGAGGCGGGCGCGGGCGGCACCGGGGCCGGGGCGTCGGGGTGACCGGGGCCGCTGGGGTCGGGCGTGCCGGAGCCGGTGAGGGCGCAGGTGTCCGGGTCGCAGGCCGGTGCCACGGCGGGCTCCCGGTCCTCGTCCCCGTCGCTGCCGGTCCTGCGCTCGATCCAGCTGCTGTCGGTGGTGTTGACGATGACCAGGCTGGTGACGACGGAGGCGGTGGGCTTCACGACGATGACCCGGTCGGGATCGAAGCCGTCCCAGGGTTCGCCCTGGTGGACGCCGCCGGGGGCGGCCGCGGGGCTGCGGAGCGGGTTGCCGCAGGCGCAGCGGACGCGCGGGGAGCCGTACTGGTCGACGAGGACCGAGGTGCCGGTCTGCAGGACGGCCTGGTAGGCGTTCGCCCGGCCGTCGCGGTAGCCGTGGCCGGTGACCCGGGTGTCGGCGCGCAGGGCGACCGGGGTGAGCCCGCGGAGCCAGTCGGCGAGGCCGGCCTCGGGGATGCCCGCGGCCTCGGCGAAGGCGCGCGCCTTGGTGCGGTCCGCGGCGAGGAGGGCGACCTGCCGTTCGACGTCGCAGCTGCCGACGGCGCGCGTGCCGCCGTAGAGACCGGGGGTGGAGCCGGTGACCTCGTGGGCCGGGGTGGGCCCGTCGCCCGTCCCGCGGTCCGGGGCGGCGGGCGGTGCGGTGTTCCGGACGGTGGAGTCGGTGAAGGGGTCGGGGCCGTGGGCGCCGAGCGGCTGGAGGAGGACGTCCTGGACGGGGGCCGCGGCCGGTTCGCCGCCCGCGCCCTCCCAGGCCGTGGAGCAGCCCGTGAGCAGCAGGGCGGGGACGAGCCCCGCGGCGGCGAGTCCGGTTCGCCGCGTCCGGCGGAGGGTTGAGCGCACCTGTGTCTCCCGACTTCTCTCCTCCGGGCCCGGCGCCCGGTCGCTGCCAGTCCCTCATGTCTGTCGCAGCGCGTGGGGGCGCGCAAGCGGAGAGCAGCCGACCGGGTCGGCCGGAGCGGAGACTTGAACACGTTCAAGAAAGGCCCTACGCTCGACTCGCTGGTTGAACGCGTTCAAGCGGGGGTGGTGGCGGATGACCGTGCTGTCGGTCCCGGTGAATCCGGTCGTGATGCTCGGCATGTTCTGGATCGTGCCGACGGGGCTCGCGCTCCTGGACGGCCCCCGGCCACCGGGGTGGGACGCGCTCCGGCGCGCCTGGCCCCTGCTCGCCGTCCCCGGCGCCCTCGCCCTCTGGCTGCCCCGCTCCGGCGCGGCGACCGCGCTCGCCGCCGTCTACGCCCTCGCCACCCTGGCGCTCGCACTCCAGGCCCCGGCGCGGCTGATGCTGACCCGCTCGGTCCGGCCCGGCGAGATCGCCGTCCTCTCCGCCCTGGTGGCGCCGTCCGTCGCCGGCGTGGCGCTCGTCGCCGAGCGGGCCTCGTACCCCCTGTTCGGCTTCGACCTCGACCTGCTCGCCCTGACCGTCCCGCACTTCCACTTCGCCGGCTTCGCCGCCGCCCTGGTCGCCGGGCTCGTCAGCCGCGCCTCGGACGGGCCCGCCGCCCGCTGCGCCGCGCTCAGCGTCCCGGCCGGCACCCTGCTCGTCCTGCTCGGCTACTTCGTCGACGACTGGGCCGAGCTCGCGGGCGCCGTCGTCCTCACCGCGGGCATGGCCGCGGTCGCCGTCCTGACCCTGCGGGAGCGCCGCGAGCTCGCCACCGACCCGCTCACCCGCGGCCTGCTCGCCGTCTCGGCCCTGGTCCTCGCCGTCACCATGCTGCTCGCGCTCAGCTGGGCGCTGGGCGAGGCGACCGGACTTCCGCACCTCTCCCTGACCTGGACGGCCGCCACGCACGGCCTGGGCAACGCGCTCGGCTTCGCCGTCTGCGCCCTCCTCGCGCACCGCCGCCTCCGGACGGACCGCCCGGCCCCGTCTCTCCCACCCAGCCCGACGTCCTTCCTCCCCCACCGCCCGACCCCCTTCCGCCCGCCCGGCCCGACCCCTTCCTTCCCGCCCGGCCCGACCCCGTCCCTCCCGCCCAGCCCGACCCCGTCCCTCCCGCACCGCCCGCGAACGGAGCTTCCGGCATGACCCGCCTCACGCACGTCCTCTCCCGCCCCGCCCGCCGCCCGGGCCTCACCTACCGCGAGGTCGGCGCCACCCGGACCCCGGAGGCCCTCCCGGCCGGCTACCACCACCTGCGCCACAGCACGGTCGTCGGCCACGGCAGGGACGTCTTCCAGGCCGCCGGGGCGGCCGTCACCACCTGGCGGATGCACCGCGCGTCCGGGGCCCGCGTCCGCGCCGACGCCGGGCGCGCCTGGCCCGGCGTCCACCTGGAGGTGTCGCTGGGCGCGGGACCACTGCGGCTCGGCGTCCCCTGCGCGGTGATCTGGACCGCGTACGAGAAGGAGCGCATCGGCTTCGCCTACGGCACCCTGACCGGGCACGCGGAGTGCGGCGAGGAGTCCTTCGTCGTCGAGCTCGAACCGGACGGCGCCGTCCGCTTCACCGTCACCGCCTTCAGCCGCCCCGCCACGTGGTACACCCGGCTCGCGGGGCCGCTGGTCCCCCGGCTCCAGCACGCGTACGCGCGCCACCTCGGCCGGACCCTCGCGCGCCTCGTCAGGACGTGATCCCGGGCCGATACTGGTAGCGATGGAGTGGTTCACGGCGCCCGACCAGTGGCTGGGCCGGATCGTCTTCCAGCGGGGCCTCGCCGGGCTGTACTGCGTGGCGTTCCTTTCGGCGGCCCTCCAGTTCCGGGCCCTGATCGGGGAACGCGGCATGCTCCCGGTACCGGAGTACGTGCGCCGGACCAGCCCGCGCCACACCCCCTCGCTCTTCCACTGGCGCTACTCCGACCGCCTGTTCGCGGCCGTGTCCTGGTCCGGCGCCGCACTCGCGCTCGCGCTCGTCGCCGGCGCCGGGGACGCCGTGCCGCTGCCGGTCTCGATGCTCCTCTGGCTGGTGCTGTGGGGGCTGTACCTGTCGATCGTGAACGTGGGCCAGACCTGGTACTCCTTCGGCTGGGAGTCGCTCCTCCTGGAGACCGGGCTCCTCGCCGTCCTCCTCGGCAACGACGACACCGGCCCGCCCGTCCTGGTCCTCTTCCTGCTGCGCTGGCTGCTCTTCCGGGTCGAGTTCGGCGCCGGTCTCATCAAGATCCGGGGCGACGCCTGCTGGCGGAACCTGACCTGCCTCTACCACCACCACGAGACCCAGCCGATGCCCGGCCCGCTGAGCTGGTTCTTCCACCACCTGCCGCGCCCGCTGCACCGGGTGGAGGCCGCGGCCAACCACGTCGTGCAGCTGCTCGTGCCGTTCCTGCTGTTCACGCCGCAGCCGGTGGCCACGGTGGCGGCCTGTCTGATGATCGCGACCCAGCTGTGGCTGGTGCTGTCCGGCAACTTCGCCTGGCTGAACTGGCTCACGATCGTCCTCGCGCTCTCCGTCGTGGACGCCACCCCGCTGACCGGCGACCACCCGCAGCCGGATCCGCCGCTCTGGTACGTCGTCGTGGTCGTCGCGGCCACCGCCCTCGTCCTCGCGCGCAGCTACCGCCCGGCGCGCAACCTGGTCTCCCGGCACCAGGCGATGAACCGCTCGTACGACCCGTACCACCTGGTCAACAGCTACGGCGCGTTCGGCACCGTCGGCCGGATCCGGGACGAGATCGTCGTCGAGGGCACCGACGACCCGGTGCCGCACCCGGGCACGGTGTGGCGGGAGTACGGGTTCAGGGGCAAGCCCGGCGACCCGCGCCGGCTGCCCCGCCAGTTCGCCCCGTACCACCTGCGGCTCGACTGGCTCATGTGGTTCGCCGCGCTCTCCCCCGGGTACGCGCGCGAGTGGTTCGGGCCCTTCGTGGAGCGGCTGCTCGACGGCGACCGGGACACCCTGCGGCTGCTCGCCCACAACCCCTTCCCTGACGCGCCGCCGGCCCTCGTCCGCGCCCGGCTCTACCGCTACCGGTACACGACCTGGCACGAGCTGCGGACGACCGGGGCGTGGTGGCACCGGACGCTGGTCCGGGAGTACCTGCCGCCGATCCGCCTGCGGGAGCCCACGGACACCGCCCGCTGAACGCACCGGTGCCCCCGGACCGAGAACGGCCGGGGACACCCGGAGTGGAACGGAGGGATCAGTCGATGCCCGGCAGGATGTGGGGCTCGGCCAGGTCCTCCTCGTAACCCGCGAGCCGGATCGGGGCCGCGTGGGCCCACACGTCGAGGCTGCCCAGTTCGCCCTTGCGGCGGGGCCGCTCGTTGCGTTCGGCCGGTCGCGGTTCCTGCTTCGTCAGTTCGGGTGTCACCGCGCACTCCTTTGTGTCGCGTCAGGTGGGAGAGGTGCCGGATCGGTCGCGGTGGCGCCGTTTCTTGGCGGGACCGCGGCCTTGGTGGCAGGCCTGTCCCGGGAAGGCCGTGAGGAAGTGGTGTCTCCTCGGTGGCCGACCGTGTGCCTCAGATTAACCAAATGAGCACTCTCGCGCTCTACCGCGCTCCAAAGTGTGATGCGATCGAGTGAATGAAGCCGGAAAGAGCGCCCCATCGGGCCGATGGGGCGCTCTTGTCAGGGCCGCGGAACGGCTGCGGCGCAGGGCCGCGGAACCGCCGCGACGCGGGGCCTACCAGTTCGCGGGGGCGTAGTCCTTCAGGAAGCAGCCGTAGAGGTCCTCGCCGGCCTCGCCCCGCACGACCGGGTCGTACACCCGGGCCGCGCCGTCGACGAGGTCCAGCGGGGCGTGGAAACCGGCCTCGGCGAGGCGCAGCTTGTCGAAGTGGGGGCGCTCGTCGGTGATCCAGCCGGTGTCGACCGAGGTCATGAGGATGCCGTCCGTCTTGAACATCTCCTCGCCGCTGGTCCGCGTCACCATGTTCATCGCGGCCTTCGCCGCGTTGGTGTTCGGGTGTCCCGCGCCCTTGTAGCCGCGGCTGAAGACGCCCTCCATCGCGGAGACGTTCACGACGTACGAGCGGCCGCTGGCGGCCTTCTTCGCGGCCTCGGCCATCGACGCCCGCAGCTTGCTGATGAGGATGAACGGGGCCGTGTAGTTGCAGAGCTGGGTCTCCAGGAGCTCCACCGGGGAGATCTGCTCGATGCTCTGCACCCACGTGTTGGTCTCGACGACGTCCGGCACCAGGCCGCCGGCGTCGATGGCGGTGCCGTCGAGGTGCTTGGCGATGGTGGCGTTGCCCGCGACGAGCGCGAGGTCGGCGACCTGCTGGGCCTCCAGGTCGCGCACGCCCGCGGGCAGCTCGGACGATCCGACGAGCTCGCCGACCGCGCCGGAGTTGAACGCGCCGATGACGTGGTGGGCGGGCAGCTCGCCGGCGGGCAGCGGGGCGCTCTCGCCGTCGACGAGGGCGGCGTACGCCGAGGGCAGGCGGCGCACGGTCTGCGTCGCGTTGTTGATCAGGATGTCCAGCGGACCGGCCTCGGCCATCTGGTCCGCGAGGGCCACCGCCTGGGCGGGGTCGCGCAGGTCGATGCCGACGACCTCCAGGCGGTGCATCCAGTCCGCGGAGTCCTCCATCGCCTTGAAGCGGCGGATGGCGTCCTTCGGGAAGCGGGTGGTGATGGTGGTGTGGGCGCCGTCGCGCAGCAGCCGCAGCGCGATGTACATGCCGATCTTGGCCCGGCCGCCGGTGAGCAGCGCGCGCTTGCCGGACAGATCGGCACTGGCGTCGCGCTTGGCCCGGTTCAGCGCCGCGCAGGGCTGGCAGAGCTGGTGGTAGAAGTAGTCGACCTCGACGAAGCGCGTCTTGCAGACGTAGCAGGAACGCGGACGCTGGAGTATCCCCGCGATCCGCCCCTCCTCGGTGACGGAGGAGGGCAGCAGGCCCTCGGTCTCGTCGTCGATGCGCTGCGCGGAGCCGGTGGCCGTGGCCTCGGTGACCGCCTTGTCGTTGGCGGTCTTCGCGGCCCGGCGGTCCTGGCGGCGGCGCTGCTTCACCGTCCGGTAGATCCCGGCGGTGGCGCGCCGCACGGTGATCGCGTCCGGGTGGTCGACGTCGATCTTGTCGAGCTCGTCGAGGACGCTCAGGCAGACGGCCAGGCGCTCGGGGTCGATACCCGGCCCGTGGTCCTGGAATTCTTCGGTCACCGTCATGGCCTTCGGGTTCCTCGTTCGCTCGTACGTCGCCGCTCGCGGGCATTCAAAGACCCAACTTTACGGAGCGGGGGGCCGCGCCTCCAAACCCGTCCGGGGGGCGTGGTCGAAGACACAGTCGCCGCACAGCCCGCCGCCCGGGCAGCGGTAGTAGAGGCAGCAGCTGGCCCGGCGCAGCCGGGGGCCGCGGACCGTCCCGGCGAGGTCCGGGTGGTCCAGGAGTCCCGAGACCAGGGCGGTGGCCCGCTCGGCCGCGTCCGGACGCCCCTGGGAGCGTGCCCAGCGGACCAGCTCCCGCAGGGCACCGGCGAGGGCGGAGCCCGCGTTGCCCCAGAGGAGCCGCGGAGAGATGTTCCCGTCGCGGCGCAGGGCCGCGTGCAGTGGGACGAGATGCGCCTCCAGGACAGCCGCGCGCAGCTCGTCCACGGTCGCGGGGCGGGTCTCGGAGCCGGCCCACCACAGGTCGTCGGGCGAGGTCAGCGCCCCGTCCCAGTACAGCTCGGCGGGGTCGAGCACCGGGAAGCGGCCGTGGATCGCGGCCGGGCCGAGGGCGGTGGACCAGAGCCGGGCGGCGAGCCCGAGGTGCGCGACGGACGCACCGACGCGCCGCTCGGGAGCGCCGAGGCGGGCGGCGACCCGGTCCACGCGGGCGGTGAGCGGCCCGGTCTCCCCCGCGTACAGGGCGGAGAGGGGGCGGTGCGCACCGCCCGCGGCCGGTGCGGTGGTCCGCAGGGCGAAGAAGCCGCCCGGCGATCCGCTGTCGTCGCTCGCGCCCGGTTCCATGCGCACGCCCCCCGCCCCGGAGTCCTGTGGTCGCCCCCACCGTAACGTCCCGGCGTTCTCCCGAAGATTTTCGAAAGGGCTTGCGGAGCGGCTCCGGGATGATCGTTAAGCCTGGTTTGCACCCGTTCCGACCTGCGACGGCGTACATCCGGAGGCGTACGCGGGGGCCGCGTACTGCGTCGGTGGTACCCCCGAAGACGTCCCCTGGTACGACGACGCGGACGGCCGGATGGAGAGATCGTGGAGGGTATGAGTCCACTCATGCTGTCCGTCGTCCTGGCCCTGGCCTCCGCGGTCGCCTACGCGGCCGCGGCGATCGTGCAGGAGCGGGTCGCGGCCTCGGCCGAGGGTCCGCGCTACGCGCCGCTGCGCAGCGGCGCCTGGTGGGTGTCCGTCCTGCTGAACGGCGTCGGCGCGACCCTGCACGTCGCCGCCCTGGCGTACGGGCCGCTCAGCCTGGTCCAGCCCCTGGGCGCCCTGACGATCGTCTTCGCGCTGCCCATGGCGGCCCTCTTCGTCGGCCGCCGGGCCGGGCGGCGGGCCTGGCGCGGCGCGCTCATGGCGACGGTGGGCCTCGCCGGGCTGCTGAGCCTCACCAGCGGCGCCGAGGCCCGGTCCCTGACCGACGGGGAGCGCTGGCTGCTCGCGGGCGCCACGTTCGGCGCGGTGGCGGTGCTGTTCACGGCCGCGCGCCTGGTGGGCCGGTCGGTGCTGCGCAGCGTCGTGCTCGCCGCGGCGGCCGGTGTCTCCTTCGGCATGGCCTCGGTGCTGACGAAGTCGGTGGCCGAGGAGTGGACGCCCCGCGCCCCGCTCGCCGAGTGGACGGGGCTCCTCGTGCTCTCCGCGTTCGCGGTGACCGGACTGCTGCTCTCCCAGGCCTCGTACCGGGGTGCGGGGCTCGCCGCCCCGCTGGCCACCGTGACGGTGGTGAACCCGGTGGTCGCGGCGGCGGTCGGCGTGACCCTCTTCGGCGAGGGCTTCCGCTACGGCACGGTGGGCACCGTCGCCGCGCTGGTCTGCGGCGCGGTCGCCGCGGGCGGCCTCGTCCAGCTCACCCTCGACCGGATGACGGCCGCGCCGGAGTCGCTCTCGGTGTCACCACCGGGCGCTCCGGTAGCGTCAGACGGAGACTCCCCGCGCCCTGAGGTAGGCCAGCGGGTCGATGTCGGAGCCGTACCCGGGACCCGTACGGATCTCGAAGTGAAGGTGCGGTCCCGAGCTGTTGCCGGTCGATCCTGAGCGCGCGATGCGCTGACCGGCGTGCACCCGCTGGCCGTCGCGGACGGTCAGGGCGGAGAGGTGCGCGTACTGGCTGTAGCGGCCGTCGTCGTGGCGCACGACGATCTGGTAGCCGTAGGCGCCGCCCCACCCGGCCGAGACGACCCTGCCGGCGGCGACGGCCTTGACGGAGGTCCCGGTGGGCACGGGGAAGTCGACGCCGGTGTGGTAGCCGCTGGACCAGGAGGAGCCGCGGGTGCCGTAGCGGGTGCCGATGTCCGCGGAGACGGGCGCGGAGTAGCTGTCGCCCGGCGGCTGGGCGGCGGGCTTCGGACCGGACACCGGCTTGTGACTCGGCTTGGGCTGGGACGAGGGCTTGTGACTCGGCTTGGGCTGGGCCACCGGCTTGTGGCTCGGCTTGGTGCCGGGCTTCTGGGTGTGCTGGGTGGTGGGCTTCGGGGCCGGCTTGACGGACGGCTTGGCGGAGGGGCGGGCGACGGGCGGCTTGGCGGGCACGGCGCCGACCGCCCGGGCGCTCGGCGGGGCCGCCACGGCCTTGCGCTCGGCCTTGTCCGGCTTCTCGGCGCTCTTCGGCTTCTCGGCCTTCCCCGGCTTCTCGGTGCTCCTGGGCGCCGTGATGCGCAGGGTGAGGCGCTGGCCGGGGTGGATGAGGTCGGGATCGTCGCCCACGACCCGCCGGTTGGCCTCGTACAGGCGCTGCCAGCCGCCCTTGACGTGCTCCTCGACGGCGATCTCCGACAGGGAGTCGCCGGGCGTCACCGTGTACATCTCGCGCACGGTGGGCACGGTGGTCGGGCTCGCGCTCCGGACCGACTGTTCGGGTAAGAGGCGCTGCCCCGGCAGGGAGGCGGTGCGGACGTCGCTCCCGCCGCCGTCCGGCTCGGCCGCCGTGGCGCGCCGGGGGGTGGTGCCGGGCGACTCGCCGCCGCGGGCGAGGCCCGCGTCGGGGCCGCAGGACGGCCAGGCGCCGGGCCCCTGCCCCTTCAGGACGCGCTCGGCGATCGCGATCTGCTGGTCCTTGGAGGCGAGGTCGGCGCGCGGCGCGTAGTGCGTGCCGCCGTACCGCTCCCAGGTGGACTGGCTGAACTGGAGGCCGCCGAAGTAGCCGTTGCCCGTGTTGATGTGCCAGCTGGAGGAGGACTCGCAGGACGCGACCTTCTCCCAGACGTCCAGCGAGGCGGCCTGGGCGGCGCCCGCGCCGATCAGCGGCAGCGCCATTCCGGCGCCTCCCGCCGTGACGGTGAGCGAGGCGCGGTTGATCCGGCTCGGCTGGTGGCGGCGGTGACGTCCGCGTACGGCCATGGGCCCCCCTTGAACACAGCAGCAGCCGTCCAAGTTAGGGGTGGCGCACGCTCCGTGACAAGGGCTTCGCGCAACCTCAAGCCCCGTCTGTCACCTTCACGTCGACTCCGGTCACGCCCCGGCGGGCCCCGGCTCGGGCTGAGGTTCGGGTTCCGGTACGGGCCCGCCCGGCTGGGGCGCCGGCGGGGGCGACGGATCCGGCGGGACCGGAACGGGGTTCGGCGGGGGTACGGGCGGGGGCGTCGGCACCGGCGGCGGGATCGGCGACGGCGGCACCGGATCGGGGAAGGGATGGGTCATCGGGGACCTCCCGGTCGGCGGGGACCCCGTGCGCGGGGCCCCCTTCCAGGGTGGCCCCGCCGCCCCGGCGGCGCCCGCCGGGTCACGCCGTCCGGGTCCCCGGCGGCGAGGACGACGCCGAGGGCGGCGGCGCGGGGCTCCCCGTGCCGAGTACCGCCCGCCGTCTCAGACCTGGGCGGGCACGGCGTGCGGACCGCGCGCGGTGTCGCTCCCGGGCACGGGCGCGGACGGGTCGCTTCCCAGCTCCACGATGCGGTTGTCGCCGTCGACGTGCACGACGCGCGGCACGAAGGTCCGCGCCTCCGCGTCCTCGACCTGGGCGTAGCTGATGAGGATCACCAGGTCGCCGGGGTGCACGAGGTGGGCGGCGGCGCCGTTGATCCCGATGACGCCGGAGCCGCGCTCGCCCTCGATGACGTACGTCTCCAGGCGGGCCCCGTTGTCGATGTCGACGATGTGGACCAGCTCGCCGGGCAGCAGGTCGGCCGCCTCCATGAGCTCGGCATCGACGGTGACGGAGCCGACGTAGTGCAGGTCGGCCTGGGTCACGGTGGCACGGTGGATCTTGGACTTGAACATGGTGCGTATCACTGAGGCACTCCTGGACATAGGCTCCCTGCCTGCGTTCTTGCAGGTCAAGGGCTGTTCTCACACCTTACAACGAGCCGCAGGTCCAGGCAGCTGCCCCGAGGTTTCCCAGGACTCACGCTGACCACCTGCCAACTCTCCTGACGCATCATCAGGAGCTGTTCAGGAGCTTCGCGCACTCTCCCCGCCCCACCGCGACGACCCCACAAGCCTACGCAGCACGCGCTCAAGAGCCCTCGTGATCACGGTCACCACTTGTCCGGCCGATCATGTGGCTGGTCGGATGCCTCATGCACCACCGCCGGTTCGCCCGCGACTGCGAAACCCACCCGCATCGCTCCGAAGCCATGATCAAGGTGGCAGTGGCCGACCTCATGAGCCGCAGGCTCACACGAGCGTCGACTCCGAACGGGAAGGACTCATAGCCTCCGGGCCACGCCGACGCGCGCGTTCTCGCCCCTCATCGCCTGCGGCCAGCGGTCATCGATGACATTCGCCGCTTCCCGGCAGGCGCCGCAGGCGTCTCCCGTTCCGGGAGCCACCAGTGGTCGGATGTGACATACCGGTTTCCTGGATGCCGCACCCTTTTGGGAGCCGTCGTAGGCCATCGAGCAGTGGGTCCGAGACGAGCGGTGGAGTCGCCCCGTCTATGAGCCCCTGCCGAGCGGCGGGAACCGTCACGCCGGGAACGCCCCGGTCACAGCCCTCCCAACCCCGGCCCTTCGTAGACCACCACCGGGTCCGGTACCGGCGGGGACGGGGGCGGGGGCAGCTTGTTCCGGCGGGGTTCCTGCGGCTCGTGCAACGGGTGGCGGGTCGCGAGGATCTTCGCGCCGTCAACCGCGAGGTTCCGAAGCCGGGCCGGTTCTCCCCGGCGGATCCACTCGGGGCGCTCCGCGGCCGCCATGGCCGCCCGTCCGGCATCCGTGACGCCGTACACGCCGATGAAGGCACTCTCGGCCTGGCCCCTCACTCGGTGGGCCCACAGCAGAAGGAGCGGGTGGCCCAGGAGCGGGAGGTAGGAGTCCGTGGTCACCGCCAAAGCGAGGCCCGCCACGGCAACCGCGGGCAGCCACCGTACGACGGTGTCGTGACGGTTGCGGGCCTGCAGTCTGCGCCGGGCGGCCGGCGACCGGCGGAGCACGCCGACGGGGTGCCCGTCGTCGCCCCGCAGGCTGTCGAGGACGAGCCGGTCGCGCAGGCCCCGGATCACGGGCTCGCTGTCCCAGGCCGGCAGCGGCCAGGGCACATTCCCCTCCTCGTCCGCCGCCCGGGCCGCCAGGTCGAGCGCCGTCCTCTCCATCTCGTCCCGGCCCCGGCCCAGGGGGCGGAGCGCCACCCGCCGCGTCGAGACCCGCCGCGCCTCAAGGCGCCGGTCCGCGTGCATGCGCAGCAGGGCGACCTGGACGACACGTTCGCCGCCACCGTGCAGATAGGCGAGTTCGTACAGGTCGAGGCGCTCATCCGGTGCACGCGGCGGCCCGACCCCGGCCGTCATGGCACGGTGGGCACGCCGCAGGGCCACCGCCGTGGCCCGTACGATCACGAGCGAGGCCAGTAACAGCGCGGCCCCGAGCAGGTTCCCCCACCACGTCCCCATGCGCTTCCCCCTCGTGGAACGGTGTGCTTCACCCCCCTGTCTGCCCGCGCCTGACCGGTACAAGACATTCCCCGTCCGACCCTCGGCCGCGGCACGGGCAGGGCCGATCAACGCGGTGGTCTTGCCCGTACGGCGGCGCGCGTTCGGCGTCGGCGCGGAGCATCAGCCGTGACAGGCGGGTGGCGAGGACGTCGCCGAGCTCGGTCAGCACCCGGTCGGCCAGGGCAGGCACCGGCCGTGGGGCCGACCAGAGGCACGCCGCGTGCGCGCCGCGCCGCAGTGGCTCCGGACGATCGCTGTACAGCCCGCTGGGCGACGCCCTGACAGGAGCTCTGCATTCTCTGTCGCGGCTCAGTGCAGGAGCCGTGTTGCGTCCCTTCAGGAGTTCCGGATGACGATCGAGGCGTTCAGTCCGGTGGCGACAGCACTCCAAGCTGCGTAGGGCAGCAGGGTGCGTGCGGCCACAGCATCGACTCGCGCGGTCCGGCAGATGAGCTCAAGGTTGCTGAGGTCGAGCAAGAGGGTTCCGATGAGGCCGGCGCGTGGGCTTCGCAGGCGGAAGAAGAGCCAGTTCCATCCGGCGTTGAGGCCGAGATTGCACGCGATACTCGCGATGAGCCGACGTCGCTGCGCTCCGTCTGTGAGGGCCAGGGTGCGTCCGGTGGCGAACGCGATCGATGCGTACAGCGGCGTCCAAACGGCACCGAAGGCCCAGGGAGGCGGCTGCCATGGTGGTTTGCTCAGAGAGCGGTACCAGGAGCTGGTGGGATCGACCGCGACCCCGCCCGCCGCTGCAGTGGCCGCAACTCCTGTAGCGGCGAGCACGTACCACAAGGCCCGCTCGTTGCGTGTTGGGGTGTGTGAGGTCCTGATCTCGGTGTCCACTTGGCACGCATTCCCCCCATGACATGCCTTCTCACACCGCCGCTTCATCGGCATGCCGCTGCCATGGTCGGAATGCGCAGAAGGCAGTGGCGTCATCCTGCTGGAAGAGCCCGGCGAAGACACCTCCACCTGTCGGTGACACCCAGGTGGGGCGGAGGATGTGACGTACCCCAGGCGCCGGGACGGGCACGCTGCGTCAGGGACTTGAGAGCGACAGGGGTCTGCTCTCCTTGCACCTGCTGCTGGGTGGACACGGGACCGGCGCCGCTGACGGGACAGTACGACAGCGGCACCCGGCCGTGAGTACGGCAGCTGCGGAATGAGCGTCGACAACGATCACCCCCGTCATCCGGTCGAACGATGATGCTGACGCGTTCAAGGAGATGAATCGCTTCGCACAGCTACCAGCGGTTGAGGTGCACGACCTCTGAGACCGGGCGGCGGCGCACGGGTCCGAAATGGCCCATCGGCCAGCCGACGGGTATCGCGGCGAAGGTGCGCATGTCCTCCGGGATGCCGAGGGCCTGCTTCCACTCCTCCTCCAGCATCAGGTGCCAGATCGTGATGTTCGCGGCAAGACCGAGGCCTCGGGCGGCGAGCAGCAGATTCTGCACACCCGGGTAGACGCAGGATCCTTCCGCGAGAGCCATGAAGCGCTCCTGCGTGTCCACCATGCGCTGGGTCGCCGCCGGCCCGAGGGCCTGCGCGGAGGCGACGTACCCTTCCTCGGGCACCCGCGGCGCGGGGAACTGGTAACAGGGGATGATCAGCGCGGGAGTGTCGGCGAAATGGTCCCGCTGGTACTCGATCGCGGCGACCATCCGCCCGTAGGCGGCCTCGTCCATCCCCTCGGGAGCCAGCGCGCCCGTCGTGGCGAGGTAGGCGTCGACGCAGCGCTCCCACAGGGGGGCGAGCCGCGCCATGACGTCCCGGTCGGTGACGACAACGTATTCGAAGCGCTGCATGTTGCCACCACTGGGCCCCCAGACCGCGGCCTGCACGAGTCGCTCGACGAGGGCCTGGGAGACCGGTTCGGGCTTCAGGCGACGCATGGCGCGCATCGTGGACATCGTGTCGAAGAGCCGCGGGTCGGCGCCCGCATCGATGAAGTCGTTCATGATCGCGGAGTGTAGACCCCACGACCTTCTTGAAGGAGTGCCAGAGAGTTCTTGGGCCGCCGCCGGGAAGCCTCCCCAAGTTGCCCTGGGGGCAGGAGAGATGCCGACGCCAGTCGGCTGTCAGTGTTCACGTGATGCGCCACGATCAGCGATTTCGCCTCACGTAGTTCCCCACCGACGTGGCGCCCCGGGCCGGGTCCCGGGTCATGGCCTCCTTCTGGAGCTCGAAGCCGTGGACCCGGCCCCGCTCCTCGTGTCGGTTGACGCCCTGCAGCACGAAGACCCTGTTGAACTCCCCGGTGGCGAAAGCCTCCTCGGGGGTGCGGAAGCTTCGCCGAGCTCCCGTCCGCTTCCCAGCGGGCGAACCGCTCGTAGACGGTCTGCCAGGGTCCGTGAATCACTGGCCGGCGTCAGGACGGCAAGGCAATTGGACCGAGCACGCACACGCTCAGTGATCATTTGTCAGACAGGCCCTAGGCAGTGTCTTCAAATGATCACCGCTGGTGGATCATGGTGTCGTGATACGTCGCCATGAACTGTCCGATGCCGAGTGGGAGTTCGTCCGA